>NZ_JAVKPV010000017.1:0-62771 GCF_040981075.1 Kocuria sp. CPCC 205263 | reverse complement strand
AGCCGCGGCAGTCCCAGGGAAACACTCATGTCACCGCCTCGGTGGTCGTCTCCGGCCCGCACGGTGCTCGGCGTGCCGGAATGGTCCGCCCAGTGTAATCAGTCCCCAGCATGCCGAGAACGCCCCGGGCGCCGTACGGCGTCACGCCGGCTCCGGCGGGGCCTGCTCGTCCAGCCGCGCGAGAGCATCCGTCCACCGGGCCTCCCGCTCGGCGGGCGACTGCTCCCACCACGGCGTGCCGCGCTCACCGAGGCCCAGCTTGGCGATCCCCACGCGGTCCCGCACAGCCCGCAGCTCCTCCTCCGTGCCGTCCCGCCGCACCGTGCGGACGGCCGCCCGGGCCCGGCCCAGGTGGGACTTCAGCCGGGCCGCGACGTCCTCGGGCAGCCCGGGGTCCTGGCGGCGCCACCGCCGACCGTCCACCACGATCCACCGGCCGTCCGGCGTGTGCTCCACATCCCGTCGCATCATGGCCCCGATCCTGCCAGGACGGACGCGCCCCGGCACCTACGCTGGAGGGATGAGCAGGCACGCGCAGCACCCGGTCCGCAGCGTCGACGAGCACCGCCGCGCGGTCACGGAGGCCCTGCGTGGCGTCCGCGCCCGGACGGAGACCGTGCCGCTGGCGGCCGCGGCGGGCCGGGTCCTGGCCGAGGACCTCGTGGCGCCCCTGAGCCTGCAGCCCTTCGACAACTCCCAGATGGACGGTTTCGCGATCCGCGCCGCCGACAGCCGGACGGCGCCCGGGGAGGACGGGCGCACCCCGTTCGTCGTCGTCGCCCCCGTGCCCGCCGGCCACGTCCCCGGCCCGCTCGGTCCCGGGGAGGCGGCCCCCGTCATGACCGGCGCGCCCCTGCCGTCCGGTGCGGACGCCGTGGTGCCCGTCGAGGAGTCGCTGCCGGGGGGCTTCCCGGCCCCGGGGACGCGCCTGCGGCTCCCGGCGGGCCAGCCGGCCGGGAGGTTCGTCCGCCGCGCGGGCGAGGACGTCGTCGCCGGGGACACGGCGCTGGTCGCGGGGCAGCGGCTCACCCCCGCCCGGATCGGGCTCGCGGCCGCGCTGGGGTGCGCGGAGCTGACCGTGCGCGCCCGCCCCCGGGCCGTGCTGTACACGACGGGCGACGAGGTCGTGGCGCCCGGCGCCGCACGCGGCCCGGCCCAGATCTTCGACGCGAACGCGGCGATCCTGCGCGCCCAGCTCGCGGAGGCGGGCGTGGAGGTGGTCGGCGCCCACCTGGTCTCCGACGACGCCGGCGCCTTCGCGGCACGCCTGGCGGAGGACACCGCGCGGAGGCCCGACTTCTTCGTCTCCTCCGGCGGGGTCAGCGAGGGCGCCTACGAGGTCGTCCGGCAGGTGCTCGCGCCCCACGGCGAGTTCGTGCACGTCGCCATGCAGCCCGGGGGACCGCAGGGCCTCGCGGCGCCGGGCGGCGTGCCCTTCGTCTGCCTCCCCGGCAACCCCGTCAGCACCCTCGTGTCCTTCGAGATGTTCCTCCGCCCCGCCCTGACCGAGACCGTGGGGGCCCCGGCGCCGCGGGCCCGGCGCACAGGGCCCCTCGCGGAGGCCGTCCGGCCGCTGCCCGGGCGGACCCAGGCGCGCCGAGCCGTCTGGGACGGCACCACGGTGCGGATGGCGGGCGGGCCCGGCTCCCACCTGCTGGCCGCCGCGGCCCGGGCCAACGCCCTCGCACTCGTGCCGGCGGGCGGGGCCGAGCTGCCGGCGGGTACCCCGGTGGAGCTGGTGCTGCTCGACTGATCCGGTGCGCGCCCGGCCCGCGGAACCGCAGGACCGCACCACCGCCGGGACGGCTCCAGCCGGGTCCGGGGCGTCGCGGCGGTGTCCCCGCCGCTCGCTAGACTGGTCCGCGCCCCGCCCGGACGATCGCACAGAACAGGTCCCCATGACGTCCCTGCTCGCCTCGCTGCTCCTCGCCGCCACCGCCGTGATCCAGGCGCTCGGCCGCTACGAGTACCACCAGAACGGCATCACCGTGGTGGGTCAGATGCTCTTCCCGATCTTCTTCGCCGTCCTGGCGATCTTCCTCGCCCGCCGCGGCGAGCGCGGTGCCTTCGGCACCGCGCACCTCGGGCTGCTCGTGCTCGGCGGCGTCCTGTTCGTGCTCACCCTGGTGGGCTGGAACGGCACCGTCCCCCAGCTCTACCCCTCCGTGGGGATCTACTACGCGGCGTTCGCGCTGCTGGCGGTCCAGGCCGCGCTGCGCATCGCGGGGACCCCCCGGCGCCGGCGCGAGGACGCGCCGTCCGAGGGACCCTCCCCGCGGGGCTGAGCCGCTACGGAGTGTTCGCGGCCCCGCCGACGCGCTCGAGCACCAGTCCCGCCAGCTCCTCGGCCCGGGTCTCCGGCAGCCAGTGGCCGGCGTCCAGCTCCACGAACCGGTAGGGGCCCCGCACGTGCTCGGCCGTGAGCTCCGCGGCCCGCCGGCCCAGGGCGGGGTCCCGGGCGCCCCACGCGTACGTGGTCGGCACGTCCACCGGTCCGGTGCGCAGCCGGGACAGCGGCAGGGCGCGGTACCAGTTCAGGGCGCCGGTGAGCGCGCCGGGCTCCCGCATCCGGACCGCGTAGTGGGCGGCCTCCGCGGCGGGCAGACCGGAGCGGCGCAGGAGCTGCTCGAGGCGCGGGGCGAGCAGCGCCTCCGGGACCCGGGGCAGCTGGAAGGCCCCGACGTAGGCCGAGCGCAGCGCCTGCGGCGAGCGGGGCAGGGAGCGCGCGAGCGCCCGGGGGTGCGGGACCGAGGCCACCGTCAGGGACGCCGTCCGCTCCGGCCGGTGGGCCGCGAGGGCCCACGCCACGATCCCGCCCCAGTCGTGGCCGACGACGTGCGCGCGCTCCAGCCCGGCGGCGTCCAGCAGCGCCACGGCGTCCTGGACGAGCAGCTCGAGCCGGTAGGCGCGGCGGCCCGGGGGCCTGGCGCCGGGGGAGTAGCCGCGCTGATCGGGCACCAGCGTGCGCAGGCCGGCGCGCCGCAGCACGGGCGCGACCCCGGACCAGCTCGTGCCGTCCTGCGGGAAGCCGTGCAGCAGCAGGACGGGCTCCCCGTCCGGAGCCCCGTCGTCGCGCACGTCGAGGCGCACGTCGGGGTGCGCGCCGGGTCGGAGGTCGCCGGGAGGGCGGAGGGTCGGTCGGTCCATCCGGCCAGGCTAGCTTCGGCACGGTCCTGGCAGGGACCGCGGCGTCCGGGCGCTCACTCGGCGGGGGAGCGCCGCACCGCCGACAGCGGGGGGCGCCACACCTCCGGGTCCGCGACCGGGAACCGGCGACCGGTCACGAGGGACGGCACGACCCGGACGAAGATGCCCTTGCGCCCCGCCTGCCACGGGAACAGCGGGAGGTCGAGGGTGTCCGCGAGCTCCTGGACCTGCTGGATGCGCTCGGCGCGGCCCTTGACCACCACGCTCCACGCCTTCCCGGCGGGCTCGTCGTACCCGTCGATCTCCACCGCCACGGGGACGCCGGTGAGGGCCCCGGCGACCTTCGTCCCCTCGGCCGAGCGGAGGACGAGGGTCCCGTGGTCCACCACGAAGTTGATCGGGAGGATGTCCGGGTGGTCCTCCACCCACACGGCGAGGCGGCCGACGCCCGCGTCCCGGAGCAGGTCCCAGCAGCTGTTGACCGCCAGCTCCTCGAGGTCGCCGGAGTGCTCGTCCGTCATGCTGTGCTCCTCGGGCTGGGCGGGTGGCGCCACGGCATCGTGGTCGCGTCCCGCCGAGCTGGCACCGAGCCCGGCGAGGGGCTAGGGCATGACGCGACCGGCGCACGGTTCCGGTCCGAGCCGGCGGCGGTCCTGGGGTGGGCCAGAATGGGAGGGACGCACCATCCGGGAGAGCCGAAGGGGACCGAACCGACATGACCGAGCAGCAGCAGAGCCTCACACACGTCCGGGCGGACGGGTCCGCGCACATGGTGGACGTCTCCGACAAGGCCGCGACCACCCGCGAGGCCACCGCGACGGCCACGCTGCGCACCCGCCCCGACGTCGTCGAGCAGGTCTTCGCCGCGGACCTCCCCAAGGGGGACGCCCTGCCGGTGGCCCGGGTGGCCGGCATCATGGCGGCCAAGCGGACCCCGGAGCTCGTCCCGCTGTGCCACCCGCTGCCGATCAGCAAGGTGACCGTGGACTTCGAGCGGCTGGCGGACGGCGTGCGGATCACCGCGACGGTGCGCACGCGCGGGGTGACCGGCGTGGAGATGGAGGCGCTGACCGCGGCCTCGGTGGCCGCCCTGACCCTCTACGACATGATCAAGGCCGTGGACAGGCTCGCCGAGATCGACCGGGTCAGGGTGCTCGCGAAGTCCGGCGGCAAGTCCGGGGACTGGGCGCGGACCGACGGGGACGCCGCATGAGGAGCGCCGCCGTCATCGTCGCCTCCACCCGCGCCGCCGCCGGGGTCTACCAGGACCGGAGCGGGCGGATCGCCGCCGACTGGTTCGGCTCCCACGGCTTCGAGGTCGAAGGTCCGTTCGTGGTGGCCGACGGCGAGGACGTGCGCGCCGAGCTCGAGCGGCTGCTCGTGACCCGGGCCCCCGCGGACCGCCCCCGGGTGGTCGTCACCAGCGGCGGGACCGGCCTCGGCCCGGACGACCTCACCCCCGAGATGACCCGGCCCTTCCTCGACCGCGAGCTGCCCGGCATCATGGAGGCACTGTGGGCGGAGGGCCGGAGGACCACCCCCCTGGCGGTGCTCAGCCGCGGGCACGCCGGGGTCAGCGGCGCCACCTTCGTGGTCAACCTCCCCGGCTCCACCGGCGGGGTCTGGGACGGGCTGAAGGTCCTCGAGCCGATCCTCGACCACGTCTGCGACCAGCTCGAGGGCCACCGCGACCGCGGGCACGACGGCCCCCGCCACGACCCCCGACCGCACGAGGAGACCGACCGATGAGCACACCCGGACCGATCCAGGCGGAGACCGCCGTGGTCGGCGCCTTCGTCACCGAGGAGCCCCTGGACCACGCCCGGGCCGTCCAGGCCGTGCAGGACGAGCGCACCGGCGCCGTGGTCTCCTTCAGCGGTGTCATCCGCGACCACGACGGCGGCCGCCCCGTCACCAGCCTCGACTACACCTGCCACCCCGGCGCGGACCGGGCCGTCCAGGACGTGGCCCGCCGGGTCGCCGAGGAGTTCCCCGGGGTGCGGATCTGGGCCGCCCACCGGGTCGGCCACCTGCGCGTGGGGGATTCCGCCCTGGAGGCCGCCGTGGCCGCCGCCCACCGCAAGCTCGCGTTCGCCGCCTGCGACGCGCTCGTGGACCGGATCAAGACCGAGGTGCCCATCTGGAAGGAGCAGCGGTTCGCGGACGGCTCCACCGAGTGGGTCGGACTGGACGCCTGAGCGCCGTGGACATCTCCCCGCTCGTCGAGCCCGCCGCGGAGCTCACCGACGCCGAGCTGCGCCGCTACGCCCGCCACCTGATCGTCCCCGAGATCGGCGAGGAGGGCCAGCGGCGGCTCAAGAACGCCCGGGTGCTGTGCGTGGGCGCGGGCGGTCTCGGCTCCCCGGCCCTGCTCTACCTCGCCGCCGCGGGCGTCGGGACCCTCGGTGTCGTCGACGACGACGACGTGGACGCCTCCAACCTGCAGCGCCAGGTGATCCACGGCGAGGGGACCCTCGGGGCGCCCAAGACCGCCTCGGCCGCCGCGCGGATCGCCGACCTCAACCCGCTGGTGCGCGTCGTGGAGCACCGCGAGCGGCTCACCGCGGACAGCGCGGAGGAGGTCCTCGCCGGATACGACCTCGTCCTGGACGGCACGGACAACTTCGAGACCCGCTACCTCGTCTCCGACGCGTGCGAGCTGGCCGGTGTCCCGCACGTGTGGGGCTCGATCCTGCGCTTCGACGGCCAGTACTCGGTGTTCTGGGGCGCACACGGGCCCACCTACCGCGACCTCTACCCCGTGCCCCCGGCGCCGGGAACGGTGCCCAGCTGCGCCGAGGCCGGGGTGCTCGGCGTGCTGCCGGGGCTGCTGGGCACCGCCATGGCGGTCGAGGCCGTCAAGCTGGTCACCGGGATCGGCACCACGATGCTCGGCCGGGTCGCCACCTACGACGCCCTCTCGGCGCGCTGGTGGGAGATCCCGCTGGTGCCCACGCCGGGCCGCGCGCCCGTGACCACCCTGGCGGCGGCCGGCGACAACGCCCCCGCCTGCCCGGCGCCCGGCCCGCAGCCGGGAGGCGTCCCCACCGTGACGGCCCCCGAGCTCGCGGAGCTGCTGGCGGCCCGGGAGCGCGGCGCCGCAGACTTCGAGCTCGTCGACGTCCGGGAGCCCTACGAGGCCCGGCTCGCGGCGATCCCGGGCGCACGACTGCTCCCGCTGGACCGGTTCGAGTCCGGGGAGGCCCTCGCCCGGATCGCCCCGGGCCGCCGGGTGCTGCTGCACTGCAAGGCCGGGGCGCGCTCCGAGCGGGCCCTGCACCTCCTGCGCGCCGCGGGCCGCACCGACGTCGCGCACCTCGAGGGCGGGGTGCTGGCGTGGATCGAGCAGGTGGACCCGTCCCAGCAGCCCTACTGACCCGGTCCGCCCGGGCGGCCGCCTCCGTCCACGGCGTCGAGCACCCCGGCTGCCTGCGGCACTGGCAGCGGAGCCGCAGGGCGTCGGCGCGGGGCCGAGCTGAGCGCACGGGCCGGGGCCCGGCTACGCGGGGAGCGGACAGCCCTGGCCAGGGACCGGTCCCGTCTGCCTACGGTGGGGCCGTACTGTTGCCGACGAGAGGAACCACCCGTGTCCGAGAACAGCCTGTCCGCCAGCCGCGTCATCGACGCCCCCGCCGACGCCATCTTCGACGTCCTCAGCCTGCCCTCGCGCCACCGGCAGATCGACGGCTCCGGCACGGTCGTCTCCGGCGACGACCAGCGCATCCAGAAGGTCGGCCAGGTGTTCGTGATGAACATGAACGGCGAGCACATGGGCGGCGACTACGTCATGGAGAACACCGTCTCCGGCTACGACGAGAACAAGCTCCTCGCCTGGAAGCCCAAGCCGCAGGGCGCCGAGCTGGAGGGCTGGGAGTGGATCTGGGAGCTCGAGCCCCAGGGCCCCGGCGCTACGCTGGTCACCGAGACCTACTCGTGGGAGCACGCGACCCCGGACGCCAGGAAGGCCGTGTCCTTCCCGCTCTTCGAGGAGGGCGCCCTGGAGCACTCCCTCGAGCGGCTCGCGGCGGCCGTCTCCGAGAAGTGAGCACCTGAGCCGCCGAGGCGGACAGGAGCCCGGTCACCCGTGGTGACCGGGCTCCTCCGTGCCCGCGGTCACCGCCGGCGGGCGGCGCGGACGGAGGCCGCCGCGGGATCGACCCACAGGATCTCCCACTGGTGGCCGTCGGGGTCCCGGAAGCAGCGCGAGCGCAGGAAGCCGTAGTCCTGGGCGTCGCCCTCGGTCCCGCCGGCGCGGACGGCGCGGTCGACGATGACGTCGATCTCGTCGGGGGAGTCGACGCTGAGCGCGTTGACGACGGAGGCGTCGGCCGGGGTGCCGGGGGTCCCGGGCCCCACCAGGCGCAGGTGGCGGTCCTCGCTCAGGACCATGACGTGCTCGTCCTCGCGGATCTCGACGGTCCCGGCGCCGGTGCCCTCGAACGCGGGGTGCAGGCGCCAGCCGAGACAGGAGTAGAACCGTTTCGATCTCTCCAGGTCCGAGACGGGAAGGGTGATGAAGTCTGTCGGTGCCATGGTGCTCCCCTTCGTGGTGCGGTGGGACCCGCCCTCAGCATGGCCCCGGACCGGCGGGGCCGCAACGGTGTGACGGGATCCTCACCCGCATGTCAGGACGGCATCGGAACGGCATCGGAACGGCATCGGTGCGGGGCCGGAATGGGTGCGGGCGCCCCGGGGTTGGAACGGGCATGCGAGTCATCGGAGTCGAGACGTTCGGAGGGCCCGAGGTCCTCGCCGTCCACGAGGTGCCGGACCCCCACCCCGGCCCCGGAGAGGTGCGGATCCGGGTCAGGGCGGTCGCCGTCAGCCCCACGGACACCCTGCTGCGCGCGGGCGGTCAGCCCGTGGAGCACCTGCGGCCGCCGTACGTGCCGGGGATGGACGCGGCCGGGGTCGTCGACGAGGTGGGGGAGGGCAGCGCCTGGCGCGTGGGGGAGGCGGTCATGGCCATCGCCCTGCCGCGCGGGGAGCACGGGGGCGCCTACGCGGAGCTCCTGGTCGCCCCCGACGACTCGATCGCCCACCTCCCGGCGGACACGGACTTCGCCACGGCCGCCACGCTGCCCATGAACGGGCTCACGGCCCTGCAGGTCCTCGAGGTGCTGGACCTCCAGCCCGAGCAGACCCTGGCCGTCACCGGGGCCGCCGGGACCCTCGGCAACTACGTGGTGGAGCTCGCCAAGCACGAGGGCCTCACCGTGATCGCGGACGCCGCGGAGCACGATCTGGAGCTCGTCGACAGCCTCGGCGCCGACCACGTGGTGGCGCGCGGGGACGACGTCGCCGAGCGGATCCGGGAGTTCTTCCCCGACGGGGTCGACGCCCTCGTGGACGCCGCCGTGCTGAACGAGAAGGCGGCCCCTGCCGTCCGGGACGGCGGAGGGTTCGCAACCGTGCGGCACTGGACGGGGGACCCGGGCCGGGGGATCACCGTGCACCGGATCAGCGTGCCCCAGGAGTACCACTCGGGCGAGAAGCTGGACCGGCTGCGCCGGTACGTGGAGGAGGGGGTGCTCTCCCTGCGCGTGGCCGCCGTCCTGCCCGCCGCGGACGCAGCCGAGGCGCACCGCCGGCTCGAGGCCGGGGGCGTGCGGGGACGGCTCGTCCTCGAGTTCTGACCCGCCCCGGTCCCAGGAGCGGTCCTAGAAGTGGGACCGGTACTGGTGGTCGATGCCGGCCTGGTCCACCTTCCGGTGGAAGCGCATCCCGGCCAGGCCGCCGAGGACCGCCGCGAGCAGCGGGATCAGGACGGCGACCACCAGGGCTATGATGCCGCCCGTGGTCAGGGCGCCCTCGCCGATGGGGATGCGGGGGAAGCTGTTGAGCTCGCGCAGCACGTTGAACTGCTCGCCCGCCACCGCGCCCAGGACCGCCAGGACGATCGCGATGAGGACCGCCCACACCCACACGGCGACCCCCTGCTTGGCGCCGTCGAACCGGGCCATCCGCCCGGCCACGTAGCCTCCGGCGAAGTAGGCGACGAAGAGGACCAGGGCCAGGGCGATGCCGCTGACGAGGCCCACGGTGCCGGCGTCCTGCGCCACCTGCTCCGCGATCTCGCCCGGGTCCGTGCTGGTCGCCACCCCCACGCCCGCGCCGATCGCACCGAGCAGGGCGGTGAGCAGGACGGCGATGCCCGTGGCGGTCATCCAGCCGAAGAACGCGGAGCCGAACTTCACGCCCCCGAACTCCCGCTTCTCCGCGGCGACCACCTCCTGCCGCCGCCCCCGCGGGGTGGAGGCGCCCGGCCGGTCCTTCCCGGGCTCCCGGGGCTCCTCCGGGACGGTCGATCCTGACGGGTCCTGGTGTGCCATGACGCTCTCCTCGTCTCCGACCATCAGCTTGCTTAAGATCTTCCTCTCCTCGGTCGCGGTCCGCAACGGCTCCGGCCGAGGGGTGTGCGCCACGTCACCGCCGGGAATAGGCTGGTGCCCCCGGGCCGTCCCGCACGGCGGTCCGCGCTCTGCACGGAGGGAAGGCCACGACCATGGAGCACACTCCCGACTTCGAGCCCCGCACGGCCGTGGTGACCGGCTCCGACTCCGGCATCGGGCGTGCGACCGCCGTGGCGCTCGCGGCGGCCGGCATGGACGTGGGGATCACCTGGCACCGGGACGAGGAGGGTGCCGAGCGGACGGCGGAGGAGGTCCGGTCCTACGACCGCCGGGCCGTGGTGGCGCGGCTGGACACCACGGAGCTGGAGCGCTGCGGTGCCGTCGTCGACGGCCTCGTGGAGCGGCTGGGCGGCCTGGACGTGTTCGTGCACACCTCGGGCACGGGGGCGAACGTCCCGTTCCTGGAGACGTCCCTGGGCACGTGGCGCAAGGTGCTCGCCACCGATCTCGACGGCGCGTTCGTGTGCCTCCAGGCGGCGGCGCGGCACCTGGTGGCCGCCGGGCGGGGCGGGCGGCTGATCGCCGTCACGAGCGTCCACGAGCACGTGCCCCGGGTCGGCTCGAGCGCCTACGACGCCGCCAAGCACGGCCTCGGCGGACTCGTGAAGACCATCGCGCTCGAGCTGGGGGAGCACGGGATCACCGCGAACTCGGTGGCCCCGGGGGAGGTCGCCACCCCCATGACGGGGCAGGAGGACGAGAACCCGCGGGCCGCCCACCGTCCCGGCGTGCCGCTGGGCCGGCCCGGGGACGCCCGCGAGGTCGCCGCGGTCATCGCGTTCCTCGCGTCCCCGGCCTCCGCCTACGTCACCGGGGCGTCCTGGGTCGTCGACGGCGGCATGGTGCAGATGGGACCGCAGGCGGGCTCGCACCTGACGAGCGACGAGTGGCGGAAGGGGTAGCCGCTCCCGCGCCGCACGCGGCCACGGTCCCTCGGCGGGAGCGGAGCAGTGCCCGCCGGAGGAGTGCTCAGCGGTCGAAGTGGGTGGTGGCCGGGCCCTGTCCGACGGTGGCGACCAGCTCCGCGGCCAGGTCGCGCAACTTGACGTTGCGATGGCTGGAGGCGGACCGGAGGATGTCGAAGGCCTGCTCCTGGGTGCAGCGGTTCTGGCCCATGACGATGCCCACGGCGAGGTCGATGGTGGTGCGCGAGGCCATGGCCGCCTTCAGGTCCGCCTCGGCGTCCCGGTGCTTCTCCATCCGCACGGCCAGGCGCAGCGCGCTGGAGGCGGAGGCCACCTCGCGCTGGATGACCTCGATCGTCGCCCGGTCGAACTTGTGCGGACGGTCGGCGTAGACGTCCAGGGCCGCCGAGGCCTCGCCGGCGAGGTCCAGGGGCACCCCCAGGGCGGAGAGGATGCCGTGGGCGGCGGCGGCCCGGCCGTACTCGGGCCACCGGGGATCGGAACGGGTGTCCGGGACGTGGACCAGCCGGTTCTCGCGGGACGCCGTGAGGCACGGCCCGTCACCGTAGTGGTACTGGATCTCGTCCAGGGCCTCGGCCGCGGGGCTGGAGGAGGCCACGGTGGAGGACCGCTTCGGCCGGAGCAGGGTGACCGCGCACCACACCTCGTCCCCGTCGGTGGACAGGGCCTGGGCGATGCGGCCCGAGAGGGCGTCGAGGAAGGACGCGATGTCCTGGCTCTCGAGCAGCAGCTCGTGCAGGGACGCCCCGGGCGGTCCGCCCGTCTCGTGCTCCGTCATCGTCCTCCTCCGGTGCTCGCGGCAGTCACGCGGTCCCGGTGCCCGGGGTCCGTGCCGTCGCGGTGTCTCCGACGTGTCAGGGTCCATCATGCCGTGTTCCCGGGCCGTCGGCCCCGGCCCCGGGCCGACCGGGACGGGGGATGGGACCGGGCGGGCTTAGAGTGGGGGCCGCAACCTCCGCCTGCGTCCGCTCCGGCACGCACCGACCCGAGAACTGAGGCCCTGGTGAGCGTTCCGTCCGCCGCCGTCGCGTCCCGCACCGGACGCTCGACGGCGCTGACCGGCCTGGTGTGGCTGCTGCTGGCGGGCGTGCTGCTGCGGTCCGTGTGGCTGGTCCTCGACAGCAGCATCGACCTGGACGTCTACCGGCTCGGCGGGATGGCCGTGGTGGACCGGCACGGCTTCGACGACGAGCTCTACGGCCCCGGGCTCAGCCCGGACGGCGACGGTGGGCTGCCGTTCACCTACCCGCCGTTCGCGGCGCTGCTGTTCGTGCCGCTCGCCTTCCTCCCCGAGCGGCTCACCGAGCTCGTCCTGGGTCTCGCCTCGATGGGCGTCGCCGCGGTCCTCTCGGCCGTGCTCCTGCGCCGGGCGGCCGCCCGCGGCCGGCCGCTGCCCCTGCAGGCCCTGCTGGGCCCCGCCACCGCCGTGGCCGCCGGCACCGCCGTGCTGCTGTGGTCGGGGCCGTGGATGCGCAACGTGGGTCTCGGGCAGATCAACGCGCTGCTCATGGCCCTGGTCCTCTACGACCTGCTGCGCACCCGCGACGACACCCTGCTGGGCCGGATCCCGCGCGGGTTCTGGATCGGCCTGGCCGCCGGCATCAAGCTGACCCCCCTCGCGTTCGGGCTGGTGTTCCTGGTCCGCGGACAGCTGCGGCCGATCCTCACGATGGGCCTCACCTTCGCCGCGACCGTGCTGATCGGGTTCCTGGCGCTGCCGCGGGACGCGGTCGTGTTCTGGACCGAGGCCGTGCTCAGCGACGAGCGCGTCGGCGACACCGCGTACGTCGACAACACCTCGCTGCAGGGGGTGCTCCTCCACCTCGGCGTCCCCGGGGAGCCGGAGCCCCTGCTGCGCGGGGTCCTGCTCCTCGCCGCGGTCGTGGGCGTCGCCCTGCTGATCCGGGTCCTCGCCGCCCGGGGGATGATCCTCTCCGTGGTGGCGGTCAACGCCCTCCTCATGCTCTACCTGTCCCCGGTCACCTGGTCCCACCACCACGTGTGGTGGGGGCTCGTGTACACGGCGCTGTGGGTCGAGGCGTGGCCGGCGTTCCTCCGGGACGGTCCGCGCCGGCTCGCCCTGGTGCTGGGCGGGGTCGCCCTGGTGGGCCTGTACGTCGGGCCGATCCGCTGGGACGCGTGGCTGGGGCCGGTGGGGGTCTCCGGGCCGGCGATCGACGCCGTGGCCGCGCTGCCCTATCTCGCCCTGTTCCTGCTCCTGGGCCTGTGGGTGGTCACCGGGCTGCGGGCCGGGACCCGGGAGAACCGCGGGGCCGGTCGTGGCTGAGCCCGGCGGCTGGACCGGCTACGACCGCGGCAGCCGGGGCTACCGCCGGGTGCTGCTGGCGCTGCTGTGCGCCGGCGTGGCGACGTTCGCCCAGCTCTACTCCGTGCAGGGCGTGCTGCCCCTCATGGCCGCGGACCTCGGGATCGACGCCGCGCGGGCCTCCCTGGGCGTCTCCGCCGCGACCTTCGGCCTCGCCGTGGGCGTCCTGCCGTGGTCCGTGGTCTCCGACCGGTGGGGCCGGCTGCGGACCATGGTCATGGCCGTCGTCTCCGCCACGGTCCTGGGGCTCGTCATGCCCCTGGCGCCGAGCTTCGAGGCCGTGGTGGCGCTGCGCTTCGCGGAGGGCATCGCCCTGGGCGGGATCCCCGCCGTGGCCATGGCCTACCTCGCGGAGGAGCTCGACCGCCGGCACGCCGCCGTGGCCGCGGGCACCTACGTGGCGGGCACCAGCCTGGGCGGCCTCGCCGGGCGCATCATCGCCGCACCCGTGGGCGACGCGTTCGGCTGGCGGACCGGCACGATCACCGTGAGCGTGCTCGCCGCGCTCGCCGCCGTGGTCTTCGTCCTGATCGCCCCGCGCCAGCGCGGGTTCGTGCGCCAGACCGTCCGGCTCACCGGGCCGGCCGGGCTGCTCGGGCGGCTGCGGGCGAACCTCGCGGACCGCGGTCTGCTGGTGCTCTACCTGCAGGGCTTCCTGCTCATGGGCGGGTTCGTGGCGATCTACAACTACCTGGGCTTCCACCTCGGCGAGGAGCCGTTCGGGGTGTCCCAGACCGCGGTGAGCCTCCTGTTCCTCGCCTACCTCTCGGGCACCTGGTCCTCCGGGACGGCCGGCCGGATCGCGGCGGCCCACGGGCGCCGGGTGGTCCTCGCGAGCAGCGGGACCGTGATGCTCGCCGGGCTGCTGGCCACGCTGGTCCCGTCGATCCCCGTGATCGTCGTGGGGCTGCTGCTGTTCACCGCGGGCTTCTTCGCCGCGCACGCCGTGGCGTCCGGGTGGGTCCCGGTGCGCTCCCGCACCGGCAAGGCGCAGGCCTCGTCCCTCTACACGCTGTTCTACTACGCGGGCTCGTCCGTGCTGGGCACGGCCGGCGGGGTCTTCTACACGGTCACCGGCTGGGCCGGGGCCGTCGGTTTCGTGGCGGCCCTCGTGGTCCTCGCCGTGCTGCTGGTGCTCCTGGTCCTCCGGGAGCCCGAGCCGGCCTGACCGCTCAGCGCCGGCGGAGCCGGGCTCAGTCCTCGGTGCCGCCCCACCGGAGGGGGAGCACCTCGAAGGAGCTCGCGAGCGGCACCCCGAGCCGCTCGCCCACGGCGGCGGCGTTGCCCCGCAGGAAGGCGTCCGGGTCGAAGTCGGTCCAGCCCAGGCCCTCGAGGTAGGCGCCGTGCGCGCGCAGGGACTCCACGCCGGCGTCGAAGGTCTCCGTGACGTCCGCCGCGTGCCGGGCGGCGGGCGAGGCCGCCGCCCACACCGCCAGCACGTCGGGCCACGGCTCCAGGCCCGCCTCGACCTGCTCCGGGAAGACCCACCGGTTGCCGGCGTCCCGCACGGCGTCCAGGGTGGCCCGGCCCGTGGCGATGTGGTCGGCCTGGTTCAGGTTGGTGGCGCCGTCCCAGGTGTCGCGGAAGTTGTTGGTGATCACCACGTCCGGGCGGTGCCGGCGGACCACCTCCGCGATCCGGCGCCGCAGCGCCACCCCGTACTCGAGCACCCCGTCCGGCAGGTGCAGGAACTCCACCTGCTCCACGCCCACGACCCGGCAGGACTCCCGCTGCTCCGCCTCCCGCAGCGGACCGCACTGCTGCGGCTCGAGGCCGTCGATGCCGGCCTCCCCGCTGGTGACGAGGCAGTACACCACGTCCTTGCCCTGTCCGGTCCAGCGGGCCACGGCCGCGGCGGCGCCGAACTCCATGTCGTCCGGGTGCGCCACCACCACCAGGGCGCGCTGCCAGTTCTCGTCGACGTGCGTGAGCGGGGTCTCGGTCATGGTCCCCATCATGGCCCCGCCGCCGGGGACCGGCAACGGCGGCTCGCCCGGCGTCGACGGTCCGGCAGGGCGCGCCGGCCCCCGGGCGAGCGCTGCGCCGCTCAGCGGCCGGCGGCGGGCACCAGCGGCAGCGCCTCCGTCGGGGCCTCCGCCGGGGACGTCTGCTCCCCGGCCGGGGCCTGCTCCGCCACGCCGTCGGCGCCGTGGTCCCTCTCCGCGTCCGTGCTCTCGTCCGTGGGCCGGGCGCGGTCCCGGACGGCGCCCACGGGCTGCCACAGCGCGTAGCAGAACAGCGCCGCGGCGACCAGCACGATTCCGCTGCGCTTCTGCTCCGCGTCCAGGAGGGTGGCGGCGTAGCCCGCCCAGGGCACGTGGTACTTCACCAGGCCGCGCAACTGGGTGGCGGTGACCGGCTCCGCGTCCGGGGCGGCGTTGGCGTCGCCCTGCGTCGTGAAGCTGCGCCGCCCCTCGTCGTCCACCGCGACGCCCACGATCCGGTGGGTCACGAGCGTCGGGTCGTCCGGACGGGGCATGAACGTCACGACGTCCCCGGTGCTCAGTCCCGCGGCACCGTCCTCGCCCTCGAGCGGGGCGACGACGACCTGGCTGCCGGTCGGGACGGTCGGCTCCATCGAGCCGGAGAGCACCGTCAGGGGCACCCAGCCGAGTGCGAGCGGGACGACGACGACGGCGAGCAGCAGCGCGGCCACCGCGGCCAGGGCGAGCACAAGCAGCGGGTGCAGGGTCTTGCGGAGCACGGTGGTCATGACGGGATTCCTTCACAGTTGATGTTGTGGCTCGCGCCGGCCGTCCTGACCGTCCACGCATAGGCGCTGTCCACGTAGGAGGTGCCTCCGCCGGCGAGCACGGCCCGGACGAGGACGTCGTAATCCTGATTCTTCTCGTGGCCCGCGACACCCCGGAGCTCGTCGGCGGACAACCGGATCTCCCGCGCGGTGCCATCAATCAGCCGCTTCACCGGCGTGGGCGCCACGGTGCTGCCCCTCGGGCGGACCAGGAGGTGCCACTCCGCCACGGCCGGAGCGCCGAGGCCGCCGGTCCAGGACCACTGGAGCTGTGCGGCGCTGTGGTCCGCACCGCAGCGCGCCGCGTCCTGCGCCGTCGGGCGGTCGGGTGCGGTCACGGGGGGCTGCTCCACGGGAGGCGCCTCCACGGTGAACGGCACCGTCCAGGAGCGGGTCGTCGACCAGGTGCCGTCCCCGAGGGTGCTGGCCTCCACCACGGTGACGACCTGCAGCCCCTGCCCGTCGAGCGCACGGAACGCGTCCACGGCGACGGCGCCGGTCGAGACGGTCAGGCACAGCCCGGCAGGCCGGTCGTGCTCCAGGGGCGCCCGCGTCCCGCCGTCGACGCCCACCGGGGCGGATCCGCCGGGTGCTGCGGCGGTCCACTCGGCCGGCGCCGCGCCGTCGTCGCAGGCCGCGCCGGTGCGGTAGGCGAAGCGCATGCCCGCCGGCGCGGCCACGGACCGCCCGGCGGAGTCCACCAGAAAGACCTGCACCGGCCGGTACTGGACGTCGAAGCCGGACGTGCTGGTCAGGGTCGCGGCGCCTTCGGCGCCCTCGACCCCGGCGATCTCGAAGCCGATCCGGCCCGTGGTCATGGTGGGCGCCTCGGCCCGGGCGGTGGCGGACCAGCGGGCGTGGGTCCCGCCGTTCGGGGTCGTGAGCACGATGACGGCCAGCAGGACGAGGACGCCGAGCACGTAGGCCGTGGGGGTGCGGTACTGGCTCATGGGAGCTCCTGGGGGGAGGGGGATCAATGCTGGGTGAGGGCGACCGTGAGCGGGCCCGGCGTGACGGTCGTGCCCTGGGCGACGGGGTCCGGGGACACCTCGTAGGAGACGGTGACGTCGTAGACCGCGCCGTCGTGGGCCGAGGACACCGTCCAGGAGGACGGCCCGGGCTGCGGCAGCGCGCCGGAGACCGGCACCAGCTCGAGGCGGGGGACGACCGCGCCGCCGGCCGGCACCCCGGGATCGACCGAGAGGGTCGCGGTGAGGTTCGCGCCCTCGACGTCGAGGACGGCGCGGGTCGTGACGACGACCGTGTCGCCGGGGGCCAGCGCGGACAGGGCGTCCGCCGCTCCGGTGAGGTCGGTGGTTCCGCGCCGGGGGGCGCCGGTCGCGGGATCGACGTCGGTGTGGTGGAGGGTCGCCCGCGCGGGCTCCAATGCCACGTCGAGGGTGCCGGTGCTGACGGCCTGCGTCTCGAGCGGTGCCGTGTCGGACCAGCGGGCGGCCGTCCCGAGGCTGTTGCCGAGCAGGGTCAGCGCCAGGAGCGCGGCTGCGGCGGCGGCGAGGGTGCGGCCGGCGGTCGAGGGGCGGGAGCGTGGAGTGCGCGTCATGGGAGCCTCTGGGGGTGAGACGGAGCGAGACGGGGTGTGAGGGGCAGTGCGCCCCGGTGCGGCGTCGTCGCCGCACCGGGGTGCACCGGGGCCGGTCGGCCCCGGACGGTCACTGCTGGGCGAGGACGAGCTTGGTGCCGTTCAGCGACTTGGCCACCTTCTCGCCGGCGCTGCCGGTGGTCTTGTCCGCCTTCCAGGTGAACGTGGCGACGGCCGTCACGGTGTCCCCGTTGTCGTCCTCGGTGACCGGGAACGAGTCCCGGGCCGACTTCTCGCCGCTGGTCAGGGTCACGTCGTAGGACACGTAGCCGGCTTTCTCGAGGGCGTCGATCTCCTGCTGCAGCTGTGCGGGGAGCTCGAGCTTCAGGGACCCTCGCAGGTTGTCGCCCTCGGCGATGACCTTGGTGGAGGCGTGGAGCGCGATGGTGTCGCCGGGGACGATCTGGTACTTGGCCGGGTCGATCGGGGTTCCGGCACCGTCCTTCCAGGCCACGGTGGTGTTCGCCATGGAGAGCTCACCGGCGGTGATGATGTCCTGGGAGGCGATGGCCTGCTCCTCGGACCACTTGGAGAAGGTGCCGCCGCCGGCGGCGAGGAGGCCGACGGCCACGGCGCCGGCCAGGACGGCCTTGCCGGCGCGCCGGTTCCTGCCGGTCTGCGCGGTGGACTCGGACAGGGGGGTCTGCGCTTCAGTGTTCATGGGTCCGCCTTCGAGCGAGAGAGGGGTGAGAGGAGAGGCCGCGCGGGATCGGTGCGCGTGTGGTGCCGGGCATCCGGTGGGGTGTCCGCGGAGGCGGCGTGCACCCGGTCCCCCCGGATCACGGGGGACGGGGTGCCCGCTGCGACGGCCGCGCCTCGGCGCGCCGGTCCGTGGAACCGCAGTGGATCGCCCGGGGGATCCGTCGGCAGCCCTGCCGCCGAATTCCCTTGACACGTCAACTCTAGACAAAAGTCTATGAATAAGAACAGAACTTCCCTGTCCCCACTTCGCCCGACGTTACTGTCCGGTAATACCACCGCTTCGGCCCCCGCGAGCCGCGCCCATAGGATGCCGGAGGAGGGCTCCCACCCGGTGGAGCCGGGACCGGAGGACCGCCATGACCCGAGCTTCCCAGCGGCGCCGCGTGCACCGGTACACCGCCGACGGCGGCGGTACCGGACGCGCGGACACCCTGGCCGGCGAGGAGCCCCTGGAGATCCGGCTCGACGGCAGGCCGTTCACCGTCACGATGCGCACCCCGGGTCACGACTTCGACCTCGTGGCCGGGTTCCTCGTCTCCGAGGGTGTGGTGCGGACTCCGGGCGAGATCG
Source organism: Kocuria sp. CPCC 205263 (assembly GCF_040981075.1). Classification (NCBI taxonomy): domain Bacteria; kingdom Bacillati; phylum Actinomycetota; class Actinomycetes; order Micrococcales; family Micrococcaceae; genus Kocuria; species Kocuria sp. CPCC 205263. Next base: position 44,335 of record NZ_JAVKPV010000017.1, on the reverse strand, counting down.
TGCAGATGGACTACCGGAGCGGCATCGGCCCGGACGGGCAGCGGACCTACAACGTGGTGGAGGTGCGGCTCGCGCCGGGGGTCGCCCTGCCGGACACCTCCATGGAGCGGCACGTCTACACGTCGTCGTCGTGCGGGGTCTGCGGCACGGCGTCCATCGAGGCCGTCACCAAGGTCTCCACGTTCGACCCTGCCGCGGACCGAACCGGGCTCTCCGTGCCCGCGCTGCTCGCCCTGCCGGACCGGCTGCGCACCGGGCAGAAGCTGTTCTCCACGACCGGCGGCGTCCATGCCGCGGGCCTCTTCCGCTTCCCGGACGGTCCCGACGGCGACGGTGCCGGCGAGCCCGAGCTGCTGTGCGTGCGGGAGGACGTGGGGCGGCACAACGCCGTGGACAAGGTGGTGGGCTGGGCCCTGCGCGAGAATCTTCTGCCCCTGGGCTCCACCGTGCTGCAGGTCTCGGGCCGCGCCTCCTTCGAGCTGGTGCAGAAGGCGTACATGGCTGGCGTCCCGGCGCTCGCGGCCGTCTCGGCGCCCTCGGCCCTCGCCGTGGACCTCGCGGAGCAGACGGGCGTCACCCTGCTCGGCTTCAGCCGCGGCACCTCCTTCAACGCCTACGCGCACCGGGAGCGCCTCGTCCCCTGATCGGGCGGGGAGCGCCCCGCCGCTGGCTACGATGGGGTCATGAAGCCCTTCCTGCTGCTCGCCACCCGCGCCGAGGACGACGTCGCGGACGAGGAGTACGAGACCATCTGCCGCTTCAGCGGCCTGCAGGAGAGCCACCTCCACCGGGTCCGGCTGGAGGCGGGGCCCATGCCGCCGATCGACCTCGAGCGCTACTCCGGGGTCGTCATCGGCGGGTCCCCGTTCAACTCCTCCGACCCGCCGCAGCAGAAGTCGGAGGTGCAGCGGCGGGCCGAGTCCGAGATGCGGGACCTGCTCGACGAGGTCGTCGCCCGGGACTTCCCGTTCCTCGGCGCCTGCTACGGCGTCGGCACCCTCGGCACGCACCAGGGCGGGATCGTGGACCGCACCCGCGGCGAGGAGATCGGCGTCATCGAGGTCACGCTGACCGAGGAGGGGCTGCGGGACCCGCTGCTGCGGGAGTTCCCGCCGGCGTTCCACGGGTTCGTGGGACACAAGGAGGGCACGCGCACCCTGGCGCCCGCCGCCGTCCTGCTCGCGACCGGCGCGGACTGCCCCGTCCAGATGTTCCGGATCAAGCAGAACCTCTACGCGACCCAGTTCCACCCCGAGCTCGACGCCCCCGCCCTGCTCCGCCGGATCGAGGCGTACAAGGAGCACGGGTACTTCCCGCCGGCCGAGGCCGAGGTCGTCAAGGACCGGATCCGCACGGGGCCGCCCGTGACCAAGCCCGAGAAAATCCTCGCCGCCTTCGTGGACCGCTACGCCCGCTGACACGCCGCGGGCGGGCCCGTCCCGTCCTCCCAGCACGACGCGGAGCGGCTTCCCCGAAATCTGAGAGAGCGCTCTCTTGACGGTGTGAGCCACGGCACATACAGTCGAAGCACAGCAGAGAGAGCGCTCTCTCACCAGCAGTTGCTCTCCAGCCCCTTCACACCAAGGAGTGACCGTGGGACACACGCGACCCAAGCGAACGACAGCCCTGGCGGGTGCGGCGGCACTGGCAGCCGTCGCCACGGGGTGCGGCGGGGGCGAGCCGGCCAGCGCCGACAACCCCGTCGAGCTCACCGTCACCAGCTTCGGGACCTTCGGCTACGACGACCTCTACGGCGAGTACGAGGAGCTGAACCCGGGCGTGACCATCAAGGCCACGAACATCGACCGCGGCTCGAACGCGCGCACGGACGCCTTCACCAAGATCGCCGCCGGGTCCGGGCTCAGCGACGTCACCGCCATCGAGGAGGGCTGGCTCGGCTCGATCATGGAGGTCTCCGACCAGTTCGTCGACCTCAACGAGCACGGCGCGGCCGACATCAAGGACAACTGGGTGCCGTGGAAGTTCGAGCAGGGGACCGACCCCGAGGGCCGCGTCATCGGGTACGGCACCGACATCGGCCCCCAGGGCCTCTGCTACAACGGAAAGCTCTTCGAGGAGGCCGGTCTGCCCAGCGACCGCGAGGAGGTCGCGGAGCTCTTCGGCGGGGACGACGCCACCTGGGAGACCTACTTCGAGCTCGGCCGCGAGTACCAGGAGTCCACGGGCAAGGCCTGGTACGACCAGTCCGGCTTCGTGTGGAACTCGATGGTCAACCAGCTCGAGGAGGGCTACTACACCGCCGACGGCGAGCTGAACGTGGAGGGCAACGAGCAGCTGCGCGAGCGCTTCGACCTGCTCGCCGCGGGCACGCTGGACGGCCTCTCCGCCAACCAGACCCAGTTCGACTGGGGCAACGGCCAGGCCTTCGTGGACGGCTCCTTCGCGACCTTCGTCTGCCCCGGCTGGATGCTCGGCACCATCGAGGGCCAGCTCGAGTCCGCCGGCGGCGGCGAGGGCAGCGGGTGGGACTTCGCCGACGTCTTCCCGGGCGGCGCCTCCAACTGGGGCGGCGCGTTCCTCTCCGTCCCGGAGACCTCCGAGCACCCGGAGGAGGCGGCGAAGCTCGCGGCCTGGCTCACCGAGCCCGAGCAGCAGGTCAAGCAGTCGGCCAAGGCGAACAACTTCCCCAGCACCATCGAGGCCCAGGAGAAGCTGGTCGAGGACGCCGAACCGAACCCCGTGTTCAACGACGCACCCACCGGGGTGATCCTCGCGTCCCGCGCCGAGGGGGTCGTCGCCCAGTTCAAGGGCCCGCACGACTCCGTGATCCAGGAGAACGTCTTCCTGCCGCCGCTGAAGCGCCTCGACGCCGGGACCGCCACGGCCGACGAGGCCTGGGACGAGGCCCTCGCGCTTCTGGACGACCTGGTCGTCAACAACTAGCAGGACCCGGCCACGGGGCCTCCGGAATCCGCCGGAAGCCCCCTCACGGAAGCGCGAGACCCTCATGACCACGACAGCCCACCGTCCCGCCGCCGCGGCGCCCGCCGCGCCGGCGCCGAGTCCGCCCAGGCCGACCCGCAGACAGCGGCTCATCGTCCTGGACCTGAAAGCCTCCCCCTACCTGTACATCGCGCCCTTCTTCGTCCTCTTCGGAGTGGTGGGGCTCTTCCCGCTCGGGTACACGTTCTTCGTCTCGCTCTTCGACTGGCACCTGCTCACCGGCCGGGGCGAGTTCGTGGGGACGGGCAACTTCACCGAGGTGCTGCGGGACCGGTTCTTCTGGAACTCGCTGTTCAACACGGTGAGCATCTTCCTGCTCTCGAGCATCCCGCAGCTGGCGGCCGCGGTGCTGATCGCGGCGGTCCTGGATCAGAACCTGCGCGCCAGGACGCTGTGGCAGATGAGCGTGCTGCTGCCCTACGTGGTCACCCCGGTGGCCGTGGCCATGATCTTCACGAACATGTTCGGCGAGCAGTACGGGCTCATCAACAACATCCTCGGCAGCTTCGGGGTCGACCCGATCCTGTGGAAGAACGAGACGCTGCCCAGCCACATCGCCATCGCCGCCATGGTCAACTGGCGCTGGACCGGCTACAACGCGCTGATCCTGCTCGCGGCGATGCAGGCGGTGCCCCGGGACCTGTACGACGCCGGCGCGATCGACGGCGCGGGCCCTCTCCGCCGGTTCTTCAGCATCACCCTGCCGAGCATCCGTCCCACGATGGTGTTCGTGATCATCACGACCACCATCGGCGGACTCCAGATCTTCACGGAGCCGAGGCTCTTCGACCCCGTGGCCGCGGGCGGCACGCAGCGCCAGTTCCAGACCACGGTCCTCTACCTCTGGGAGATGGCCTTCCAGCGGCAGAACTTCGGCAAGGCCGCGACCATCGCCTGGCTGCTCTTCCTCCTCATCCTGCTCTTCGGCCTGGTCAACTACCTGGTCTCGCGCCGCATCGCGACGGCGTCCGACGGGGGGAGGCCGCGGCGCAGGACCGGGCGCGGGGCCGGTCGGCGGCGGAGGCCGCGTGCGGTGGACGCCGTCGTCCCCGACGCGGCGGCGAACACCGGCACCGGGGCGCCACGGGCGGCCGCAGCACCGACGACCACGAGGAGGACACGATGACCGTCACCGGCGCACCCACGAGGACCAGGACGCGGCGGTCGCGGGCGGTGCCCGTGCGCCGGCGGATCTTCGGGGACGGGCACCGCCCCGGCTTCCTCACCTACGGCCTGCTCTCCGCGTTCTTCCTGGCCAGCGCCTATCCGCTGTGGTGGTCGGTGATCATCGGCAGCCGCTCCAACGAGGCCCTCGTCCGCACCTGGCCGCCGCTGCTGCCGGGCGGCAACTTCTGGACGAACGTGGGCGAGGTCTTCAACACCATCCCCTTCTGGCTGGCCCTCGGCAACAGCGTGCTCATCTCGGGGATCATCACCGTCTCGGTGGTCACGTTCTCCACCCTCGCCGGGTACTCGTTCGCCAAGCTGCGGTTCAAGGGGCGCGACGGCCTCATGGTCGCGGTCGTGGCGACCATGGCCATCCCCACGCAGCTCGGCATCATCCCGCTGTTCATGCTCATGCGCGAACTCGGCTGGACCGGCAAGATCGGGGCGGTCGTCGTGCCCACCCTCGTCACGGCGTTCGGCGTGTTCTTCATGCGCCAGTACCTCGTGGACGTCATCCCCGACGAGCTCATCGAGTCGGCCCGGATGGACGGGGCGTCGATGATCTCCACCTTCTGGCACGTCGCGCTCCCCGCGGCCCGCCCGGCCATGGCCATCCTCGGCCTGTTCACCTTCATGACGGCGTGGACCGACTTCCTGTGGCCGCTGCTCGTCCTCGACGCGAGCAACCCCACCCTGCAGACGGCGCTGAGCCAGCTGCAGTCGGCCCGCTACGTGGACTACTCGATCGTCCTCGCCGGCGCCGTCATGGCCACGCTTCCCCTCCTGGCGCTCTTCGCCGTCGCGGGCAGACAACTCATTTCCGGAATCATGCAAGGAGCAGTGAAGGGCTAATGCCGAACAACGCAGAAGACGCAACCGTGCACCACCGCAGCTGGCCCGAGGGCTTCCTCTGGGGCTCGGCCACCGCCGCGGCCCAGGTGGAGGGCGCCGGGCACGAGGGCGGCAAGGAGGACTCCGTCTGGGACGCCTTCGCCCGTCTGCCGGGCGCCGTGGCCAACGGCGACACCCTGGAGGACGCCGTGCAGCACTACCACCGGATGCCCGAGGACGTGCGGATCATGAAGGAGCTCGGGCTCGGCTCCTACCGCTTCTCCACGAGCTGGGCGCGGGTGCGTCCCGGTGACCGGGCCCCGAACCCCGAGGGCCTGGACTTCTACTCCCGCCTGGTCGACGAGCTGCTCGAGGCCGGCATCCTGCCCTGGCTCACCCTGTACCACTGGGACCTGCCGCAGGCGATCGAGGAGAAGGGCGGGTGGGCCCACCGGGACACCGCGCACCGCTTCGTCGAGTACGCCGACGACGTGCACTCGGTGCTCGGCGACCGGGTGCGGCACTGGACCACGTTCAACGAACCCTTCTGCTCGTCGCTGCTCGGCTACGCGGCCGGGGTCCACGCGCCCGGACGACAGAACCCCCGGGCCGCCGTCGCCGCCGTGCACCACCAGCACCTGGCCCACGGCCTCGCGGTCGAGCACCTGCGGTCCCGCGGTGCCGAGCACCTGGGCATCACCCTCAACCTCAGCAACTCGATCCCGCGCGACCCCTCGGACCCGGTGGACCTCGACGCGGCCCGGCGGTTCGACTCCCTGCAGAACCGCCTCTTCCTGGACCCGATCCTGCGCGGCGCGTACCCCGAGGACACCCTCGCGGACCTGGACCGGTTCGGCCTCCGCGAGCTCGTCCGGGACGGTGACCTCGCGACCATCGGGGCGCCCCTCGACTTCCTCGGCGTGAACCACTACCACGACGACCTCATCAGCGGACACCCGGAGGCCTCCGGCGGCGACGGCCACTCCGGCGGCGCCAGCCGTCCCACGTCCTCGTGCTGGATCGGCTCCGAGGACATCGCGTTCCCGAGCCGCGGCCTGCCGCGCACGGCGATGGACTGGGAGGTGAACCCGGACGGGCTGCGGAAGCTCCTGGTGCGCCTGGGCGAGGAGTACCCCGCGCTCCCGCCCCTGTACGTCACCGAGAACGGCGCCGCCTACGACGACGTCGTCAGCGACGACGGCGCCGTCCACGACACGGAGCGCACCGAGTTCGTCCTCGGCCACATCGCGGCCGTGGGGGAGGCCATCGACCAGGGCGCGGACGTCCGCGGCTACTTCGTGTGGTCGCTGCTGGACAACTTCGAGTGGTCGTGGGGCTACGGCAAGCGCTTCGGCGTGGTCCGGGTGGACTACGGGACGTTCGAGCGGACCGTCAAGGACAGCGGTCGCGCCTACGCCGGGGTCATCGCCGCCGCCGCGGACCGCACGCCGGTGGCCCCGTCCACGGGCGCCTAGCATTGATGCCAGCCCACCCGCCGAGAGCACCGGAGATGATCATGACGCAGCGCGCAGGCGGCCCCCGGCCCGTGCCGACGCTCGAGATGGTGGCCGCGCTGGCCGGGGTCTCGCGGGCGACCGTGTCCCGGGTGGTGAACGACTCGCCCAGCGTCGACCCCGAGCTCGCGCAGTCGGTGCGGAAGGCCATCGAGGCCCTCGACTACACCCCGAACCGGGCGGCACGGTCGCTGGCGAAGCGACGGGCCAACTCGGTCGCCCTGATCATCCCGGAGTCCACGTCCAAGGTGTTCGCGGACCCGTTCTTCACGACCGTGGTCCAGGGCATCGCGATGTACCTGACGGACACCGACTTCACCCTGAACATGGTCATCGCGTCCGAGGCGAAGCCCGAGAAGACCCGCAGCTTCCTGCTCGGCGGCAACGTGGACGGCGCCCTGGTGGTCTCGCACCACAGCGGCGACCACTCGTGGACCCACCTCTCGGGGTCGCTGCCCATGGTGTTCGCGGGTCGCCCGCTCGTCGGAGCCGAGGACGCCTACTACGTGGAGGTCGAGAACGAGGCCGCCGCGTGCAGCGCCACCCGGCTGCTCACCGCGAGCGGGCGGCGGAGCATCGCGACCATCGCCGGGCCGCAGGACATGCCCCCGGGCATCGACCGGCTGGCGGGCTGGCGGACCGCGGTTCGGGAGGCCGGGCTGGACGACCAGCTGGTGGAGATGGGCGACTTCACGCTCGCCTCGGGGGCCCGGGCCATGCAGCGGCTGCTGGACCGCGGCCGGCCGGTCGACGCCGTGTTCGCCGCCAACGACCAGATGGCGGCCGGGGCGTACACCGTGATCCAGGGCCGCGGCCTGCGCATCCCGGAGGACATCGCCGTGGTCGGCTTCGACGACGACTCCTTCGCGACGTCGGTGACCCCCGCGCTGACCACGGTGAACCACCCGATCGTCGAGCTCGGCCGGAAGATGGCCGAGACCCTCGTCGACATGATCGAGGGCCGGCCGACGGACCGCGTGACCATCATGTCGACCTCGCTCGTGCTCCGGGACTCCGTCTAGCCCTTCCCGCCCCGAGCCGGGCGACGCCCCGGCGCCGTCGTCGGCGTCCCCCGGATCCTCCCCGAAAGGCCACCATGCCCCCTCCAGCCCTCCCCGCCCCGGTGACGGGCGACGACCCCGCGACGGCGACCGGCCGCCCCGTGCACTGGGGGGTCGTCGCCACCGGGTCGATCGCCGGCCGCGTGGTCCAGGACCTGGCGCTGCTCGACGACGCCGTGCTCTCGGCCGTCAGCTCCCGCTCCCGGTCCTCCGCAGAGGCGTTCGCCGAACGCTTCGGCGCGGCCCGGAGCCACTACGACCACGACGGCGCCACCGGCTGGGAGCGCCTCGTCGCGGACCCCGCCGTGGAGGTCGTCTACGTCGCCACGCCGCACGCCCAGCACCACGCGGTGGCCCGCGCGGCCCTCGAGGCCGGCAAGCACGTGCTCTGCGAGAAGCCGCTGACCATGAACGCCCGGGAGGCGGGGGAGCTGCGGGAGCTCGCCCGGGCGCGCGGGCTGTTCCTCATGGAGGCGGTGTGGACGCGCTTCCTGCCGAGCTTCGGGCGCGCCCTCGACATCGTCCGTTCCGGTGAGATCGGCCGGGTCCGCTGGCTCCAGGCGGACCTCGGCGCCCCGGTGCCGTACGACCGCGGGTCCCGGCTCTGGGATCCCGCGGCGGGCGGAGGGGCCCTGCTGGACCTCGCCGTGTACCCGCTCACCTGGGCGCTCGCGGCACTCGGCGCACCGGCCGGCCTCACGGCCCACGGCGTCCTCAACGATGACGGCGTGGACCTGCACAACGCTCTGACCCTCACCTGGGCGGACGGCGCGCACGCCCACCTCACCACGTCCATCGAGACGAACTGCCCGGGCACGGTGACCATCAGCGGGACGGACGGCTGGCTGCGCACCGGGGCGCCCCTGTACCACCCCGGTGAGCTGGTGGTCCGGTCCGGGGGAGCCGCGCCGCGGACCGAGCGCTTCCGGGCCGCCGGGCACGGCTTCGCCCACGAGCTGCGGGAGGTGACCCGGTGCCTCCAGGCCGGCCTGACCGAGAGCCCGCGCATGCCGCTCGCGGACACCGTGCTGGTGCTGGAGCTGCTCGACGACGCGCGCCGGCAGATGGGCCTGCGCTACCGCAGCGACCTGCCCTGACCCGCGGGCGCCACGACGGGGCACCGGACGGGCGCCCCCGAACTGTCGCGTGTCCGGAAGGGACCGGCTGCGGATACCGTGGGAGGCATGACCACGCGCGCCGCCCCCTGGAGGCAGGGATCCCTCGACGACGACCCCTCGGGCCCCGGTCCCCGGCTCCTGCCGTACCACCGGCTCGGCCACGCCGACCCCGACCACCGGTGGTGGAAGCCGCTCGTGGAGCTGCTGCTCTTCGGCGCCTTCTACGGGGTGCTGGCCATCGTCTTCGGCATCGTGTGGGCCGTGGGGCTCGTGGCCGTGCGCGGCGAGGAGGCCCTGGACGAGGTCTTCCTCGGGGGCACGGAGCTGGACATGATGGACCCGGCGATCTTCTTCATGCTGTTCTTCTCCCTGGTCCTCATGATCCCGGCGCTCCTCGCGGCCCGGGCCATCACGGGCCCCCGGCCCCTCGGGCTGCTGCTGTCCGTGACGGGACGGCTGCGCTGGGGCCTCCTCGGCCGGTGCCTCCTCGTGGCCCTGGCGATCTACGCGGTGGGCCAGGCGGCCGCCCTCCTCGTGGAGTACGCGCTGCTCGGCTCGCTGACCGCCCCGCAGCCGGTGGAGGGCTTCTGGTGGCTGATCGCCATGATCGTGCTGGTGGTCCCGCTGCAGTGCGCGGCGGAGGAGCTCGTCTTCCGGGGCTACCTGCTGCAGACCGTGGGACGGTGGCTGCGCCGGCCCGTGTTCGCGATCCTGCTGCCGGTGCCCCTGTTCACGTTCGGGCACCTGTACGACACCTGGGGGCTGCTGGCGGTGGCCGTCATGGCGGTCGTCGCCGGCTATCTGACCTGGCGCACCGGCGGGCTCGAGGCGGCGATCGCCCTGCACGTGGTCAACAACGTGATCGCCACGCTCTTCGGGGCGCTCGGCCTGGCCGACCCGGACGCCGAGGAGTCGTCCTGGGTGGCCCTCGCCCTCTCGGCGGCCCTGCAGCTGCTCTTCGCGTGGCTCGTGGTCCGCGGCGCGCGCCGGCGCGGCGTGGAGGTGACCCGGACCGTGCACCCGCCGCGGCCGCCCCTCCTCCTCGCGGCCGGCCCCGGACCCGGTGGGGAGGGCCGCGGGCCCGGAGCCTGGGTGTGCCCCGGCCCGCCCGCCTGTCCCGGCCACTGGGCGGGACAGGCGCCCGGACGCGCGCCCCAGCACCTTTCGTAGACTGACGGCATGGAACCCCGCACCGCAGTCGACCCCCGGTCCGCCGTCGAGGACCTCGGCCGCTACGTGATGGAGTCGCCGAGCTCCTTCCACGCCGCGCACGCCGCCGCCGCCCGGCTGGAGGAGGCGGGCTTCGTCCGCCTCGACGAGACGGAGGACTGGGCCCGGCCCGGCGTCCGCGGGCGGCGCTACGTGCTCCGCGACGGGGCCGTCATCGCGTGGGCCACCCCGGCGGAGGTCCCGCCCGCGGCGGGGTTCCGGATCCTCGGCGCGCACACCGACTCGCCGGGCTTCAAGCTCAAGCCGAGACCCACCACCACGGCCCACACCTGGCACCAGGCCGGGGTCGAGACCTACGGCGGGGCGCTGCTGAACTCGTGGCTGGACCGCGAGCTGCGCCTGGCGGGCCGGCTCGTGGTCCGCGGGACGGACGGCGCCCCGGCGGAGCATCTGACCGCCACCGGCCCCGTGGCCCGCATCCCGCAGCTCGCCATCCACCTGGACCGCGAGGCCAACAAGGGCCTGCAGCTCGACCGCCAGCAGCACGTGCAGCCGATCTGGGGCGTGGGGCAGCCGGAGGACGCGGACGTCCTCGCGCTGCTGGCCGAGCACGCGGACGGCGGGCCCGTGGACCCTGCCCGCATCGTCGGCTACGACGTGGTGCTGGCGGACGCCCAGCCCCCCGCCGTGTTCGGGCAGGGCGGGACGCTGTTCGCCGCCGGGCGGCTGGACAACCTCTCCTCCGTGCACGCCGGGCTGAGCGCCCTCGCCCGCGAGGCCGAGGCGGTCGAACAGGGCCGGCACATCGCGGTGCTCGCCGCGTTCGACCACGAGGAGATCGGCTCCCGCACCCGCTCCGGCGCCGCGGGACCGTTCCTCGAGGACGTGCTGGTGCGCATCGGTGAGGGCCTGGGCCGCTCCGCCGCCGAGCACCGGCGCTCCCTGGCCGGGTCCGTGTGCCTGTCCGCCGACGCCGGGCACCTGGTGCACCCCAACTACCAGGGCCACCACGACCCCGTGAACCGGCCGGTGCCGGGGGCGGGGCCGCTGCTGAAGATCAACGCGGACCAGCACTACGCCACGGACGCCGTGGGCGCCGGGATCTGGGCCGAGGCCTGCGCGCGCGCCGGTGTGGGCTACCAGGAGTTCGTCTCCAACAACCGGGTGCCGTGCGGGTCCACGATCGGGCCCATCACCGCGGCCCGGCTGGGGGTGCGCACGATCGACGTCGGCATCGGCCTGCTGTCGATGCACTCCGCCCGGGAGCTGTGCCACGTGGACGACGTCGCCGCCCTCGGGGCCGTCGCGGGGGCCTTCTACACCGCCTGACCCGCTGCGCCGCCGTGCGAGGGGCGTCCTCTGCTCGAACTGCTGCGCAAGGGGTCGCCACTGAACGGTGCGAGTCGGTCGTTCCGTTCAGTGGCGACCCCTCGGCGCGGACGGCCGCAGGTGGCGACCCGTCGGCGTCCCAGGCCTGCGAGGGGCGGCTCAGCCGGGGATCGACGCCGTGCCGACCGCGACCCGCTCGGCCGGGAACTGCGGCATGGCGATGTCGGCCATCCGGGCGAGCACCCGCACGACCTGGCAGGAGTAGCCGAACTCGTTGTCGTACCAGACGTAGAGCACCAGCGAGCTGCCGTTGACGATCGTCGCGAGACCGTCGACGACGCCCGCGCGGCGGGAGCCCACGAAGTCGGTGGACACGATCTCGGGGGAGTCGGTGTAGTCGATCTGCTTGCGCAGGGACGAGTTCAGCGAGATGTCCTTCAGATACTGGTTGACCGCGTCCTCGGACTCCGGGGCCTGCTCGAGCTGCAGATTGAGGATGGCCATGGACACGTCCGGGGTGGGGACGCGGATCGCGTTGCCCGTCAGCTTCCCGGCCATCTCCGGCAGGGCCTTGGCCACGGCCTTCGCGGCGCCGGTCTCGGTGATGACCATGTTGAGGGCGGCGGAGCGGCCCCGGCGGTCGCCCTTGTGCCAGTTGTCGATGAGGTTCTGGTCGTTGGTGTAGGAGTGGACCGTCTCCACGTGGCCCTGCGCGATGCCGTACTTGTCGTGAAGGACCTTCACGACCGGGGTGATCGCGTTGGTGGTGCAGGACGCGGCGGACAGGATGGTGTCCTCCGCGGTGATGACGTCGTCGTTGACCCCGCACACGATGTTCTTCAGGTCGCCCTTGCCCGGTGCGGTGAGCAGCACCTTGGCCACGCCCTTGGCCTGCAGGTGCTTCGAGAGTCCGGCCTCGTCGCGCCACACGCCCGTGTTGTCCACGACGATCGCGTTGTCGATCCCGTAGGCGGTGTAGTCGATCTCGGTGGGGTCGTTCGCGTAGATGAACTTGATGGCCACCCCGTTGGCCGTGATGACGTCGTTCTCCTCGTCGACGTGGATGGTCCCGTCGAACTTCCCGTGCACCGAGTCGCGGCGCAGGAGGGAGGCGCGCTTGACCAGGTCGTTGCCCGGCTTCTTGCGCACCACGACGGCGCGCAGGTTCAGGCCGGTGCCGTCGTTGCGGTTGATGAGGATGCGGGCGAGCAGGCGGCCGATGCGGCCGAACCCGTAGAGCACCACGTCCTGGGACTCCGGGGAGTTCTGGGCCTTGCGGTCCACCACGGGGGCGAGCTCCTCGCGCAGGAACGCCTCGAGGTCCTGGTCCGACTCCTGGGCGAGCCGGTTGAGCTTGCCGAGGTCCACCGCGCAGGTGCCGAGGTTCAGCCCGGACATGGCCTCGAGCAGACGGGTCGTGTCCTCGAGGGGCAGCTCCTCGCCGTCGATCCGGCGCGCGAAGCGGTGCGCCTTGATGATCTGGGTGACGGACTTGTGCACCAGGGAGCGGCCGTAGACCGTCGGCACGACCTTGTTCTCACGGTGCAGGCGTCCGACCAGGGGGACGATGCCCTCGGCGAGCGACTCGCGGTCGGCCCAGCTTTCAGGAGTGCTCAAGAATGACTCTCTTCCTCGGCCGGGGACGTCATCGTGTCCGGCCGTGACGTGCCGCGCCTCGTTGCGCGGTCGGGTGCGCGCCGCTGCGGTTCGCGCAGGACGCCGCCCTCCATTCTAGGGGCACCGGGGGCGGGAAGGGCTCCCGTTACGGGCCCGGCGGGCCGGTCCGGCGCCGGGGCCGGCGGGGGCGGCGGGTGCTACCGTGAGAGCATGCTGACGGTCATCGGTGAGGCGCTCGTGGACGTGGTCTCGAAGCGCGGCCAGGAGCCCCGCGCGCACGCCGGGGGAAGCCCCATGAACGTGGCCGTGGGCCTGGCCCGGCTCGGCCACGAGGTCCAGTTCCTCGGCCGCTACGGCGAGGACGAGTACGGCACGCAGGTCGAGGCGCACCTGCGGGACAACGGCGTGCTCCTGCCCTTCGACGCCGACACGCGGCCCACCTCCGTGGCGGAGGCCGTCATCGGGGAGGACGGCGCCGCGACCTACGACTTCCAGCTCGACTGGTCCCTGGACCTCTCGGACGAGCAGCTGGCCGAGCTGCTCCGGGACACCTCCCTGCTGCACGTCGGGTCGATCGGGGCGATGCTCGAGCCCGGCGCCTCGAAGGTCCTGCACGCCGTGGAGCAGGCCCACCGCTCGGCCCTGATCTCCTACGACCCCAACTGCCGGCCGTCCATCATCCCGGACTCCTCGGACGCCCGGGCCCGGGCCGAGCAGCTCGTGGCCCTCGCCGACGTCGTGAAGGCCTCGGACGAGGACCTCCTGTGGCTGTACCCCCACCGCAGCGTCGAGGAGAGCGCGGGCGCCTGGCTCAAGGCCGGCGCGGAGCTCGTCGTCGTCACCCGCGGGCCCCTGGGGCCCTGGGCCCGCACCCGCGCCACCGGGCCGCGCGGGGTGGAGGTGCCCGCCGCCCGCACCACGGTCGCGGACACCGTGGGGGCCGGGGACTCCTTCATGGCCGCGCTGCTCGGCTGGCTCACCGACCACGGCTACACGGGCGCGCCGGCCCGCGAGCGGATCGACAACCTGGACGAGCAGCAGGTCGGCGAGCTGCTGCGCTACGCCGCCGCGGCGGCCGGCGTCACGGTCTCCCGCGCCGGCGCGGACCTGCCCCGCAAGGACGAGCTGCCCGCGCCCTGACCCGTCCCGCCCCGATCCCACCCGGTCCCGTCCGGTCCCGTCCCGAAGGAGAGCCCGTGCCCGAGCGCGACCCGTACGCCGACCTGCCCGACCTGCCGAGCTTCACCCTCACCTCCGAGGACATCTCCGACGGCGGCACGCTCGCCCCGGCCCAGCTCTCGGGCATCATGGGCGCCGGCGGCCAGGACGTGTCCCCGCAGCTGAGCTGGTCCGGGGCCCCGGAGGGCACGAAGAGCTACGTGGTCACGGTCTTCGACCCGGACGCCCCCACCCCCAGCGGCTTCTGGCACTGGTGCCTGTCCAACGTCCCCGCCGACGTCACCTCCCTCGCGCGCGGCGCGGCGTCCGACCCTCCGGCCGGGGCGGTCAAGCACCGCAACGACGGCGGCACCGACGAGTACGTGGGCGCCGCCCCGCCCCCCGGCCACGGGCCGCACCGCTACATCGTGTGCGTGACCGCGGTGGGCGAGGAGCGGATCGAGGTCGACGAGAGCGCCAGCCCCGCCGTCGTCAACTTCCAGCTCTTCAGCTCCGGGATCGCCCGCACCTGCCTCACCGGGACGCACGAGGCCTACTAGGTGGCACAACACCCGTGAGCCCTGATCCGGAGGTCCCCGGGACGGCGCCGGTCCGGATGATCGCCAGCGACCTCGACGGCACCGTCCTGGGGCACGACTTCCGCTTCCGCCCGCGCACCGTCGAGGCGATCCGCGCCGCCCAGGACAGCGGCATCCACGTGGTGTTCGTAACGGGCCGGCCCATGCGCTGGCTCGACCCGCTGCGCGAGCAGCTCGGCCACGAGGGCGTGGTCATCTGCTCGAACGGGGCGGTGGTCTACGACCTCAGCGCCGACCTGGTCGTGGAGTCGAGCCTGTTCCCGGCCCGGGACGCCTTCGCGGTCATGGACGAGGTCGCGGCCCGGCACCCCGGCACGCTGTTCGCGGCGGAGACGCTCGAGGGCGTCTTCACGGACCACGGGTGGGCCCGGACGGACCGGATGGAGGTCGGCGCCCCCCTGGTCGGGGCGCTGCGGGACCGGGTGCCGGAGGACCAGGGGCTGGTGAAGTTCCTGGCCAAGCTGGACACCGCCGAGCCGCAAGAGTACTTCCGGGCGCTCGCCGAGCTCGTGGCCGGCAGGCTGTCCGTGACGCACTCCGTGGCGGCGGCCCCGCTCGTGGAGATGGGCCAGAAGGGGCTCACCAAGGCGCGCACCCTCGAGCAGTACGCGGCCGAGCGCGGCATCCGCCCGCACGAGGTGATGGCCTTCGGCGACATGCCCAACGACCTCGAGATGCTCACGTGGGCCGCCCACGGCTACGCCATGGCGAGCGGGCACCCCGCGGTCGCGCGCGCCGTGGGCCGCACGGCCCCGCCGTTCGAGGAGGACGGGGTGGCCCAGGTGATCGAGGCGCTGCTGCGCGGCGGCCGACCTGGCGCGTCATGGGCGGGACAATCAGCTACCACGGGGTAACAATAGGGGGGTGACCCCTCCAGCGCGCCGGCGCGACGCCCCCGCAGCCCTGGCCCACCGCGGTTTCTGCCGGGACGGTGCCGAGAACACCCTCGACGCCTTCCGGGCGGCCCGGGACCTCGGCTACGAGTGGATCGAGACGGACGTCAACACCACGGCCGACGGCGTGGTCCTGTCCTTCCACGACGAGACCCTCGACCGCGTCACCGGCGGCAGCGGGAAGGTCTCCGCCCTGACCTGGGCGCAGATCAGGGCCGAGCGCGTCGCCGGCGCCGGGGGCATCCCCCGCTTCGCCGACCTGCTGACGGAGCTCCCCGAGCTGAAGTTCAACGTGGACGTCAAGGACGAGGCGTCCGTGGCGGCCCTGCCGGCGCTGCTCCACGAGCTCGGCGCCGTGGACCGGGTGCGGGTGACCTCCTTCTCCGAGAGCCGCCGGCGCCGCACGCTGCGGCGGATCCGCGAGCTGGACGGCCGGACCGTGCCCACGTCCTCCGGCAAGGAGGGGATGCGCCTGCTGCTCGTGTGCTCGTGGCTGGGCGGGCCCACCTGGCGGCTCGCGCGGCGGGCGGCCGCCCGGTGGATCGAGCCGTTCGACACCGTGCAGATCCCCCGCCGCTACCGGGTGCGGGGCGGGGCCGAGGTGCGGCTCGTGACCCCCCGCTTCCTGGAGTTCGCCCACCGGCACGGCATCGACGTGCACGTGTGGACCGTCAACGAGACGGCCGAGATGGCGGAGCTGCTCGAGCTCGGGGTCGACGGGATCGTCACCGACCGGGCCGACCTGCTCGCCTCCCTCCTGGCGCAGCGTGGACAGTGGCCGCCCTCCGGCGTGTGAGCCGTGGCACGGCGGCGCGGCCCGTGGCAGGGTGGGAGCCATGACCGACACCGCCACGACCGGCACCGCGCAGCACGTCCTGACCGAGGTCCGCAACGGCACCGGGCACATCGTGCTCAACCGGCCCCGTCAGCTCAACGCCCTCACCGCACAGATGTACCGGGACCTCAAGGCCGCGCTCGACGCGTGGCGGGACGACGACGCCGTGCGCCACGTGCTCGTCACCTCCGCCTCCCCGCGGGCGTGGTGCGCCGGCGGCGACATCCGGGAGGTCCGCGACGCCGTGCTCGCCGGACGGACGGAGGAGGCCACGGGGGTGTTCGCCGTCGAGTACGCCCTCGACTGCCTGATCGCGGACTACCCCAAGCCCTACGTGGCGCTCATGAACGGGATCTGCATGGGCGGCGGCATGGGCATCTCCGTGCACGGCTCCCACCGCGTGGTGGGTCCCTCCACGGTCATGGCGATGCCCGAGACGAAGATCGGCTTCTTCACCGACATCGGCGCCTCCTGGTTCCTGCCGCGCGTCTCCCGGCCGGACCACCGCGGCGAACCGGGCCTGGCCGTGGGCCGCTGGCTCGCCCTCGGCGGGCAGCGGCTCGGCGGCGCGGACGCCGTCGCCCTCGGGCTGGCCGACGTCCTCGTGGCGGACGAGGACTTCGAGGCCCTCGCCGGGGCCGTGGTGGAGGAGGGCCCGGAGGACGCCCTCTCCCGCTTCGCGCGCGAGCCCGAGCCGTCCTCCGTGGTGGCGCGGTGGGAGGAGATCGAGGAGCGCTACGGCGCCCCGACCCTCGAGCAGATCGTCGCCGCCGCGCCGGAGGACCTCGCGGGGATGAGCCCCTCCTCGCTGGTGCGCACCTTCGAGCTGCTGGAGCGCGGGGCGGCCGACGACAGCGTGCGCTCCTGCCTCGAGCGGGAGCTGCGCCTCGCCGCGGACACGATCGCCCGCCCCGACTTCGCCGAGGGCGTGCGGGCGGTCCTCGTGGACAAGGACAACCGGCCGGCCTGGGAGCACGCCTCCGTCACGGACGTCGACGTCGCGGCCGTCCGGGCCGTGCTCGACGAGAAGCTGCCGCTGCCCCGCTGACCGGCCGGCACCCGCCCGGTGCGCTCAGCGGCGGGACGGGTGCTTCCCGTTGTCGCTGACCACCGGGCGGGGCGGGCCCCACCGGTCACCGGCCGGGGTGGGACGGTCCACGAACCGGCGGTAGCCGAGGTACAGCACCACGGCCAGCGCCACGGTGACCACGGCGAACGAGGCGACGGTGTCCTGCGAGACCAGGCTGCGGACCACGCTGTGCAGCAGCGTGAACAGACCGCCGAGCAGCACGCCGTGGGCAAGCACCGGCCGGCGCCGCTCCACCGCCAGGCTCGCCACCAGCAGCACGACGGACGCGACCAGGGCGATCACGCCGACGTCGCGGCTGTACCGCATCTGCTCGACCTCCCACGCCTCCCACTCGCGCTCGTAGGCCGCCCACTGCTGCTGCTCCTCCGGGGCGAGCTCGCGGGTCTCCCGCGCCATCGCGACCGCCGGGGGCGGCGCGGGCTCCTCCGGGCCGGGGTGGACCGTGGCGACGCCGAGACCCACGAACAGGGCCAGCAGCAGCCCCAGGAAGAACGTGTAGACCGTCCGCATGACCCTGCCGTCCGTGCGGTCCTCGGCGCTGTCCTGCGTGCGGTCCTCCATGCGGCGTGCTCCGTCTCCCCCGCCGGTGCGGGACGTCCGTCCGGGGCGCCCGGGTCCGAGGCCGGCCGGCCGCCGGGGCGTGCTCACATTGTGGGGCGGGCCTGCTCCGTTGTCCACGTCCGTCACCTGGACCGCGGGCCTTCCACCGCGTTCCCCGCCTGCCTACGCTGGAGTCCTCCGAGGCGGCCCAGGGGACCCGGGGACGCGAACGGAGCCGGGCGAGCACCGGAGGGCGGTGGGCCGCGCGCCCGCCGGAGAGGCGGTGGGGACCATGGTGGTCTTCGAGAACAGGGTCGAGGCCGGGCGGCAGCTGGGGAAGCGGCTGAGGTCCCTGCGCGGGCAGGACGTGGTGGTGCTGGGGCTGCCCCGCGGCGGTGTGCCCGTGGCCCACGAGGTGGCCCGCATCCTGGACGCACCGCTGGACGTGATCGTGGTGCGGAAACTGGGGGTCCCCTCGCAGCCCGAGCTGGCCATGGGCGCCATCGGGGAGGAGGGCGCCCGCGTGCTCGACGAGCGGACCCTCCAGTACTTCGGGGTGACGGACGCGCAGCTCGAGCAGATCGAGGCGCGGGAGCGGGCCGTGCTCGAGGCGCGGACGGCGCGCTTCCGCGAGGGCCGGGAGCGGGTCGATCTCACCGGGCGGACCGCCCTGGTCGTCGACGACGGCATCGCCACCGGCTCCACGGCCCGCGTGGCCTGCCGGATCGCCCGCCAGCTGGGCGCCGCGCGCGTGGTGCTGGCCGTCCCTGTGGCCCCGCAGGAGGCCCTGGGCCGGGTGGTCGAGGCGGACGAGGTGATCTGCCTCGCGACCCCGCCGTACTTCACGGCCGTCGGCTACCACTACCGGGACTTCTCCGCCACCGAGGACGACGAGGTGGTGGCCCTGCTGGACGCCGCCCGGCGCCGCCACCAGCCGGAGCTGCCCGCGCCGCTCCGGGCGGGGCCGGCCGCGCACGGCTATCCGGTCGACGCCGACGTGCGCATCCCGGCCGGGAGGGAGCAGCTCGAGGCGCACCTGCACCTGCCGGGGCCCGGCGCCGGGGTGGTGGTCTTCGCCCACGGCAGCGGCAGCAGCCGGCGCAGCCCGCGGAACCAGTACGTGGCCTCCGTCCTGCAGCAGGCGGGGCTCGGCACCCTGCTGCTCGACCTGCTCACCCCCGGGGAGGAGACGGACCGCGGCAACGTCTTCGACATCGGCCTGCTCGCCGAGCGGCTGCTCCTGGCCACGGCGTGGCTGCGCGAACAGCCCGGATCCGCGGCGTCCCCGGTCGGGTACTTCGGGGCGAGCACCGGCGCCGGCGCCGCCCTGTGGGCCGCGGCCGAGCCCGGCGCGTCCATCGCGGCCGTGGTCTCCCGCGGCGGCCGGCCGGACCTCGCGGACGAGCGGCTGCGCTCGGTGCAGGCACCCACCCTGCTGATCGTCGGCAGCGAGGACTCCGAGGTGCTCGGCCTCAACCGGTGGGCGCAGGAGTCGATGCGCTGCCCCACCCGGCTGGCCGTGGTGGAGGGCGCCACGCACCTCTTCGAGGAGCCCGGCACGCTCGCCGAGGCCGCCGCACTGGCCCGGGACTGGTTCCTGCGCCACCTCTCCCCGGCCGGGGAGCACGGCGACGGGAGGTCCCGGTGAGCCCGCTCGGGCGCGGGCCCTCCCGGGAGGCCGGGGTCCTCGCGGAGATCCGCTCCCTCGCCCGGCCGCTGGAAACGGCGCAGGACCTCGACCCGCTCGTGGAGCGCTGCGCCGGCGCCCGGTTCGTGTGCGTGGGGGAGGCGTCCCACGGCACGCACGAGTACTACCGGTGGCGGGCCCTGCTCAGCCGCCGGCTCATCGAGGAGCACGGCTTCACCTGGATCGGGGTCGAGGGGGACTGGCCGGACTGCTGGCGGCTCAACCGGTGGGTGCGCGGCGAGGCGGACCAGGACCTCGACGCCCACGGCGTCCTCGCGGGCTTCGAGCGCTGGCCCACGTGGATGTGGGCGAACGAGGAGGTCGCCGAGTTCCTCGACTGGCTCCGGGAGGAGAACGCCCGCCGGGCCCGCCACGAGCAGGTGGGCTTCTACGGCCTGGACGTCTACTCGCTGTGGGACTCGCTGCGGGAGATCATCGGCTGGCTCGGGACGAGCGCCCCCGAGGCGCTGCCCGCCGCGCTGCAGGCGTGGCAGTGCTTCGTCCCCTTCCACGAGGACCCGCACCGCTACGCGTGGCGGACGCGGATCGTGCCCGAGAGCTGCGAGGCCGACGTCGTCGCCCTCCTCACCGAGGTGCGCCGGCGCACCATGGACCGGACGGCCGGGGACCCCGCCGCGTTCGACGCCGCCCTCAACGCCATGGTGGCGGTCGACGCCGAGCGCTACTACCGGACCATGGTGCGGGGCGACCGGCAGTCCTGGAACGTGCGGGACGAGCACATGGCGGACACCGCGGACCTGCTCTCCCGCCATCACGGGCCCGGTGCCAAGGGCCTGGTGTGGGAGCACAACTCCCACGTGGGGGACGCCCGGGCCACCGACATGTTCGACGCCGGGCTGGTCAACGTGGGCCAGCTGCTGCGTGAGCGCCACCCCGCGCACGAGGTGGTCCTGGTCGGCCTCGCCTCCTGGACCGGCACGGTCGTCGCGGCGGAGGCGTGGGGCGCGACCGAGGAGGTGCTCACCGTCCCGCAGGCGCGTGCCGGCAGCCACGAGGACCTCCTGCACCGGGCGCTGGAGGAGGACGCGGTGCTCGTCTTCGGCCGCGACCGCTCCGGGCCCTGGCTCTCCGGGAGGTTCGGCCACCGGGCCGTCGGGGTGGTGTACCACCCGTGGCGCGAGGCCGGCAACTACGTCCCCACCCGCATGGGGGAGCGCTACGACGCGCTGCTGTGGTTCGGGACGACCGCCGCCCTGCGGCCCCTGCACCACGAGGCCCCGCCCGAGGAGCCCGAGCTGGAGACCGAGCCGACGGGCTTCTGAGGCGTCCCGGCGGAGCGGCTCAGACGCCCGTCGGCTCCCGGTGCGCCTCCTCGGGCGCGCCCGCCGGGGGACGGTCCTGGAAGAAGCGCCGGTGGCCGAGGACCAGCACCACGGCCAGACCCACGCTCACGGCGACGAACGTCATGGTGGTCTCGCTGGAGGCGAAGCTGCGGCCGATGGCGTAGATCAGGGTGAACAGCCCGCCCAGCATCAGCCCGTTGGTCAGCACCCTGTTGCGCTTCTCCAGCACGAGGCTGAGACCGAGCAGCACCACGGAGGCGCCCAGGGCCACGACCGCCACGTCGCGGCTGTAGCTCTGCTGCTCCTCCTGCCACTGCCGCCACTGCCGGTCGTTCTCCTCCATCTCCGCGCGCTGCTCCTCGGTCGGAGCGCCGCCCTCGGGCACGAACTCCATCCCCGCGGTCGGCTCCGGCATCTCCGGCCCCGGGTAGAACGTCTGGATCCCCAGGCCCACGAACAGGGCCAGCAGGGCCCCCAGGAAGAACGTGTAGACGATCTTCATCACGTTGTCGTCCACCGCGGACACCCCGATCTCTCCCGGTCCACGGGGTAGGCGCCGGACGGCGACAGGACCCGTGGGGATGCCCCGATCATCGCCCTGTCGCACCTGCGAATACAGTGTCCTCGGGGCCGGCAGAGCGGGTCCCCGTCATCATGCGTCCCGGACCCCGCGGCCCTTACGCGCCCGATCGGCGGTGTCTACGCTTGAAGGGTCTGAGGCGGACCGCACCGGTCCCACCGGACGGCCGGGACGACCTCCCGGACGGCCGCGGCACCGGTGCCACGGGAAGGAGTCAGGTCATGGCCGGATTGATGCGCAGGGAGGGGCTGGAGATGCTCGAGCCCCTCCGACGCCTCCTGGAGGGGGACGTCGAGGCCTCCTGGCCCCGTGTGGAGGAGTACCGGGACGGCGACACCGTGGTGATCCGGGCGGAGCTGCCCGGCATCGACCCCGAGCAGGACGTGGAGCTCACCGTGGCCGACGACGTGCTCCACCTGCGGGCCGAGCGCAGGGAGCGGACCGAGCACAAGGACAAGGGCGGCTACCGCTCGGAGTTCCGCTACGGCTCGTTCTCCCGCGCCCTGCCGCTGCCCGCCGGGTGCCGGGACGAGGACATCAGCGCCGCGTACCGCGACGGCGTGCTGGAGGTCCGCGTCCCCGTCGCCGGGCACGTCGAGCCGCCCGCGACCCGGAAGATCCAGGTCACCCGCGGCTGAGGACGCTGCGCGCCGCCCGCGCGACGGCAGGCGGGCCGGGACGGTGCCGCCCGCCGGCCGTCATGCGGGCCCCGGGACCGGGGATGCGTTGTGACGGACC
This sequence comes from Kocuria sp. CPCC 205263, assembly GCF_040981075.1. NCBI lineage: Bacteria > Bacillati > Actinomycetota > Actinomycetes > Micrococcales > Micrococcaceae > Kocuria > Kocuria sp. CPCC 205263. The sequence continues at coordinate 22,140 of NZ_JAVKPV010000017.1, read as the reverse complement.
TCACCGAGTCCTATCGTGGAGACAGGCGGACCGGCCGGCCCGCCGGGAACAAGGGGGAACACCATGGGCGAGCCGTCGTCCGGAGGCCCGATCGTCGTGGGAGTCGACGGGTCCGGGTCGTCCAAGGCCGCGCTCCGGGAGGGAGTGCGGCTCGCCGAGGCCCTGGGCGCACCGCTCGAGGCCGTCATGTGCTGGGAGGACCCGCTGCTCTACGAGAGCTACCGCGTGGTGGACCCCGAGGAGTTCCGCCGCGGCAGCGAGCAGCTGTTCGAGAGCACCCTCGACGAGGTGTTCGGGGAGCAGCGCCCGGCGAACCTGACCACTCGGCTCCTGCGCGGCCAGCCCGCCGCCCGGCTCATCGAGGAGAGCGAGGCGGCCCGTATGCTCGTGGTGGGCCGGCGGGGAACGGGCGGGGTGCTGGGGATGATCCTCGGCTCCGTCTCCTCGGCCCTCGTCTCCCACGCCAAGTGCCCCGTCCTCGTGGTGCGGCACTGAGCGGCCCGCCAGGTTCCTGGCGGCCGGAGCGCGCCCCGGGCACGGACCGCGGGCGCCGGAACGAAGGAGCTCGGCCATGGACGCACCCTCGAAGCAACGGATCCTCGTCGGCATCGACGGATCGGACTCCTCGAAGGAGGCCCTCCGGGCGGGGGACAGGATCGCCCGGGCCCTGGGCGTCCCGCTGGCCGCCCTCATGTTCTGGGAGGGGCCGCCCGTCTACGAGGGCTGGGGGACCGTCGACCCGGACCAGCCGCCGGCCGGCAGCGTGGAGCTGCTCCGCTCGACGGTCGCCGACGTCTTCGGCGCGGCCCCCCCGGAGCACGTGCGCGCCGAGCTGCTCCACGGACGGGCCGCGGCCCGCCTGGTCGAGGAGAGCGAGAACGCCCTGATGCTGGTGCTCGGGCGCCGCGGCCACGGAGGCCTGCGGGGCTCGGCCCTGGGCTCCGTCTCCAACGCGTGCATCGACCACGCCCACTGCCCGGTGCTGGTCGTCCGGCACTGACCGGCCGGCGCCGGGCACCCGGCGCGGGCCACACGGCACCGACAGGCCGGCTCCCGGCAGCCGGCCCGGACAAGGAGGTTCGGTCATGAACGCACCGACGGACCAGCGGATCCTCGTGGGGATCGACGGCTCGGAGTCCTCGATGGAGGCCCTGCGGCTCGCCGCGAGGCTCGCGGCGGCTCTCGACGTCCCGCTCGAGGCGATCGCGTGCGCGGGGGACCCCACCGTGCTGGACGCCGAGCTCCTCGTCGACCATGAGGCGCTGCGCGCCAACCACGAGCGGATCCTCGCGCGCACGGTCGCGGCCGTCTTCGGGGAGGACGTCCCCGGCCGGCTGACCACCACGGTGACGCACGGCCGTCCGGCAGGCCGGCTCATCGCGGAGAGCGAGACCGCGCAGCTGCTCGTGCTCGGCCGGCGCGGCCGCGGCGGGCTGCTCGGCTCATCCCTGGGCTCGGTCTCCCACGCGTGCGTCTCCTACGCCCACTGCCCGGTGCTCGTGGTCCGGCACTGAGCCGGCCCGTCACCGTTCGCCGCGGGGCCCGCGCAGGGCGCGCAGGGCGTTGAGGATGGCCAGGAGGTCCACGACCTCCTGGCTGAGGGCGCCGAGGATCGTGGGGATCGCCCCGGTGGCGGCCACGAGCATGAGCACCACGGACAGGGCGATGCCCAGCCAGATGCTCTGCAGGGCCACCTGCATGGTGCGCCGGCCGATCCGCACCGCCGTCGCGGTCCTGGCGAGGTCCTCGGTGAGGATCACGACGTCGGCGGACTCGCTGGCGGCGGTCGCGTCCCGGGCGCCCATCGCGGCGCCGACGTCGGCGGCGGCGAGCACGGGGGCGTCGTTGACGCCGTCGCCGACCATGAGCACCGGACGGTGCGGGGCGCTGCGGACGGTGCGGACCTTGTCCTCGGGCAGGCACTCGGGCAACACCCGGGTGATGCCCAGCGCCGCGGCGACGTGCTCCACGGTGGCGCGGGCGTCACCGCTGAGCACGAGGATCTCCCGGACCCCGAGCGCGGTCAGCTCGGCCATCGTGGCCGCCGCGTCCTCGCGCACCTGGTCGCTCATCACCAGGGTGCCGGCGAAGCGGCCGTCCACGGCCACGTGGGCGCGCTTGCCGACCACCACCCGGCGTTCCTCCACGGTGGCGGTGACCCCGTGGGTGGCCTCCTCGTGGGCCTCCTCGGCCGGGGCCGGCACGAGCCCCCGGGCGAGCGCGGCGTCCCGCACCGAGGCGGAGAGCACGTGAGAGGAGTACTGCTCGGCGGACGCCGTCAGGCGCAGCAGCTCCTCCTCCGGGAACGGGGGGCGGGCGTGGACGGCCAGCAGCTCGGGGCGGCCGTCGGTGATCGTCCCGGTCTTGTCGAAGGCCACGGTGCGCACCGCGGCGAGCCGCTCGAGGGTCCCGGCGTTGATGATGATGACGCCGTTGCGCGCCGCCCGGCTCATCCCGCCCAGGAACGCCACGGGGGCGGCAATCAGCAGCGGGCAGGGGGTGGCCACCACGAGCACCTCGGCGAAGACCACCGGGTCCCCGTGGTACCACCACGCCAGCCCGGCCACGAGGAGGGCGAACGCGGTGAAGGGCACGGCGTAGCGGTCGGCCAGGCGCACCACCGGCGCGCGGGACTCGGCGGCCTCCCGGACCATCGCCACGATCTGGGAGTACTGGCTGTCCGCCGCGGTGGCAGTGGCCCGCAGCACCACGGCCTGCTGCTCGTTGAGGACGCCCTAGAGCACCGGCTCCCCGGCGCGGCGGGTCTCGGGCAGGCTCTCCCCGGTGATGGAGGACTCGTCGAAGTCGGCCTCCGCGCCGACCAGGCGCCCGTCCACGGGGACGACCTCGGCGGGGCGGACCAGCAGCTCGTCCCCGGGGCGGACCTCCTCGACCGGGACGTCCTCGACGGACCCGTCCGGGTGCCGCCGGTGGGCCAGCACCGGGGCCCGCTCGAGCAGCGCGTTGAGCTCCTTGCGGGCCCGGTTCGCCGCGTAGTCCTCGAGGGCCTGGCCCCCGGTGAGCATGAGGACCACCACGAGGGACGCCAGGTACTCGCCGACCGCCACGGTCGAGCTGATCGCCGTGACGGCCAGCAGGTCCACGCCCCAGTGCCCGGCGACGACGTCCGCGACCATGCCCCACGCCACCCGGGCGGCCACGACCAGGGCCCACCCGGAGCCCAGCCACTGCGCCGGCCCCGGCTGCCCGGCGACCAGCAGTCCCACGACCACGGCGCCCACGGCCACGAGCGGATAGCGCCGCGGGAACTCGAGCAGCCGCCCCGCGCGGCCGGGCTCGACGTCCAGGTCGGGGCGCGCGCCCGCCGAGAGGCTCATGCGTCCATTGTGCTCCCGGGCTCGGGCCCGGGCCCGCGAGGCGCCGCTCGGTCTCGGCGATCCGCCGCGCGGTGCGCAGGAAGCTGTCCGGGTTCAGGGAGATCGAGTCGATCCCCTCCCGCACCAGGAACTCGGCGAAGTCGGGGTGGTTGCTGGGCCCCTGGCCGCAGATGCCGATGGGGATGCCCGGGGCGTGGGCCTTGCGGATCACCTCGCTGATCATCCGCGTCCCGGTCCACCCCCAGGACGAGCTGCGTGAGGTCGTTGGAGCCGATGGAGAAGCTGTCGAACCGCGTGGCGAACTGCTCGGCCAGGACCACGTTGGAGGGGATCTCGCACATCATGTACACCTTCAGGCCGTGCCGCCCGCGCTCGAGGCCGTGCTCGGCCATCGTGGTCAGGACCCGGTCCGCCTCGCCCACGGTGCGGCAGAAGGGGATCATGACCACCACGTGGTCGAAGCCGATGCGTTCGCGCACCCGCCGCAGCGCCCGGCACTCGAGGGCGAAGCCCTCCCGGTACCGGGGGTCGTAGTAGCGGGAGGTCCCCGGAAGCCGAGCATCGGGTTCTCCTCGGGCTCCTCGAAGGCCGCCCCGCCCACAAGGTGGGCGTACTCGTTGGACTTGAAGTCGCTGAGCCGCACGATCACCGGCCGGGGGTGGTACGGCACGGCGAGCTTGGCGAGGCCCAGCGCCAGCGTCTGCCCGAAGTACTCCTGGTCGTCCGGGAAGCCCGCCGTCAGCTCCGCGATCCGCCGGCGGTCCGCCTCGTCTCGGACCCGCTCCGGGTGCACGAGGGCCATGGGGTGGACCTCGACGATGTTGTTGACGACGAACTCCATCCGGGCCAGACCCACCCCGTCGGCCGACAGCCGCCACCAGCGGAAGGCCGCGGCGGGGCTCGTCACGTTGACCATGATCGCGGTGCGCGACTCCGGCAGCTCCCCGAGGTCGACCTCCTCGACGTCGAACGGGAGGGTGCCCTCGTAGACCGTGCCCCGGTCGCCCGCCGCGCAGGAGACCGTCAGCTCCTGGCCCTCCGGGATCGTCCGCGAGGCGTCCCCGGTCCCGACGACGGCGGGCAGGCCCAGCTCCCGGCTGACGATCGCCGCGTGGCTGGTGGTCCCGCCGTGGTCGGTGACGATCGCGGCGGCGCGCTTCATCACCGGGACCCAGTCCGGGTCCGTCGTCTCGGTGACGAGCACCGACCCGTCCCGGAAGGACTCGATGTCCGCCGCGGTGCGCACCACGCAGGCCGGGCCGGTGGCCACGGCGTCCCCGACCGCGGCGCCCACCGCGAGCACGCGCCCCTCGCCCCGGAGGTGGTGGATCGTGAAGCGGGTCCCGCTGCGACCGGCCTGGACGGTCTCCGGCCGGGCCTGCAGCAGGAACAGCTCGCCCGTCAGCCCGTCCTTCGTCCACTCCAGGTCCATGGGGCGGCCGTAGTGGTCCTCGACGAGCACGGCCCAGCGGCCGAGCCGCAGGACGTCGTCGTCGCCGAGCACCCACGCCTGCCGCTCCGCGGGGGACGTCTGCACGAGCCGGGTGGCGGCGGCCCCGGCAGGGGTGTCGTCGTCGTGGACGAGCTTGTGCAGCTTGGCACCCCGGGTCCGCTCCACGATCGGGGCCTCCGCCACGTCGAAGAGGGGCTTGAACACGAGGTACTTGTCCGGGTCCACGGTGCCCTGCACGACCGTCTCGCCCAGGCCCCACGTCGCGCTGATCACGGCCACGCGCGGGAAGCCGCTCTCGGTGTCGATCGAGAACATCACCCCGGAGCGGCCGAGGTCCGCCCGGACCATCTCCTGCACGCCGACGGACAGGGCGACCGCGAGGTGGTCGGACCCCTAGAGCTCCCGGTAGGTGATGGCCCGGTCCGTGAACAGGGACGCGTAGCACCGCCGGCACGCCTCCAGCAGCTCGTCCTCGCCGACCACGTTGAGGAACGTCTCCTGCTGGTCGGCGAAGCTCGCGTCCGGGAGGTCCTCCGCGGTCGCGCTGCTGCGCACGGCCACGGACAGTCCGGCGCGGCCCGTGCGCGCGGAGAGCTCCCGGTAGAACTGCCGGATCTGCCGTGCCGTCCCCGCGGGGAACTCGCCGCGCAGGAACAGCTCGCGCACGGCGGCACCGGTCTCCCGCAGCGTCGCACGGCCCGCGCGGTGGTCCGCGAGCCGGTCCCGGAGGGCGGGCCCGATCCCATTGGCCTCCACGGAGGACCGGTACGCGTCCGCGGTGGTCGCGAAGCCCCCCGGCACGCGCACCCCCCGGGAGGCCAGCTCCCGGACCATCTGCTCGAGGGAGGCGTTCTTGCCGCCCACCCGGGGGACGTCTGCGATCCCGAGCTCCTCGAACCAGTGGACCTCGGGGGCGGCCACGTCAGCTCCTACGGTTCAGCAGGTCCGCGCAGGCCTCGTCGCACCGCTCGCACGCCTCGGCCACGAGGGCGCAGTGCTCGTAGACCTCGGCGTGCCGACGGCAGGCGTCCCGGCACGCCCGGGCCGCCGCCCCGCACGCCTCGAGCAGCGGCACCAGCACGGCCCGGCCGTCCCCGGGCTCCGGGAAGCCGAGGCGGGCCAGCACCTGGGCGGTGGCCGAGCCGATCACCGCGCAGTCCTGCTCGGCGCGCAGGCAGTCGCGGAGGTCCGCGACGGCGTCCTCCTCCACGCAGGCTTCGGCGCCGATCCGGCAGATCTGAGCGACCTCGAGGCACGCCTCGATGCACCGGACCTCCGCCGCCCGCTCCTCGCGCGCGAGGAGCGGGCGGTGGGGTGCGCCATCAGGGCGCGGCTGATCGTGCTCACGGGTGTCCTCCCTCTGGTGGGACGGTACGGGCCGGTTCAGCCCGCGAGGCGGGACCGCGGGGCGGCTCCGCTCCGTGCCCCCCGGCGCGCGGGCTCGGGGGCCCCGGGGCGGCGGCGGGCGTTGGCCCACCCGGCGAGCCGGGTCACGGTGCCGTGGCCGGGGAGCTCGGCAGGGAGGACGAAGTCGACGGCGGGCGTGCCGCGCACCGCGTCCTCGTGCTCCGCGGCCCAGCGCAGCAGGTCCACGGCGACCGGTTCGACGTGGTGGGCGGTGGTGAGGTCCACGACCACGGCGATGTCCGGCGCCAGGGTGCGGGCGCGGCGGACGAGGGGGCACAGGGCCCGGTGATTGAGCTCGGTGACGCACCCGCTGACGACGAGCCGGATGTGCCGGCCGTCGAGGTCGACCTGGACGAGAACGGACGGTTTGTGGTGCATGGTCTCTCCCCTGCAGCTCGTGGTGCGCGGCCGGCTGCTCGGCCCTCCCGCATTCCACGCTAGGGGAAAGGAGACCTGGGTCACCACGAAAGGTGGCCCCTCACCGGCACATTTCGTCTACCGACGAGTAGAGGGGTGTCCGGCGCAGCTCAGCCCAAGGGGGAGGGCAGCCGCGTGGTGTCGGGGGCGAGCGGGTCGCTGCCCACCGTCCCCCGCACGCGGGCCAGGAACGCCATGAGGTGGTAGACCACGAGCGTGGCCGCCGTGCCGAGGGCGATGCCCGCGAACTGCAGCCCGGAGGCCTCCCACGTGTAGTCGGCGATCCCGATGATCATGGCCACCGCGGCGGTGGTGAGGTTGACCGGGTTCGAGAAGTCCACGCGGTTCTGCACCCAGATCCGCACGCCGAGCATGCCGATCATCCCGTACAGCACCGTGGCGGCCCCGCCCAGGACCCCTGCGGGGACCGTGGCCACCGCGGCGCCGAAGACCGGGAAGACGCTCAGCAGGATCGCCACCACGGCGGCGACCCAGTAGGCCGCCGTCGAGTAGACGCGCGTGGCCGCCATGACGCCGATGTTCTCGGCGTAGGTCGTGGTGCCCGAGCCGCCGCCAGAGCCGGCGATCATGGTGGCGAGCCCGTCGGACATGATCGCCCGCCCCATGTACGGGTCGAGGTCGTCGCCGGTCATGAGCGCCACGGACTTCACGTGCCCGATGTTCTCGGCGACCAGCACGAGGATGACGGGGACGAACAGGCCCATCAGGGGCAGGTGGAACTCGGGGGTCTGGAACGGGGGCAGCCCGAAGAGGCCCTGCTGCTGCCAGGCGGTGTCGATCCGGCTGAAGTCCACCTCGTCGCGCAGCACCGCGGTGACGTATCCGATGGCCACGCCCAGCAGGATCGACAGTCGCCCGGGCAGGCCGCGGAAGAGCACCGAGACGAGGATGATGGAGGACAGCGTCACCAGTGCGGTGACGGGGGCCTCCATGAAGTTGTCCTTCGCGGACGGCGCCAGATTGAACCCGATGAGCGCCACGATGGTGCCCGTGACCAGCGGCGGCATCAGCTTCTGGAGCCAGGCGGTGCCCGCGAACTGCACCACCAGGCCGATGAGGAACAGCGCCGCGCCGGCCATGAGGACGCCGCCCAGCGCGCCGCCGGGACCGTACTGGTTCATCGAGGCGGTGATCGGGGCGATGAAGGCGAAGGACGAGCCGAGGTAGGAGGGGACCCGGCCGGCGGTGACCACCAGGAACAGGATCGTGCCCACGCCGGAGAAGAACAGTGTGGTGGAGGGCGGGAAGCCCGTGATCAGCGGCACCAGGAACGTGGCGCCGAACATGGCGACCACGTGCTGCGCGCCGATGGTGACCGTCCGGGGCCAGGTGAGCCGCTCCCGCGGTCTGACGACCTCCCCGGCGGTGACGGTGCGGCCGTCGCCGTGGAGGCGCCAGCCCAGGCCGAGGCGGGTGGCGATGGTGCGTCCGGGCACGGGGGAACTCATGCGGGTCTCCTCGACGGCGGGGTGGGAGCCCGGATCCGGGCCTCCACCACTGTACTCGGTGCCCCGCCGGTCGGAGAGGGGGTCCCGGACCCGGTGCCCCGGCGCTGTCGGACGCCGTCCATATGATCAGCACGGTGATGGAAACTATGATGGTGGGCGATCACCCCCATCATCCGGACAGGAGTCGACACATGCGTCAGCCACAGCCACGAGGGCCGCTCGGCGAGGACCTCCTCGCGGTGCTCCGGGAGGAGCCCGGCTCCCCCGGGGCCGAGGCCCGGGCCGGGGCGCTGCCGGCGGCCGCCCGCGCCGCCGTGTCCCGCGCGGACGGCGTGCTCGCCGACGACGACGTCCAGCTCAGCCTGTTCGTCCTGCATGCCCTGCACTACCAGGGCGTCGACGGGGTCGACGACCGCTGGGAGAGCGACCCCGAGCTGCTGCGCGCGCGGGAGGTCCTCTCCGGCGCGCTCGAGGCCGAGCTGCGCGCGGAGCTGCCCGCCGACACTGTGCCCGGCACGCCGCAGGCGGTCGCCGACGCCCTGTTCGCCATCGCCGCCGACGACGACGGGCCGAGCCTCGCGCGCCACCTCTCCGGCCGGGCGGACGCCGAGCAGGCCCGGGAGTTCCTGCAGCTGAAGTCCGTCTACCAGCTCATGGAGGGCGACCCGCACACCTGGGGCATCCCCCGGCTGAGCGGCCGGGCGAAGGCCGGCCTGATCGAGATCCAGGTCGACGAGTACGGCGGCGGCGACGCCGCGCGCATGCACTCGGCCCTGTTCGCGGCCGGGATGCGCGAGGCCGGCCTCGACGACTCCTATGGCTGCGCCGTGGACCGGGTGCCCGCCGAGTGGCTCGCCGGGGTCAACACCGTCACGATGTTCGGTCTGCACCGCCGGCTGCGCGGCGCGGTGGTGGGGCACCTGGCGATGTACGAAATGACGTCGTCGGTGCCCTCCAAGTTCCTGGCGCGCGGTTTCCACCGCCTGGGACTTCCCGCCGCGGCGGCGTTCTACGACGAGCACGTCGAGGCCGACGCCGCCCACGAGCAGATCGCGGCCCGGGACATGGCCGGCGGCCTCGTGGTCGACGAGCCCGCCGTCGCGGCGGACGTCTTCTTCGGCGCGCGCTGCGTCCTGCACCTGGACGCGCTCGCCGCCCGCCACGCGCTCGCGCGGTGGGAGGCGGGGGAGTCTGCGCTGCGCCCGGCCGCGGCGGAGCCGTCTCCGCACGGCGCCGCGGAGCTCGTCCGGTGAGCGCGGCGCACCGCCCCGAGGACGCCCGGGCGGCCCCGGGACCGGCCGCCGGGCCTCCGCCCGTGCCCGAGTCTGCGCCGGTGGCCGAGCCTGCGCCGGTGCCCGACCCCGGGCCGGCCGCTGCTGCCGGGTCCGGCGCGTCGGCGACGATCACCGTGTGCCCCGACGGCCCGCTGCTGGTGCGCGGGGGCTACGAACTGCTGGACGGCGACGACCGGCCCATCGACCCCGGGCGCGCCACCGTGGCGCTGTGCCGCTGCGGGGCGTCGTCCATCAAGCCGTTCTGCGACGGCTCGCACAAGCGCGCCCGGTTCCGGGCCCGCTGAGACTCAGCGGCGCGGACCCGGCTCGCGCAGCAGCCACTGGGCGAGCTGGTCCAGCGCCATGCCCAGGAGGCCGATGACGAGGATCACCACGAGCATCTCGTCGTAGGCCAGCCGGTCCCGGGCGTTGAGGATCTCGTAGCCCAGGCCGCTGCTGACCCCGAGCATCTCGGCCGGCACGATGACCACCCACGAGATCCCCAGGGCCAGCCGCACCCCGGTCATGACGAACGGCCGGATGCTGGGCAGCACCACGGTGCGCAGCCGCTCGACCGGGGTGGCCCCGAGCGTCTCGGCGACCCGCAGGTGCAGCGGGTCCAGCGCCTTGACGCCGGCGGCCGTGTTCATGGTGATCGGCCAGACCGCGGCGGCGGCGACGAGGAAGATGACGGGGGCGTTGCCCACCCCCAGCAGCGCCACGGCCACCGGCGCCCAGGACAGCGGGGAGACCATGCGCAGGAACTGCACCACCGGGGCGCTGGTCCACCGGAAGAGGCGGTAGGAGCCGATGAGCAGGCCCAGCGGAACGCCCAGGCCCGTGGCCACGGCCAGCCCGCACAGCAGGCGCCACAGGCTGGTCAGGCCGTCCTGGACCACCACCCCCCGCTCGGCCAGCGAGGCCACCGCCCCGGGCATGCGCTCGGGCTGGAAGGAGGCGATCATGGTGTTCGCCCCGGCCGCGGCGTGCGTGAACGCCCACCACACGGCGATCGTGACCAGCACCCCGAAGGCACCCCAGGCCGGGCCGGTCCAGCGGGACCCGGTGCGCCGGGTCGTCCGCGCCGGGTCGGGGCCCGCCGGGCCGGTCCCGGCCGGAGCGCTGCGGGCGGCGTCGTCGAGGTCGGTGGGGGACCCCGGGGTGTCCTGCGGGGCGGGGTGCGGCGCGCTCATGCGCTGATCTCCTCGGTCCGGGTGGTGCCGGTCGTGCCGAAGGCGGCGAGGCCGCCGGCCTTCTCGATGCTGCGGGTCACGAGCGTGTCGTCGACGAGCTCGCGGTGGACGAGCGCCGGGTCCAGTCCGTCGAGGAACGCCGCCGGGGCGTCGACGACGGTGTCCTGCATGGCGCGGACCAGCTCCTCGGTGAAGCTCGCGTACGGGTAGGGGCGGAAGTCCAGGCGCTCGCCGTGCCAGTCCGGGTGGTGCAGGGCGTCACCGTGCGCGGCGGCGGAGTAGGTCAGGGCCTGCTCGATCACGGGCCGGGGCTGGGGGAGGTAGCCGGCGGCCAGCAGCGCCGCGGTCTCGGGGCGGTTCTGCCGGGCCCAGGCCTGGGCCCGGACGAGGGCGTCCATGAACCCGGCGGCGTGCGCGGGACGGTTGCGGAGGAGCTCGCCGCGCATCATGGTCACGCAGCACGCGTGGTCCCGCCACACGTCGCCGAGGAACCGGTGGATGTGCCCCACCTGCCGCGCCTCCGCGGCGGCGTTGAACGGGTCGGCCACCACGTACCCGCCGATCACGCCGTTGTTGAGCGCGGGGAGCATGTCCGAGGGCGCCATGGGCAGCAGGGCCACCGTGCGCCGCGCCCGGGACGGGCTCTCGCGCATCACCGGGGTCAGGCCCGCGGCCCGCAGCAGCTTCTGGACCACCACGTTGTGCACGGACCACCACGCCGGGATCGCCACGGACTCCCCGGCCAGATCGGCGATCTCCGCCACGTCCGGGCGGACCGTGAGGGCGGAGCCGTTGGTGTGGTTCCACGCGGTGATGCGCACGTCGGCCCGCAGCCCGTAGCGCATGTACAGGGCCATGGGCATCAGCAGGTGGATCGCGTCCACCTTGCCCGCCACGAACGCCTCGGACAGCGAGGACCAGCTGCGGAAGAGCACGGGGTCGGCCACCGGGACGGCGGCGTCCTCGTAGTACCCGTTGGCATGGGCGACCAGCAGGGGGGAGGCGTCCGTGATCGGGAGGTACCCGATCCGCACCGGGCGCTCCGGGTCGGCCGCGCCGCGCGCCTCCTGCTGGCTGTCCGCGTAGAGGGAGCCCGCGCCCCAGCCGAGCCCGGTGAGGGCCGCGGCCCCCGCCCCGGCCCGCAGCAGGACCCGCCGGCTCGGCCCGCCGGCGCTCATATGACCCAGTTCCCGGAGCCGTCGTCGGCCCCGCGGTAGTGGGCGAGGATCTGCTCGGCCGTCGTGCCGTCCTGCGCCGGGACCCACTGCCGGCGGAAGCCGCGCGGACCGGCGAAGAAGCCGATCCGGTCGCCGAGGGTGATCGCCTCGTCGACGTCGTGGGTCACGAGGAAGACCGTCAGGTCCAGCTCGGTCGCGAGCCCGCGCAGCCACAGCTGGAGGTCCTTGCGGGTCGCCGGGTCCAGGGCGCTGAACGGCTCGTCGAGCAGGAGCACGTCGGGGCGCACCGCGAGCGCTCGGCCCACCGACACCCGCTGGGCCTGCCCGCCGGAGAGCTCCTGGACGGGGGTGTGCGCGAGCGGGACCAGGCCGAGGATCTCGAGCAGGTCGTCCACGCGGGTGTCCTCGAAGCGGTCCCGGTTGCGCCGGTACCGCCCGCCGAGGGCGATGTTCTGGCGCACCGACAGCCAGGGGAACAGCCCGGGGTCCTGGAAGACGACGGCGAAGCGCTCGTCGGCGCAGCCGAACTCGATGCTGCCCCCGTCCAGGGGCTCGAGCCCCGCGATCGCCCGCAGCAGCGTGGACTTCCCGGACCCGCTGGGGCCCAGCACCGCGAACGTCTCGCCGCTGCGCAGGGTCAGGTCCACCCCGTCGAGGGCGGGCGCGGAGGCCCCCGGGTAGCTCTTGCGCAGCCCGCGGACGGTGAGCGCCGGCGCGGCGCGGCTCAGGCCAGGTTCTGCAGCACCCACCGCAGGTGACCTTCCGTGGGGGACTGCACGGGCAGGAACGCGGCCTCGCGGGCCCGGCGGGCGGTGGGGGAGGACATGGCGTAGCCGCGCCCGCCCACGACCTTCCCCTCGATCCGGGTCGCCCGGCCCGTGAGCAGCGCGGCGTCCAGCCGGAGGGAGAACAGCTCCCGGGGGGCGGTCTCCCGGGGCGCCTCCGCCAGGCGCAGCAGGTCGGCGCGCAGGCGGCGGTACTCGGCGGTCGCCTCCTCGAGCTCCTCCCGGAACACCTCGGCGACGCCCTGCAGGGCCTCGTGCGCGGCGGTGAGCGCGGCGGCCGAGAGGCCGAGGCAGAAGGCGGTCTGCAGCAGCAGGAACGGGCCGCGGACGGCGGCGAGGAAGGACGGGACGTCCTCGCTCAGCAGGTCCACGGCGGGGTCGACGGCCACGCCCTCGAGGACGAGCACGCCCGAGGCCGTCGCGTTGAGCGCCATCAGGTTCTCGAGCAGGCGCACCGTCACCCCCGGTGCCGAGACCCGGGTCCGGACCACCACGCGGGTGCCGTCCTCCCGGACGGCGGGCAGGACCACGACGCCCTCGGGGTACAGGTTGGAGGCCCACGGCACGGTGCCGTCGAGGACCGGTCCCGCCGCGCCGGCGGTCAGCGTCACGGGGATCTCGCCGATGCCGGCGGCGTCCTTGAAGGCCGGCGCCATCGCCGAGCAGCCGGGCACGGCCCCGGAGCGCACGTCCGCGGGGATCTCCGTCCCGGTGGCGGCGAGGTACTCGACGGTCGCCCGGTGGGCCCACAGGGAGAACGCCGTGGCGGTGCACTCGGTGGCGAGGTCGAACACGACGGCCGCCTGCGGGGCCAGCGACCCGGTCAGACCGAGGTCCAGCAGCCCCCGGGCGCCCAGCTCGCGCAGGGTCCCCAGCGGGGAGGCGGCGGCCGTGTCGACGTCGCGGGCCCGCGCCGCGGCGGTGCGGCGGACGAACTCGTGCTCGGGGTAGTCGACGAGCGGCGCGAGCAGGGACCGGCTCTCGGGGGGCGGCCCGCCGGCCGTGGACGGGGATCGCGTGGACTGGGTCATGGTCTTCCGTTCTGCCGGGGAGTGCGGGGCGGGCTCGTCCGCTCGACGGGCTGGCCCGGGGCGTCGAAGCACGACGGCGGCCCCCGGCTCGCGGGGACCGCCGTGTCGTCGCGTGCTGCGTCCCGCTCAGACGTTGAGCTTGAACAGCCGGTCGAACGGGGTGCCCACGGCCTGGCGGGCCCGCTCGACGGCCGCCTCGTCGGGGGCGTTGTAGAAGCACAGGCACTTGGCGGTGTCCTCGCGCACGTAGGTGCGCAGGAAGGAGACCTCGGGGACCTCGGCGTACTTCGGGGAGTTGGCCTTCTTGCGCGCCAGGTACTGCTCCATGGTGATCTCGGCGGGGATGTCCCACTCCACCAGGTACTGCGCGTCGCCCTTGAGCTTCTTGATGTCGTCGAGCTCGGCGCCCACGAGACGGACGGCGTCGGGGCCGGTGACCTCCGCGGCGGCGTCCCCGGCGGCGGTGCGCACGGTCTGGGCGAGGCCCTCGGCGCTGTCGGCCTCCACGATCACGAAGACCCGTCCGTGGTCGGCCGTGACCTGGGACTCGATGAACTCGGCGCCCGCCGCGGAGACGGCCTCGGAGACCGTGGCGATGAGCTGGGTCACGGCGTCCTTGGACGCGGAGGCGGGAACGATCTCGAGCAGGTGGAGCGACATGGGGGTTCCTTCCGTCGGGTCGGGGCGACGTCGTCGCCGCTCGGGCACTCCTGCCAGGCTAGGCTCCTGCCCTCGGAAGGTCCCGGGATCCGTCACAGTTCGCAACACTGGGCGTCCGGGCGGGTTCTCCTCGTGCCGGGGGACCGCAGGGTGCACAATGCCCCCCGCTCCGCCCGCCCGGGGGTCGGCGCCGGGCGCCGCCGCCCGCGGGTCGCTAGCCTGGGGGAGTGCGCGCGGAAGAACTGAACCGGTCCGTCCAGGACTGCCTGAAGACCGTCTGGCTGGCCCAGGAGTGGTCCTCGGACGCCGTGACCACCACCGGGCTGGCCCAGCGGCTGGGCCTGTCCCCGTCCACCGTGTCGGAGGCCGTCAAGAAGCTCACCGCGCAGGGGCTGCTGAGCCGGCCCGCCCACGGCGGGATCGTCCTCACCGACCGCGGCCGGGACGTCGCCGTCCAGATGGTGCGGCGCCACCGGATCCTCGAGGCGTTCCTCACCGGCCACCTCGGCTACTCCTGGGACGAGGTGCACGAGGAGGCCGAGGTCCTCGAGCACGCGGTGAGCGAGAAGTTCGTCGCCCGGCTGGAGGCCCTCCTGGGCCATCCGGAGCGGGACCCGCACGGCGACCCGATCCCGCGGCGGGACGGCACCGTGCCGTCCGCCCCGGCAGTGCTCCTCGCCGACGTCGCCCCGGGCAGTCCCGTGGTGGTGGCCCGCGTCTCGGACGCGGATCCGGGGGTGCTGCGCCGGCTCGGGAGCGCCGGCATCCGGCCGGGCACGGAGCTCGTGCTCGGCGAGGACCGGTCCCGCGCGGTGCCCGTGGTGCTGGACGGGGACGTCGTCGAGGTGGACGTCCTCGCCGCGGAGGCGGTCTGGGTCCGGCCCCGGGACCGGCCCGGACCGCCTCCGGGGCCCGTCAGGAGATGACGCCGTCCACCAGCGCCTTGGCCTCCCGCTGGACCTGCTGCAGGTGCTCCTCGCCGAGGAACGACTCCGCGTAGATCTTGTAGACGTCCTCCGTGCCGGACGGCCGGGCCGCGAACCACGCGTTCCTCGTGGTGACCTTCAGCCCGCCGATCGCCGCGCCGTTGCCGGGGGCGTTCGTCAGCTTCGCCGTGATCTGCTCGCCGGCCAGGGTGTCCGCCTCGACCTGGGCCGGGGAGAGCTTCTTCAGGGCGGCCTTCTGCTCCCGGCTCGCCGGGGCGTCGATGCGCTGGTAGACGGGGGCGCCGAACTCCTCAGTGAGCTCCGTGTAGCGCTGGGACGGGGTCTTTCCGGTGCGGGCCGTGATCTCCGAGGCCAGCAGGGCCAGGATGATCCCGTCCTTGTCGGTGGACCACACGGAACCGTCCCGGCGCAGGAAGGACGCGCCCGCGGACTCCTCGCCGCCGAAGCCGATCGAGCCGTCCATCAGCCCGGGCACGAACCACTTGAAGCCCACCGGCACCTCCACGAGCTCGCGGCCCAGCGAGGCCGCCACCCGGTCGATGATCGAGGAGGACACCAGGGTCTTGCCGACCCCGGCGTCCGGGGACCAGCCGGTGCGCTCGCGGAAGAGGTAGTCGATCGCCACCGCCAGGTAGTGGTTGGGGTTTATCAGCCCCGCGTCCGGGGTCACGATGCCGTGGCGGTCGGTGTCGGCGTCGTTGCCCGTGGCGATGTCATACTTGTCCCGGTTGCCGATGAGCGAGGCCATCGCGGACGGGGAGGAGCAGTCCATCCGGATCTTCTCGTCCCAGTCGAGGGTCATGAACGCCCACTGCGGGTCCACCTGCGGGTTCACCACGGTCATGTTCAGCCCGAAGCGCTGGGCGATCTCGCCCCAGTAGGCCACGGAGGCCGAGCCCATGGGGTCCGCGCCGATGTGCAGACCGGAGTCCCGGACCACGTCGAGGTCGACGACCTCCGGCAGCGTCCGCACGTACTCCTCGAGGAAGTCGTAACTGCCCGTGGTCTCCGCCGCCCGCGCCCGCTCCAGGGAGACCCGGCGGACCCCGGACATGCCGTTCTCGAGGAACTGGTTGGCCCGCTGGGCGATCCACTCGGTGGCGTCGGAGTCCGCGGGGCCGCCGTTGGGCGGGTTGTACTTGAAGCCGCCGTCGCCGGGCGGGTTGTGCGAGGGGGTGATGACGATGCCGTCGGCCACCGCCTCCGCCCGGCCCGCGTTGTGGGTCAGGATCGCGTGGGACAGCGCCGGGGTGGGCACGTAGCCGTCCCGGGAGTCCAGCAGGACGGTGACGTCGTTGGCGGCCAGCACCTCGAGCGCGGTGTCCTGCGCGGGCCCGGACAGGGCGTGGGTGTCCTTGCCCATGAACAGCGGGCCCGTGATCCGCTGGCCGGCGCGGTACTCCACGATGGCCTGCGTGATCGCCGCGATGTGCTGCTCGTTGAACGAGGCCTTGAGGGACGAGCCGCGGTGCCCGGACGTCCCGAACGCCACGCGCTGGTCCGGGTCCGAGGGATCGGGCACGACGTCGGTGTAGGCGTCGAGGAGCTTGCCGAGGTCGACGAGGTCACTGGGTTGGGCGACGGTGCCCGCACGATTGGTCATGGCGCCCAACCTACCGCCGGGCGGCGGGCCCGCGGAGGCTGGCACGCGATCGGGTCGTCAGGTTTCGTGCTCAGTGCCGCGCGGGAGGCCCGCGCAGGGGTGGAGGAATCGCGGCCGGTGGGACAGGATGAGGGCACCAGACAGGGCAGGACCGAACGAGGAGGCAGGCACACCATGAGCGACGCACCCGGCGGGACGACCGAGGGCTCGGGCAAGGGCCCGGAGGGCACCGTCCCGGACAACGAGCAGGGCATCGGGCTGACCACCGACGAGAACGCGACCGGCTTCGAGCCGGAGGAGGACCCCCAGGCGGCCACCGATCCGGACGACCCCGACTCGGAGGAGGAGGCCCTGGGCCACTCCTAGGCGGCGGCGCGGGGGCCGGGGCGGCCCTGGTCCTCGAGCTGGGCAACGACGGCGAGCAGCTGAGCCTCCGCGCTCGGGCGGCCGATGAGCTGGACGCCCATGGGCACGACCGGCCCGTCCTCGTCGCCCGCCTCGCGGGTCCACAGCGTCGGGACGGTCACCGCGGGCAGACCCACGACGTTCACGACCGAGGTCCACGGGGTGTACCCGCACTGGCGCCGGTAGTCCTGGTCCGCGCCCGCGGGGTCCGCGAGGTCGTAGCCCTCCCAGTACCAGCCCAGTGGCCGCGGTGTCATGGCGAGCGCGGGCGTCAGGACCACGTCCCAGGCACCGTAGGCCCGCACCACGTCCTGCTCGATCCGGCGCAGGACGCCCACGGCGTGCGCCAGCTCGACCGCCGACCGGCGCAGGGCGCGGGCGCGGAAGGCCCCCGCGAGGCCGGTGAGCCTCCCCGCCTGCTCGTCGTCCAGCGGGGCCGTGCCCATCGAGGTGGTCCACACGTCGAAGAAGGCCCCGGAGTACTCGGGGTCGTAGGACAGCTCGGCCTCCTCGACCTCGTGCCCGGCGGCCCGCAGCAGGGCGACGCCCGCGTCGAGGGCGGCGCGGGCCTCCGGGGAGACCTCGATGTCCTGGACGGCGTCGAACGGGGAGGCGGTGCTCACCCCGATCCGCAGCGGCCGGTCCCCCCACGGGAGGTCGCCCCGCCGGGCCGCGCGCACGCCGTCCAGGAAGGACCCTTGCGGAGCGGCGCGGACCGCCCGCCGCACCACGTTGCCGTGCGCCGGGCCGGGCGCGGGGGCGCACAGGACGTCGAGCAGCAGCGCCGCGTCCTCGGCCGTGCGGGCGAGAGGACCGTTCACCACGAGCTGGGCGGCGTCCGACTGCGCGTCCGCGGTGGGCACCCGGCCGCGGTTGGGCTTGAGCCCGACCAGCCCGCACACCGCCGCTGGGATGCGCACCGACCCTCCGCCGTCGGAGCCCGGCGCCACGGGGAGCAGACCCGCCGCCACGGCCGCCGCCTGGCCGCCCGAGGAGCCGCCGGCTCCTGTCGACGGGTCGTGCGGGTTCCGGGCGGGCGGGGCCACGAGGTTCTCGGAGTAGCAGTTGAGGCCGAACTCGGGCACCTGGGTCTTGCCCAGGCACACCGCCCCGGACGCGCTGAGCACGGCCGCGAGGTCGTCGTCGGCCTCCGCCACGGGTGTGCCGCCGTGCCGTCCGGCCACGGCGGCGGAACCGTAGGTGGTGGGCATCCCCGCGACGTCGTGCAGGTCCTTCACCGCGAGCGGCACGCCGTGCAGCGCTCCGCGGGCGGCACCGGCGGGCAGGGCGTCGAGCGCGCGCGCCCGGTCGAGGGCGAGGTCCTCCGCGACGTGGACGAACGCCCCCAGCGCCGGATTGAGCGCCTCGATCCTGGCCAGGAAGTGCTCGGCGGTCTCCACAGCGCCCAGCTCGCCGCGCGCGAGCGCGTCCCGCAGCTGCACGGCGCTGAGGTCTCCGATTGAGGTCACTGCGGGCTCCTGTCCGACGGTCGCACGGTCCCCCTCCGGGGCTCCGCAGGGCGCTGAGCCCAGGCTAGTAGGCTGTCGGCTGTCCGGACGTGCCCGCACGCCCCGGTTCCCGATCTTCCCCGACCCGCAGGAGACCCCCGTGCCCACCGCCTGTGCGCCCCGTCCCGCGGCGATCCGCGCGGCGACGGCGTCCGTCCTGCTCCTGGCCCTCGCCGGCTGCTCATCCCCCTCCTCCGACGGGGACACCGCGGCCGGCAGCGGGCCGGACGCGACGGCGTCCGCCGCCGCGAGCGCCCCCACGGCCTCCGGCGGGGCCTCGTCGGCCACCGTCCAGGAGACGTGCGCCCGCGTGCTCGAGACCGTGCGCACCGCGCCGCAACAGCTGCGGGAGGATCCCGCCGGGCTGTTCACCGAGGTCGACGAGCTCGCGGCCACCGCTCCGGACGAGCTGTCCGGGCAGCTCACCTCGGTCCGTGAGGCCGTCGCCGGCTTCCGGCAGGGCGAGCGCTCCTTCATCAGCGTGGTCCAGGAGGTCAGAGGCCTGCAGGAGCGCTGCTCCGGCTGACCTCCCACCGTGCGCGAGGGGTCGCGTTCGGTGGGAAACAGTGGCGCGGAGGGTCCGGCAGCGCCCCGTCGGTGATGGCGACGTGCAGAACCCGCCCCCTCGCCGTGTGAGGGGCCGAAGAATGCCGGGCGGCGCAATCGCACTCCACCGGGGCACGATGACGGTCCGGGAGGGCAGGACTGCGCCACTCCGTGTGCTCGCGCCCTCCTCCCCCCGTCCCCGGCGGTCATGCTCTCGGCATGAGACACCCCGGACCCCTGCCGCCTGAGCTCCGTGGCATCGGCTTCTCACGCCAAGAGGCCCTCGCCCTGGGCGTCGCGGAGCACCGGCTCCGGGACGCCGACCTCATCAGTCCCGTCGGCAGGGGAGTGCGGGTCCCCGCCGGCTGTCCCGCTCCTCTGCTGGAAGCGGCACGGGCACTGACCCGCCGGTATCCGGGGACGGTGATCAGCCACCGCTCCGCGGCGCTGCTCCACCGGATGCGGGTTCCTGTCCCCTGGCAGGGGTCCTCGGAGCTGTGGCTCACGCGCGCCGACGACTCGAGGGCCCTGAGGCGGCCGGGCGTCGTCTGCCGGAGGGGACGCCTCGGTCCGCACGAGGTGGTCCGCGTCCACGGGGTGGCCGTCACGTCACCGGTGCGCACGTTCCTGGACGTCTGCGCCGAGCTCACGGTGACGGAGGCAGTGGTGCTCGCCGACGGACTGGTCAACGCCCACCGCCACGGGATCCGCCGGGCCGCGGCCGCGGTGTGCCGGCCGGACGAGCTCGAGACCGGGGTGCGGGAGCACGCCGGGCGGCGTGGCATCCGTACGGCCCGCGCCGCGATCGAGCGGATGCGGGTGGGGTCGGACTCGCCCGGCGAGACACGGCTGCGGCTGCTGCTCGAGGACCACGGGATCCGGGGCCTGGTGCTCGACCATCCTCTGCTGGGGCCAGACGGGACGCTGCTGGCGCAGCCCGACCTCGCCCTGGAGAGTCACCGGCTCAGCCTGCAGTACGAGGGTGCCCACCACGACCGGGCGGAGCAGCGAGTGCTGGACATCAGGCGGTTGCGGGCCACGGAGTCGGCGGGGTGGCGGGAGCTCCGGATCTGCGCTCACGACCTGCACCGGCACACGACGACGACGCGGGGCCGGGTGCCGGTGGCGGTCGCCCTGGTGTGGGAGGCCATGGGGACCGCACACCACCGGTGACGGGGCCGAGCCGAGGTCCGCGGGGCGAGGGGTCGCGACCGGCCGCCCGCCGCGCCGAGGGGGCCCGTCCGGACGGAATGTGACTGACTGACCATGCGAACGAGACCCCCCGGCGGGAGGGTGGCGCTGAACGAGACCCGTCGGTGCGCGCCTAGGCCGCCGCGTTGCGGACGGCCTGGGCGAGCACCTGCAGGCCGTCGCGCAGCAGCTCCTCGCCGATGACGAGCGGGGGCAGCAGGCGCACGATGTTGCCGAAGGTCCCGCAGGTCAGGATGAGGACGCCCTGCGCGAGGCACTCCGCGGCGATCGCCTTGGCGGCGTCGGCGTCGGGCTCCGTGCCGCCGGGCCGGACGAACTCGAGCGCCATCATGGCCCCGCGGCCGCGGATCTCGCCCACGGTGCCGGTCTCCTCGGCCACCGGGGCCAGCTCCTCGCGGATGATCTCCTCGATCCGGCGGGCGCGGGCCACGAGGTCCCACTCCTCGATGGTCTGCAGCGCGCCGAGGGCGGCGGCACAGGCCACGGGGTTGCCGCCGTAGGTGCCGCCGAGGCCGCCCGCGTGGACGGAGTCCATGATCTCGGCGCGGCCGACCACGCCGGACAGCGGCATGCCGCCGGCCACGCCCTTGGCCACGGTGATCAGGTCGGGGACGACGCCCTCGTGGTCCACGGCGAACCACTCGCCGGTGCGCGCGATGCCGGACTGCACCTCGTCGACGACGAACACGGCGCCGTTGTCGGTGCACCACTCGGACAGCGCGGGCAGGAAGCCGTCGGCCGGCACGATGAACCCGCCCTCGCCCTGGATGGGCTCGATCACGACGGCGGCGACGTTCTCCGCGCCGACCTGCTTCTCCACCTGGAGCAGCGCGCGGCGGGCGGCCTCGGCGCCGGTCATGCCCTCCGGGTCCCGGAACGGGTAGGACACGGGTACGCGGTAGACCTCGCCGGCGAACGGGCCGAAGCCCTGCTTGTAGGGCATCACCTTGGCGGTCATCGCGAGGGTCATGTTCGTGCGCCCGTGGTAGGCGTGGTCGAACACGACCACGGCCTGGCGGCCGGTGTGCACGCGGGAGATCTTCACGGCGTTCTCGACGGCCTCGGAGCCCGAGTTGAACAGCGCCGCCTTCTTCTGGTGGTCACCGGGGGAGAGCTCGGCGAGCTTCTCCGCGACGGCCACGTAGCCCTCGTACGGGGTGACCATGAAGCAGGTGTGGGTGAAGTGCGCCACGGCCTCCTGCACCTTGGCGACCACGGCGGGGGCGGAGGCGCCCACGCTGGTCACGGCGATGCCGGACCCGAGGTCGACGAGCTGGTTGCCGTCGACGTCGAGCACGATCCCGCCGTCCACGTCCGCGGCGTAGGCGGGTACGGAGGAGGCGACTCCGGAGGCGACGGCCGCGGCGCGCCGCTCGGACAGCTCGCGGGACTTGGGGCCCGGGAGGGCGCCGTCGAGGCGACGGACCTGCTCGAGCCGGTACTGGATCTCGGTCACGACGAGATCTCCTTTCGGTGGGGACGGGACGGTGGGGACGGGACGGGACGGCCGGGGGCGCCGGGCGGGAGTGCCCCGGCACGGGACGGCGGCCGCCGCAGCTGCCTGCGACGACCGCCGTCCCGGTGCGGGAACGCGGGTCAGGACCTCAGGCCGGGGTGCCGGTGCCGGGGGTCGGGACGCTGCTCCAGGGGTTCTCCACGCCGATGTACTGGGTGGTGGTGTACTCGTGGAGGCCCTCGGCCCCGCCCTCGCGGC
>NZ_JAVKPV010000044.1:0-791 GCF_040981075.1 Kocuria sp. CPCC 205263 | reverse complement strand
GGTGTAGTCCACCACGGGGTCTCCTTCGCTTGAGGGGTTTGAGGGACCAGTATCCCTCGCCCAGCGCCCGTCTCCGCCCGGTAGGGTGAGCGGTCCCTCCCCGGGAGGGCCTTACGTCATGTCATCTTGCGTTGCTTCTGGGCCGCCCCCTTCATTCGGTCCGGTCGCTGTGCGAGTCGTCGGTTTCCGATTGATGGGTGCATTGCCGAGCGTAGTCGACGGGTGCGAGGTAGCCGAGCGATGAATGCCGGCGGTCGTGGTTGTATTCGGTCTTCCAGTCGCCGATCACGACCTGGGCGTGGAGCAGCGAGTAGAAGCTGTTGATGTTCAGGCACTCGTCGCGGAGCCTGCTGTTGAACGACTCGACGTACCCGTTGTGCCAGGGCGAGCCGGGCGGGATGTAGAACAGGCCGGTGCGGGTGCCGGCCCAGTCGGCCATCGCGTCGCTGATGAACTCGGGGCCGTTGTCGGATCGGAGCACCGCGGGGGCGCCCCGGACGGCGACGAGGTCCTCGAGGTGGGCGGTGAGCCGGTCCGCGGTGATCGACCGTTCGACGAGCCCGCCGATGCACTCGCGGGTGTGCTCGTCGACGATGGAGCAGATCTTGATCGGACGGCCCTGCTCGTCCGCGTCGAACTGGAAGTCCACCGCCCACACGAGGTTCGGTGCGACCGCTGCCGGGGCGTCGACGGTCGAAGACCCAACGCGTTTGCGGTGACGCCGCTGCGGGACGCGCAGCCCTTCCTCGCGCCAGAGCCGTTGGATCTTCTTGTGGTTCACGACCCACCCC
>NZ_JAVKPV010000016.1:0-66245 GCF_040981075.1 Kocuria sp. CPCC 205263 | reverse complement strand
CCCCCGCTGCAGGACCTCACCGAGACCGACCTCGCCGACCTCACCGCCCTCATCGACGCCCTCCCCACCGGCACCCCGGCGGACACCCTGCAACGGGCCTGACACCCCCCTCTCCCCAAGAGACCGCACGCACAGACAGCGAAGGAAACCCATGTCCGTGAGCACCCAGACCACCACCCTCTCCGGCCACTCGATCATCGCCGGCCGCCAGGTCGTCGGCACCGGCGGCACCACCCACGGCATCGACCCGGCGACCAACGCCGAGCTCGAGCCCGCGTACTCCCTGGTCGACGAGGCCCAGCTCGCCGAGGCCACCGCGGCCGCCGAAGAGGCCTTCGAGTCCTTCAGCAGCCTCGACCCCGAGACCCACGCGGGCTTCCTCGAGAAGATCGCCGCCAACATCGAGGCCGCCGGCCCCGAACTGGTGGACCGCGCCTCGACCGAGACCGGGCTGCCGAAGCCCCGCCTGCAGGGCGAGCTGGCGCGCACCACCGGGCAGCTGCGGCTGTTCGCCCGTGTGGTGCGGCAGGGCGACCACCGCGGCGTGCGCATCGAGCCGCCCCTGCCGGAGCGCACCCCCCTGCCCCGCCCGGACCTGCGCCAGCGCAAGGTCCCGCTGGGCCCGGTGGCCGTGTTCGGGGCCAGCAACTTCCCGTTCGCCTTCTCCACCGCCGGCGGCGACACCGCCTCCGCGCTGGCAGCCGGCTGCCCGGTGGTCTTCAAGGCGCACAACGCCCACCCCGGCACGGGAGAGATCGTGGGCCGCGCCCTCACGGACGCGGTCCGCGAGAGCGGCCTGCACCCGGGGGTGTTCTCGCTGATCTACGGTCCCGGCGCGAGCATCGGCCAGGCCCTGGTCAGGGACCCGGCCATCAAGGCCGTGGGGTTCACCGGGTCCCGCGGCGCCGGCACGGCGCTGATGGCCACGGCCGCGGCCCGTCCCGAGCCCATTCCGGTGTACGCCGAGATGAGCTCCGTCAACCCCGTCTTCCTCTTCGACTCCGCCCTGCGCGGTGACGCCGAGGAGTTCGCCCGCGCCTACGTCACCTCCCTGACGGGCTCCTCCGGGCAGCTGTGCACCAACCCGGGTCTGCTGTTCGTGCCCGAGGGGGAGGCCGGCGACGCGTTCCTGGCCGCCGTCGGGCTCGTGCTGGCCGACGCCGAGGGCGCGACCATGCTCACCCCGGGCATCGCCCGCTCCTGCCGGGAGGGCATCGACGCCCTGGGCTCCCAGGAGGACGTCGAGATCGTGGCCCGCGGCAAGGAGGGCTCCACCGAGAACGCCCCCGCCCCCGTGGTCTTCAGCGCCCAGGTCCCCACCTTCCTCGCCAACCCGGTGCTGCAGGAGGAGATCTTCGGCGCCTCGTCCCTGGCCATCCGCTACGGCTCCGCGGAGGAGCTGGTGGCCGCGGCGGCCCGGATGGAGGGCCAGCTGACGGCGAGCCTGTTCCTGTCCGAGGAGGACGTCCCCACCGCGGCCCCGCTGCTGCCGGTGCTGGAGCGCAAGGTGGGCCGGATCCTCGCCAACGGCTGGCCGACCGGCGTGGACGTGGGCGAGGCGATGGTCCACGGCGGCCCGTTCCCGGCGACCTCCGACTCGCGGACCACCTCGGTGGGCACGCTCGCGATCGAGCGGTTCCTCCGCCCCGTGGCCTACCAGAACATCCCCGGCGCCCTGCTGCCCGCGCCGGTGCAGGACGACAACCCGTGGCACCTCAACCGCCGGGTCGACGGCCGCATCCAGCTGGCCGGCCCCCGGGAAGGAGACCGCGCATGAGCACCCAGCCCACCGTCGCACGGCTCGAGGTCGTGCCCGTCGCGGGGCACGACTCCATGCTGCTGAACCTCTCCGGGGCCCACGGGCCGTTCTTCACCCGCAACGTGGTGATCGTGACGGACTCCGACGGGCGGACCGGCTTGGGCGAGGTCCCGGGCGGGGAGGCGATCCGCGCCACGATCGAGGAGGCGGCCGGGCTGCTGGCGGGGCAGCCCGTGGCGCTGTTCCGCACCCTGCTGCGCCGGGTCGCCGCGGCCTTCGCGGACCGGGACGCCGGCGGGCGCGGCCTGCAGACCTTCGACCTGCGCACCGCGGTGCACGCCGTGACCGGCATCGAGTCCGCCCTCCTGGACCTGCACGGGCAGTTCCTGGGCGTGCCGGTGGCCGAGCTGCTCGGCGACGGGCAGCAGCGCGCCTCGGTGCCCATGCTGGGCTACCTGTTCTTCGTGGGTGACCCGGACAGCACCGGCCTGCCGTACCTGCGCGAGCCCCAGGGCGCGGACGAGTGGGAGCGGGTGCGCCGGGAGGAGGCGATGACCCCCGAGGGCATCGTGCGCCTGGCCGAGGCCTCCCGGGAGCGGTACGGCTTCAAGGACTTCAAGCTCAAGGGCGGCGTCCAGGCCGGCGACCTCGAGGTCGACGCCGTCACGGCGATCAAGGAGCGGTTCCCCGAGGCCCGGGTGACCCTCGACCCCAACGGCGGCTGGCTGCTCGAGGAGGCGGTCCGGCTGGGCCGGCGGATGCAGGGCGTGGTCGCCTACGCCGAGGACCCGTGCGGCGCCGAGGGCCGGTTCTCCGGCCGCGAGGTGATGGCGGAGTTCCGGCGGGCCACCGGCCTGCCGACGGCCACGAACATGATCGCGACCGACTGGCGCGAGATGTCCCACGCGGTGCGCGCCGGCGCCGTGGACATCCCGCTGGCGGACCCGCACTTCTGGACGATGGCCGGTTCCGTGCGCGTGGCCCAGCTGTGCCACGAGTTCGGGCTGACGTGGGGCTCCCACTCCAACAACCACTTCGACATCTCCCTGGCCATGTTCACCCACGTGGGCGCGGCGGCACCGGGCGCGATCACCGCGCTGGACACGCACTGGATCTGGCAGGACGGCCAGGGCCTCACCCGGGAGCCGCTGCGCATCCGCGACGGCGAGATCCGGGTGCCCGCGAGCCCGGGCCTCGGCGTGGAGCTGGACCGCGAGCGCCTGGCGGAGGCCCACGAGCTCTACCTCGAGCACGGGCTGGGCGCCCGCGACGACGCCGCGGCCATGCAGCACCTGATCGAGGGCTGGAGCTTCGACCCGAAGCGCCCCTGCCTGGTCCGCTGAACCGGAGGGGAGCGGCCGGATGACGGGGGTGCTGCTGGGCTTCGGCGTGGTGGCCGTGCTCACGGCCGTCGGTTTCGCCACCGCCGCGCTGCTGCCCGGTGAGGCCCGCACCATGCGTGCGGGCCTCACCCCCGTCATCTACTACCTGACCAATCCGGCGCTGATGGTGGTGCTGGTGGCGGGCACCGACCTGGGGGCCGTGCTCGGGGT
This sequence comes from Kocuria sp. CPCC 205263, assembly GCF_040981075.1. NCBI lineage: Bacteria > Bacillati > Actinomycetota > Actinomycetes > Micrococcales > Micrococcaceae > Kocuria > Kocuria sp. CPCC 205263. The sequence goes on along the minus strand of NZ_JAVKPV010000016.1, from coordinate 62,933 downwards.
CTACACCCCGATCGCCCTCGCCACCGCCGCGGTGGCGGGCGCGCTCTTCGCCCTGTACAGCGGCCTGGTCCTGCGCCGGGGAGCGGCCCGCACGGCGGTCGGCGCCATGGCCTCCTCCTACGTGAACGCCGGGAACATCGGGCTGCCCATCGCCCTCTACGCGGTGGGCAGCGCCGCGCCCGTGGTCTCCGTGCTGCTGGCCCAGCTGCTGGTGATCGCCCCGCTCTATCTGCTCGTGTTCTCCTGGGCCACCCGCCCGTCGCGCCGCGCCGGTCCGGGAGCGGCGACCCGGACGGCGGCCCCCGGGCGGACGAGCACCTCGACCGGCCGCACGATCGTGCGGTCGGTGGCGAACCCCGTCACGGTCGGCACCGCGGCCGGAGTGTTGCTCTCCGCGACCGGCCTGGAGGTGCCCGAGGTGCTGTGGGCCCCCCTCGAGATGCTCGGCCAGGCGTCCGTCCCCCTGCTGCTCCTGCTGTTCGGGATGGGACTGCACGGGCAGCGTCCGTTCCGGAACCGCGCGCTCGTGCCGGACGTTGTCGGCGGGACACTGGTCAAGGTGGTCGCGATGCCCGTGCTGGCGTGGGCGGTCGGCAGGTTCGGGTTCGGCCTGGGCGGCACCGAGCTGCTGGGCGTGGTCGTCATGGCGGCCCTGCCCACGGCCCAGAACGTGTTCCTGTTCTCGTCCCAGTTCCGGATGCCGGCCAACGCCGCCCGCGACATCATCCTCCTCAGCTCGTTCCTCTCCTTCCCGGCCGTCCTCCTCGCCGGCCTGCTCCTGCACTGACCCGGGGCACCCCGCGTGCACGGCGCCGGCGCTGCACGGGGTCGGAGCGCTGTCGCAGTACCGTGGAGCCTGTCCGGGCCGCCCCTCGCGGGGCCGGCCTGCCTGCCAGACCCGAGGAGACCTCCCCGTGCCGAGCCCGCGCGCCGATCCGCCGAGCGCCCCCACGTCCCGCCGGGCGCTCGTCTACCTCGCCGTGTGCGTGGTCCTGGTGGGCCTGAACCTGCGCACGGTCTTCTCCAGCTTCTCCGCGATCCTCCCGGAGATCACCGCGGCCGCCGGCCTCCCCGGGTGGGCGGTCACCGTGCTGACCACCGCCCCGGTGACGCTGCTCGGCGTCTTCGCGCCGTTCGCGCCGCGCCTGGCCCGCCGGTTCGGGGCCGAGAACGTGCTCCTGGGCGCGATGGTGGTCCTGACCCTGGGCCTGGTGGCCCGCGGGCTGCCTCTGCCCGGGGCGAGCGCCCTACCGCTGCTGCTCGCGGGGACGGTCGCGTGCGGCGCCGCGATCGCCCTGGGCAACGTGCTGCTGCCGTCCATCGTCAAGCGGGACTTCGCCCATCGGATCGGCCTGATGAGCGGGCTCTACACCACCGCGATCTGCGCGTCCGCCGCCCTCGGCGCGGGCCTCACCTACCCGGTGTTCCAGGCCACGGGCTCCTGGCGGGGCTCCCTGGCGGTGTGGGCGGTGCCCGCGGCCGTGGTGGTGGCCCTGCTCGTGCCGGTGGCGCTCCGCCGCCGGGCGCCCGGCCCCCCGCCGCCCGGGACCGACGGGCCCAGCCCCTGGCGCTCGCCGGTGGCCTGGCAGATCACCCTGTTCATGGTCTTCCAGGCGATGATGTCCTTCAGCGTCTTCGCGTGGCTCGCCCCCATCCTGCGGGACCGCGGGATCGACGGCGCCACCGCCGGGCTGATCGTGGCCGTGTCCATCCTGCTCCAGATGACGGGCTCGCTCTTCGCCCCGGTCCTGGCCGCACGGATGGCCGACCAGCGGGTGCTCAACGCCGCGGTGGCCCTCATGGCCGGCGGCGGCTTCGTGCTCTCGATCTTCGGGCCCCTCCAGCTGATCTGGGTCTGGACCGGGCTGCTGGGGCTGGGCCAGGGCAGCCTCACCGCCGTGGCCCTGACGATGATCGCGCTGCGGACCCGCAGCAGCCACATGGCGGTGCGGCTCTCGGGCATGATGCAGGGCGTCGGCTACGGCGTGGGCTCCTCGGGCACCTTCCTGGTGGGGCAGCTGCTGCACTGGACCGGGGGCTTCGCCGCGGCGGGCGTCATGTTCGCGGCGGTCGGCACGCTCGCGGCGGTCTTCGGCTGGCAGGCGGGCCGGGCCCGCCTCATCCGGGAGTGACCACCCCGTCCGCCGCGCCCCGGGGCGGGGCGGTGGAGGAGCGCTCGACGAGCGAGGTCTGGAGCTGGAGCGGGTGGACCCGGCGGGACCCGCCGGCCAGCAGGGTGATCGCGCGCTCGACGGCCATCTCGCCCATGGCGTGCAGGGGCTGGCGCACCGTGGTCAGCTTGGGCGAGGCCCAGCGCGCGAGCAGCGTGTCGTCGAAGCCGACCACGCTGAGGTCCTCGGGCACCCGCAGCCCCGCCTGCCGGGCGGCCTCGAAGGCGCCGAGGGCGGCCTCGTCGGAGGCCGCGAACAGGGCCGTGGGCGGGTCCTCGAGCTCGAGCAGCTCCTGGGCGCCGGCGAAGCCCGCCTCGTAGCTGAACCCGCCGCCCGTCACGAGCCCGGGGTCGTGCGGCACCCCGGCGTCCTCCAGGGCGCTGCGGTAGCCGGCCAGGCGCTCGCGCGCCGGGACCGAGCCCCCGGCGCCACTGAGGTGGCCGATCCGGCGGTGCCCGAGCCCCAGGAGGTGGGTGGTGGCCTCGTGCCCGCCGGCCCAGTTGGTGGAGCCGATGCTGGGCACCGTGGACGGCAGGCTGTTCACGGGGTCGATGGCCACGAGCGGGACCTGCGCGTGGGCCGCGGCGGCCACCTGCTCCGCGGTCAGCGGGGTGGTCACGGCGATGACCGCGGTCTCGCCCGTGCGGCCGCAGCGGGCGAACCAGTCCTCGGAGAACGGGGGGACGTCGCCCTGCTCCAGGCTCGGCAGCGTGCTCAGCATGAGGTCGGCCTCGGCGCGGCCGCAGGCGTCCACGGCGCCGGCCATCACCTGGAGGGAGTAGTTGCTCTCGAGGGTGTCGAAGACGAGCACGATGGCCGTCCGGGGCCGGCGGACGGCCGAGCCCGTGTAACCGAGGTCGGCGACCGCGGCCCGGACCCGCTCCCGCGTGTCCTCCCCCACGTCGGGGCGTCCGTTGAGCACCTTGGAGACCGTGCCCTTGGAGACGCCGGCCTGGGCGGCCACCTGGCTCAGCGTGGTTCTCTTCATGCGGGACGATCTCCTCGGACGTCGGACGGGTCACGGGCGGGCGGCGAAACGTTTCGACGCACTTCGCCGCGGTGGCGCCGGTCACACCAGGGGGTTGACGGGTGTGAAACAGGCCACTTACGCTTCTCGCAACGAAACGCTATACGAAAAGTTTCGTAGGCGCAACGTATCGCTCAACGATGAGGAGAACGCCATGACCACCCACCGCAGCCTCCGCCCCGCGCCCGCCGGCGCGCACCGGGGCCCCTTCTCCGCCCGCTCGCTGTCCCGCATCGCGCTCGTGGGCGCCGCGGCCCTGACCCTGGCCGGGTGCAGCGCCGGGGCCCAGCCCGGCGGCGGGAGCGGCGAGGGCGGCGCCAGCGCCTGGACGCTGACCGGGGGCGCCGAGGAGACGTTCCGCAGCTCCTTCCAGGCGTGGAACGACGCCAACGGCGACACCCCCATCACCGCCGAGTACTTCGCGAACGACGCCTTCAAGGAGAAGATCCGCACCAGCGTCGGCTCCGGCAACGCGCCGACCCTGATCTACAACTGGGGCGGCGACACCTTGGAGAGCTACGTCGAGAACGGCAGCGTGGTGGAGCTGACCGGGGAGATCCCCGAGATGGAGGAGCGCGCCCTCGACTCCGTGCTGGAGACCGGCAAGGTGGACGGGAAGCTCTACGCCGTCCCGAACAACAACACCCAGCCCGTCATCCTGTACTACAACACCAAGCTCTTCGAGGAGGCCGGTGTCGAGGTCCCCACCACGTGGGCGGAGATGCTGGACGCCGTGGAGGCCTTCCAGGCCGAGGGCGTCACGCCGATCTCCGTGGCCGGCTCCAGCCAGTGGCCGTACCTGATGTGGATCCAGTACCTCACCGACCGGATCGGCGGGCCCGAGGTGTTCCAGGCCGTCGTGGACGGCGAGGAGGACGCGTGGTCGCACCCGGCGATCACCGAGGCCCTGGAGAAGATCCAGGAGCTCGTCGAGGCCGGTGGCTTCGGCGACGCCTACGGATCCGTGGTGGCCGACGCGGGCGCCGACGTGGCGCTCGTGCACACCGACCAGGCGGCCATGATGCTGCACGGCAGCTGGGTCTACTCCAGCTTCCTCACCGACGCCCCCGAGTGGACCGCCGAGGGCAACCTGGGCTACACCACGTTCCCCGAGATCGAGGGCGGACAGGGCGACCCGCAGAACATCGTGGGCAACCCGGCGAACTTCTGGGCCGTGTCCGCGGACGCGTCCGAGGAGGAGCAGGCCACGGCCCTCGAGTACCTCAACGACATGAACCTCGACGACGCCGCGGTCGACACGCTCTTCGACGCCGGGCTGATCCCCGCCGTGGACGGCGTGGAGGACAGGATCACCGAGACCGAGCACCCGGAGTACCTCGACTTCGCCTACTCGATGGTCCAGGACGCGCCGAACTTCCAGCTCTCCTGGGACCAGGCGCTCCCGGCCGACCAGGGACAGGCCCTGCTGACCAACCTCAGCCAGGTCTTCGCCGGCGAGATGAGCCCCGAGGAGTTCCAGACCGCGATGAACGGGACGCTCTGATGCTCGTGCGCACCCCCGCGCGGCGGAGGGCCCGGGCGGGCGCCGGCCCCAGCAACTGGATGCTGGCGCCCGCCCTGGTCTTCTTCGGCATCTTCGCGATCGGTCCGCTGCTGGGCGTCCTGGTGCTGTCCTTCATGGAGTGGGACGGCCTGGGCACCCCGCAGTGGACCGGGGGCGAGAACTGGGCGTCCGTGCTCGAGAACCCGGTCTCCCGGCAGGCGATGGTGCTGACCGTCCAGCTCACGCTGCTGAGCTACGCCGTGCAGTTCCCGCTGAGCCTGCTGCTCGGCGTGTTCATGGCCGGCCGCCAGCGGTACCGGGAGTTCCTCTCCGTCCTGTACTTCCTGCCGATGCTCTTCTCGGCCGCGGCGATCGGCATCGCCTTCAAGGCCCTGCTCGACCCGAACTTCGGGCTCTCGCGGGCGTTCGACGCGGCGCTGCTGCGGCAGGACTGGCTGGGCGACGGGAGCCTGGCGTTCTACGTCGTCGTCGTCGTCATCTCGTGGTCCTTCATCCCCTTCCACTCGCTGCTCTACCAGGCGGGGGTGCGGCAGATCCCGCAGAGCATGTACGAGGCCGCCACGATCGACGGCGCGGGCACGGTGCGGCAGTTCTTCTCGATCACGCTGCCGCAGCTGAAGTACACGATCGTGACGTCCTCCACGCTGATGCTGGTCGGCTCCCTGACCTACTTCGACCTCGTCTTCGCCCTCACCGGGGGCGGGCCCGGCACCGCGACCCGGATCCTGCCCCTGGACATGTACCTGACCGGATTCCGCAGCAACCAGATGGGCGAGGCCAGTGTCCTGGCGGTCATCCTCGTCGCCGTGGGGCTCACCCTCGCCCTCGGCCTGCAACGGCTCACCGGGGCCGAAAAGATGGAGAGCCAGGCGGAAGGTGCGTAGTCCCATGAGCACACGAACCGCGGACACCCGTCCCGTGCGCACGCGACCCGAGGGCGCGTCCCGCCCGGACCCCCGGCCGGCGGCCGCCCGCGCCGCCCGACGGCGCCGGGGGCTCCCGAACATCCCGGCGGACGTCGGCGGCTGGCTGTGGCTGGGCGCGATCATCATCCCGATCTACTACATCGCCATCACGAGCCTGAAGCCCCGCGAGGACTACTACTCCACGAACCCGCTGCTGCCCTCGTCCCCGACGTTCGCGCCGTACGCCACGGTCCTGCAGAACCAGTTCGTCCAGTACTTCCTCAACAGCGTGGTCGTGGTCGTGTTCACCGTGGCCGGGATCGTGTTCCTGTCCCTGCTCGCGTCCTACGTGATCGTGCGCAGCCGCAGCGGGCTGGCCGTGTTCTCGAACCGGCTGTTCCTGCTGGGCATCGCCATCCCGATCCAGGCGACGATCATCCCGATCTACCTGATCATCGTCCAGCTCGGCCTGTACGACACCCTGGCCGCCCTGATCCTGCCCGGGATCGCGTCCGGGATCCCGATCACGGTCCTGATCCTGACGAACTTCATGCGGGACATCCCCAACGAGCTCTACGAGTCCATGACCCTCGACGGCGCCGGCGACTGGAAGGTCTTCCGCACGCTCGTGCTGCCGCTGAGCCTGCCCGCCATCACCACCGTGGGCGTCTACAACGCCCTCAACAGCTGGAACAACTTCCTGTTCCCGCTGATCCTCACGCAGAGCTCCGAGAAGCGCACGCTGCCCCTGTCCCTGTGGACCTACCAGGGGGAGTTCCAGGCCGACATCCCCGCCGTCCTGGCCGCCGTCGTCCTCTCGGCGCTGCCGATCCTCGTCCTCTACGTCTTCGGGCGCCGGCACCTCGTCGCCGGGCTCACCGCCGGCTTCGGCAAGTGACGCGCCCACCGAGCAGAAAGAACACCCCCATGACAGCACCCTGGAACGACCCCGCCCGCCCCGTCGCCGAACGCGTCGACGCCCTGCTGCAGGAGCTGAGCCTCGAGGAGAAGGCCGGTCAGCTCGGCAGCTACTGGCTGCGCCCCGACCCGGAGGAGGCCACGGGCGGCGCGGCCCCCATGGAGTCCGCCTTCGCCGACGACCGCTCGACCTTCGAGGCCGCGATCGCGCACGGTCTCGGCCACATCACCCGGGCCTTCGGCAGCGCGCCGATCTCCGCCGCGGACGGGGTGGAGCACCTGCGCACCCTGCAGCGCCAGGTCGTGGAGACCTCCCGGCTCGGGATCCCGGCCATCGCCCACGAGGAGTGCCTCACCGGGTTCACCACCCTGGGGGCCACCTGCTACCCGGCCGCGATCGCCTGGGGCGCCGCCTTCGACCCCGAGCTGGTCCGCACGATGGCCCGGCACATCGGCGCCGACATGAAGGGCGTGGGCGTCCACCTCGGCCTGTCCCCCGTGCTCGACGTCGTCCGCGACTACCGCTGGGGCCGCGTCGAGGAGACCGTCGGCGAGGACCCCTACCTCGTGGGCACCCTGACCACGGAGTACGTCCGGGGGCTGCAGGAGGCCGGCGTGATCGCCACCCTGAAGCACTTCGCGGGCTACTCCACCTCCCGCGCCGGGCGCAACCACGCCCCCGTCTCGATCGGACCGCGCGAGTTCCGCGACGTCGTGCTCGTGCCCTTCGAGATGGCCGTCAAGCTCGGGCAGGCCGGCGCGGTGATGAACTCCTACGCGGACGTCGACGGCGTCCCTCCCGTCGCCGACCCCGAGCTGCTCACCACGCTCCTGCGGGAGACCTGGGGCTTCGAGGGCACGGTCGTCTCCGACTACTGGGCCGTGAGCTTCCTGGAGTCCATGCACCACGTCGCCGCCGACCCCCGTGACGCCGGCGTGCAGTCGCTGGCGGCCGGGATGGACGTGGAGCTGCCCGAGACCGGCTGCTTCGCGGACCTCGCCGGTGCCGTGCGCGACGGCGCGCTCGACGAGTCCCTGCTCGACCGCGCGGTGCGGCGGGTGCTGACGCAGAAGGTCGAGCTGGGCCTGCTGGATCCGGGCTTCGACCCCGGCACCGCGGGCGGGGCCGTCGACCTCGACTCCCCGGCGAACCGCCGGCTCGCCCGCCGCATGGCCGAGGAGTCCGTCGTCCTGCTCAAGAACGAGGGCGTCCTGCCGCTGGCCCGCGACACCGCCCGGAAGGTCGCGGTCATCGGCCCCAGCGCCGGGCAGCCCCGCGCGTTCCTCGGCTGCTACAGCTTCACCAACCACGTCCTGTCCCGCTTCGGGGAGTCCGGCACCGGCATCGAGATCACCTCGATCGTCGACGCCCTCGCCGAGGAGTTCGCGGACGGGGGGACCACCTTCCGGCACGCCCGCGGCGTCGACTTCACCGACCCCGACACCAGCGGCATCGCCGAGGCCGTGGCCGCGGCCGAGGAGGCCGACCTCGCGGTCGTGACCGTGGGCGACCTCGCCGGGCTCTTCGGCACGGGCACCTCCGGCGAGGGCTGCGACGTCGTGGACCTGTCCCTGCCCGGCCGGCAGGCCGAGCTCGTCGAGGCCGTGCTCGCCACGGGCACCCCGGTGGTCCTCGTGCTCGTGACGGGCCGCCCCTACAGCCTCGGCGCGTTCGACGACCGCTGCGCGGCCGTGGTGCAGGCCTTCATGCCGGGCGAGGAGGGCGGGCACGCCGTCGCCGGGGTGCTCTCCGGGCGGGTGAACCCCTCCGGGCGGCTGCCCGTGGGGATCCCCCGGCACGTGGGCGGGCAGCCCGGCACCTACCTGACCCCCGCCCTGGGCGGGTACTCGGAGGGCGTCTCCAACCTGGACCCCCGGCCGCTGTACCCGTTCGGCCACGGCATCGGCTACTCGAGCTTCTCCTACGACGCGCTCGAGCTGTCCGCGGCCGAGATCGGCACCGACGGCACCGTGGAGGCCGCGGTCACCGTGACCAACACCTCCGGCCGGGCCGGCCAGGAGGTCGTCCAGCTGTACCTGAGCGACCCCGTCGCCCAGGTCGTCCGGCCGCTGAAGATGCTCGTCGGCTTCGCCAAGATCGCGCTGGAGGCCGGGCAGAGCGCCCGCGTGGTCTTCTCCGTCCACGCCGACCGCACCTCGTTCACGGGCCGGGCCGTGCGCCGGATCGTGGAGCCGGGCGAGTTCGTCCTGCGCGCCGGCACCTCCAGCGAGGACCTGCCCCTCGAGGGCCGGTTCACGGTCACCGGCACGGTCCGGGACGTGGAGGACGCCGACCGCGTCCTCACGACCCCCGTCGAGGTCCGCGTCGCCGACCGCGCCCTCGCGGCCGACGCCTCCTGAGCCCGGGGCGCGGGCCGCCGTGCGGCCCGCGCCCCGTCCCACCCGTCCCTGCGAATCCCCCCACCCCCTGATGAAGGAACCCCCGACATGAGCAGACGAGCCCCCCTCCTCCGCGCCGGAGCGGCCACCGCCGTCGCCGTCCTGTGCCTCACCGCGGTCCCCCAGGCCGCGAGCGCCGCCCCCGGGACCCGGCCCCCCGGCCTGGCCCAGCAGGACACCCTGCGCTGGAACACCCCGAAGGACTTCCACATCGGCAGCGCCGTGGCCGGCGGAGGCCACCACACCAGCGCCGACTACCCGGAGCCCTTCCCCTCCGACCCCGAGTACCGCTCCGTCCTGGCGCGGGAGTTCAGCTCCCTGACCCCCGAGAACCAGATGAAGTGGGAATTCGTCCACCCCGAGGAGGGGGTCTACGAGTTCGGCCCCGCGGACGACATCGTCGACTTCGCCGAGGCCAACGGGCAGGTCGTGCGCGGCCACACCCTGTTCTGGCACAGTCAGAACCCCGACTGGCTCGAGGAAGGGGACTACACCCCCGACGAGCTGCGCGCCATCCTCAAGGAGCACATCCAGACGGTGGTCGGCCACTACGAGGGGCGCATCCAGCAGTGGGAGGTCGCCAACGAGATCTTCGACGACAGCGGGAACCTGCGCCTGCAGGAGAACATCTGGCTGCGGGAGCTGGGCCCGGAGATCATCGCCGACATCTTCCGCTGGGCCCACGAGGCCGACCCGAACGCCCAGCTGTTCTTCAATGACTACAACGTGGAGGGCCTCAACGCGAAGTCCGACGCCTACTATGCGCTGATCCAGGACCTGCTCGCGCAGGGCGTGCCGGTCCACGGCTTCGGGATGCAGACCCACCTCGGCCTCCAGTACGGCTTCGACGGGCGCATGCAGCAGAACCTCCAGCGCTTCGACGACCTGGGGCTGGAGACGGCCGTCACCGAGATCGACGTCCGCGGACCGGTCGACGGGAACGACCGGATGACCGACGAGCTGCGCCGGAAGCAGGCCGACTGGTACCGCATGGCCCTCGAGGCGTGCCTGGCCGTGGAGGACTGCAACTCCTTCACCGTGTGGGGCGTGCTCGACGAGCACTCCTGGGTGCCGAACACCTTCCCCGGCTACGGGGACGCCCTGACCATGGAGGGCGACTACGAGCGCAAGCCGGCCTACGACGCCCTCCAGGAGACCCTGGTCCGCTCGCAGCCCGGCGGCGACGCGAAGTGGGAGCACCACCCCGCGTTCCGCTGAGCCGGTCGCCCGGCCCCGGCCGGCGCGCGACGGGGCCCGCTCGTGCGAGCGGGCCCCGTCGTCGTCCCCGGACGGGGGCGGGTCAGCGCCGGTCGATCCAGCGGGCCGGCGAGTCGTGGATGGGCTCGAGGGCCGTGGCGGCCGCACCGGTCAGGGCGGGATGGGCGTCCGCGGCGGAGCGCTGGATCTCGACGGGCCCCACCTCCGCCGTGAGCGCGTGCGCCTCCAGGACCTCGCGCAGCACGGGCTCCAGCTCCGGGGCGATCGGGGCGAAGTACCCGGAGAGCACGACCGTCGACAGGTCCAGGACGTTCATCGAGTTCGCGAGCACCACGCCCAGGGGCCGCCCGATCATCTCCATGACCGCCTCCCGGCTCTGCAGCCGCTCCGCCGTGGCCGCCACGAGGTCCTCGATCCGGACGTCCTCCGGCAGGCCGGTCCGGCCCCGCAGCGCGTGGTAGCTGGCGTAGGCCTCGAGGCAGCCGCGCCGCCCGCACCGGCACAGCTCCCCGCCGGGGGTGATCGTGACGTGGCCCAGTTCCCCCGCCCAGCCGTGCTCGCCGCGGTGGATGCGCCCCTCCAGGACCACGGCGCCGCCGATGCCGGTCTGGCCGTGCAGGAAGAGGAAGGACGCGCCGGGCCGGTGCAGGACCTCGGTGCGCGCGGCGAGCATGCTGTCGTTGCCGGCGGTGAGCGCCGGGCCCCGGAACGCCGGGTGCTCCCGGAGCCGCTCGACCAGCGGGACGTCCTGCCAGGCGAGGTTGGGGGCGGAGAGCACGGTGGCGCGGTCCGTGGAGAGCCGGCCGGGGACCGAGACGCAGATCCCGGCCACGGGCACGTCCCGGCGGGGCGCCAGGGCGGTGTCCAGCAGACCGGCCAGCACGGAGACGACCTCGTCCACGGACGCCCCGGCGAAGGCCCCGAAGCGGGACTCCTCGTGCAGGACGCGGCCGCCGAGATCCGTGACGAGGCACGCGAGATGGTCGGCGGCGATCTCCAGGCCCACGCCCAGCACGGTTCCCCGGGCCACGGTCAGGGGGATCGTCGGCCGCCCGGACACCCGCGCGGCCGTCTGCCGGCCCTCGACGAGCAGGCCCGCCTCGAGCAGCTCCTGCACCAGCTTGGACACGGTGGGCTTCGTGAGCCCGGTGAGCTTGGCGAGCGCGGCGCGCGAGACCGGCGCGTCCGCCCCGGCGACGGCGCGCAGCACGGTGGAGAGGTTGTGCTCCCGCAGGTGGCTCGACTGCACGGACGACTCTTCTCTGGTGCCGAGGGGACCGGGTCCGGCGCGGATCCCGGCCGACCGGACGGCAGAAAATCCGCCGGCGGTCTTCCCCCACGGTATCCCAGCTCCTATAGTAAGTAACGGAAACTAACCAACTGGGAAAGGACCTCCGATGCCCACCGCCTCCCCCGCGACCTTCCTCGCCTCCTCACTCACCCCGTCACCCGCGGACAAGTTCTCCTTCGGCCTGTGGACCGTGGGCTGGGCTGCCCGCGACCAGTTCGGCACCGCCTCCCGGCCCGAGCTCGACCCCCTCGAGTCCGTGCGCAAGCTCAAGGAGCTCGGCGCCTGGGGCTTCACCTTCCACGACAACGACCTGATCCCCTTCGACGCCACCGAGGCCCAGCGCGAGAAGCTGATCGGGCAGCTGAAGCAGACCATGGACGAGACCGGCATGGTCTGCGAGATGGTCACCACGGACACCTTCGCGGAGCCGATCTTCAAGGACGGCGCGTTCACGTCCAACGACCGGCGGGTCCGGCGCTACGGCCTGCGCAAGGTGCTCCGCAACGTGGACCTCGCCGCCGAGCTCGGCGCCACGACCTTCGTGATGTGGGGCGGGCGCGAGGGCACCGAGTACGACTCCTCCAAGGACCTCTACGCCGCCCTGGACCGCTACGCCGAGGGCATCGACACCGTGGCCGGGTACATCAAGTCCCAGGGCTACGACATGCGCATCGGCCTCGAGCCGAAGCCCAACGAGCCCCGCGGCAACATCTTCCTGCCCACCATCGGGCACGCCCTCGCGTTCATCGACCGGCTCGAGAACGGGGACGTCGTGGGCGTGAACCCGGAGACCGGGCACGAGCAGATGGCCACGCTGAACTACACGCACGGCCTCGCCGAGGCGCTGTGGTGCGAGAAGCTGTTCCACATCGACCTCAACGGGCAGAACGGCCCGATGTACGACCAGGACCTGGTGTTCGGCCACGGCAACCTGATCAGCGCCTTCTTCACGGTCGACCTGCTGGAGAACGGGTTCCCGTCCCTGCCGGGCGCCTACCAGGGGGCCCGCCACTTCGACTACAAGCCCTCCCGCACCGAGCACCTCGACGGCGTCTGGGACTCGGCCGCGGCGAACATGCGGATGTACCTGCTGCTGAAGCAGCGGGCCGTGGCCTTCCGCCAGGACCCCGACGTCCAGGAGGCCATGGAGCAGTCCAACATCCTCGAGCTCGGCGAGCCGACCCTCGCCGAGGGCGAGGACCTCGAGGCCTTCCTCGCCGACCGCAGCGCCTACGAGGACCTCGACCTGACGGGCCCGTCGGAGCGCAACTACGGCTTCGTGCGCCTGCACCAGCTCGCCGTCGAGCACCTCATGGGCGCCCGGGGCTGAGACACCCGGGGCCGGCACCCACCCCCCTCCGGGGTGCCGGCCCCGTCCCGGCCCGGTCCGGCGCACGTCCCCCCTGCGCCGGGCCGGGCACTGCGCGTCCCGTCCCGCGGCGCCCTCGCCGCTCCGTCCCGACCCTGCACCGAGGTTCTTCATGGCACGCACCACCGTCCTGGGCATCGACTCCTCCACCCAGTCCACCAAGGCGCTCCTCGTCGACGCCGGCACCGGCGAGGTCCTCGCGCAGCGCCGCGCCCCCCACCCGGACGGGACCGAGGTGGACCCCCGGGCCTGGCTCGCCGCGCTCGACGACGCCGCCGGGCCCTTCCTCGCGGAGGCCGCCGCGGTCTCCGTCGGCGGTCAGCAGCACGGGATGGTCGCCCTCGACGAGCACGACGCCGTGGTGCGCGACGCCCTGCTGTGGAACGACACCCGCTCGGCACCGCAGGCCCGCCGGCTTGTCGAGGAGATGGGCGGTGCGGCCGCCTGCGCCGAGGAGCTCGGCAGCGTGCTGGTCGCGTCCATGACGTCCACCAAGCTGCGCTGGATGGCGGAGCACGAGCCGGAGCACGCCGCCCGCACCCACCGGGTGCTGCTGCCCCACGACTACCTGTCCCACCACCTCGACGCCGGCCGGTCGTCCTTCTTCACCGACCGCGGCGACGCCTCCGGGACCGGCTACTTCTCCACGCGCACCGGCGCCTGGGACCACGCCCTCGTGGAGCAGGCGCTCGGCCACGACCTCGAGCTCCCGCAGGTGGCCGCCGCCCCGAACGCGGTCATGGGCCGCACGGCCGCGGGGGCGGTGCTCGCGGCCGGCACGGGCGACAACATGGCCGCCGCGCTGGGCGTCACGCTCGGCCCCGGCGACGTGTCCCTGTCGATCGGCACCTCCGGGGTCGCGGCCATGGTCTCGGAGACCCGCACCGCGGACCCCAGCGGGCTGGTGACCGGCTTCGCCGACGCCACCGGCCGGTACCTGCCCATGGCCACGACCCTCAACGCCGCCCGGATTCTGGAGTTCGGGGCCCGGGTGCTGGGCGTCGACCACGCGGGCCTCGCCGAGCTCGCCCTCGCGGGCCGTCCCGGGGCGGGCGGCGTCACCCTGCTCCCCTACCTCGACGGGGAGCGCACGCCCGACCGGCCTGAGGCCCGCGCCACCCTGCACGGGATGTCCTCGCGCACCGGCCGGGAGGACATCGCCCGGGCCTGCGTGGAGGGCCTGCTCTGCTCCCTCGCCGACGGCGTGGCCGCGCTCGAGCGGGCCACCGGCACCGCCGCGGAGCGGATCCTCCTGATCGGCGGTGGCGCGCAGTCCGAGGCGGTGCGCCGGCTCGCCCCGGCCGTGCTCGGCCGGCCCGTGCTCGTCCCCGCCCCGGCGGAGTACGTGGCCCTCGGGGCCGCCCGGCAGGCCGCCTGGGCCCTCTCGGGCGAGGACGAGCCCCCGGCCTGGGCGCTCGCCGGCGCCCGGCAGTACGAGGCCGAGCCGACGCCCGAGGTCCTGGAGGCCTACCGCACGCTGCGCGACCGGACCGCCGACTGGTCCCGGCCCCCGGCCGGCGCCCGTCCCGAGCGGTGAGACGGCGCCGCGGTCCGGGCCCCGCACCTGCCCGGCCGGACCGGTCAGACCAGCGCGTCCTCCAGCGCGGCCAGCACCTCGGACGCGCTCCCGGCGTCGAGGAGGGCCCGCCGGCAGGACTCCGCGGCCAGGGCCTCGGAGAGCTCGGCCAGCAGCTCCAGGTGCTCCTCCCCGGAGCGCTCCTCCGGGAGGGAGATCAGGAAGACCAGGTGGACCGGTTCGCCGTCCAGCGCGTTCCACTCCACGCCGTCCCGGCTGCGGGCGAACGCGATCATCGGCCGCTCGGCACCGGCGGACTTGGCGTGCGGCAGGGCCACGCCGTTGCCCACCCCGGTGGACCCCTCCTCCTCCCGGGCCAGGGCCGCCGCGACGGTGCTGTCGGCGTCGTACGCCCGCCCCGTGTGCGCGCCGAGCTCGGCGAGCTGCCGGATCACGCCGTCCCGGTCCGCCCCGTGGACGTCCAGGAGCACGGTCGACTCGCTCAGGTGGGCCAGGACGGAGCCGGAGCGGCCCGGGGAGTCGTCCGGGGCGCGGGAGGTCCTGTCGCTCATGTGCTGTCCCATCGGTGGAGGTGGACGGGCGGCGCGGTCCCACCGCGCTGCCCGCGGCACCGCTGCGCCCTCGTGCGGGCCAACCTACGGCGGCCGGGCCCCGGCGTCCACCGGTCCGCGCGAATTCCGATCCCGACGGCAAATATTGTTGAACAATCCCGGGGGAGAGGGCATGCTGGAGGGACCGACGTGACAAGGAGCACAGCATGCCCCCCTCCGACATCGACCTCAACGCGGACTGCGGCGAGTCGCTCAGCGCCTGGGCCATGGCCGGCGACGAGGCCGTCCTGCACGTGGTCACCAGCGCCAACGTGGCCTGCGGCTTCCACGCGGGGGACCCGACGGTCGCCCGCCGGACCTGCACCGTGGCCGCCGAGCAAGGCGTGGCCGTGGGCGCGCAGGTCTCCTACGACGATCTCAAGGGCTTCGGCCGCCGCTTCATCGCCGTGCCCCGGGCGGAGCTGACCGACCAGCTGGTGTACCAGATCGGCGCCCTCCAGGCCTTGGCCCGCGCCTCGGGCACCGGGGTGAGCTACGTCAAGCCGCACGGCGCCCTGTACAACGCGATCGTCCACCACGAGGAGCACGCGGGAGCCGTGGTGGACGCCGTGCGCGACGTCGACGATGCCCTGCCCCTGCTGGTGCTGCCCGGCTCCGAGATCGAGCGCCAGGCGCGGGCGGCCGGGCTGCGCACGGTCCGCGAGGCCTTCGCCGACCGCGGCTACACGGCGCAGGCCACACTCGTGCCCCGCACCGAGGCCGGCGCCGTCCTGCACGACGCCGACGAGATCGCCGCCCGCGTGGTGCGGATGGCCGTCGAGGGCGTGGTCGAGGCCGTCGACGGCTCCCTCGTGGCGGTGGACGTCCAGAGCATCTGCGTGCACGGGGACACCCCCGGGGCGCTGGCCATCGCCGAGCGCGTGCGCCGCGCCCTCGAGGAGGCCGGCCTGCGGGTCGGGAGCTTCCTGTGAGCGGGCCAGCCCCCGCGGGGCCCCGCCGGGTCCGGCCGCTCGGCCCGCGGGCGGCGCTGGTCGAGTGCGCCGACCTGCACGACGCCGTGGCGGTGCACGCCCGGCTCGCCGCCGCGGACCTGCCCGGGCTCGTGGACTGCGTGGCCGGCGCGGAGACCGTGGTGGTGCGCGCGAGCACCACCGCGGCGCTGCGGGAAGTCGTCCGCGCCGCCCGCGCCGCCCCCCGCGGGAGCGCCGGGGCCGGCGGGGCCCGCACCGTGACCATCGACGTCGTCTACGACGGCGAGGACCTCGAGGCGGTCGGCGAGCTCACGGGCCTCGGCGCGGACGGGGTGGTCCGGTTCCACACCGGGCAGGCGTGGACGGCCGCCTTCGCCGGCTTCGCGCCCGGCTTCTTCTACTGCGTGGGCGAGGACGGTCCCGACGTCCCGCGCCGGGGCACGCCGCGCACCGCCGTCCCCGCCGGCTCGGTGGCCCTGGCCGGCCGGTTCTCCGCCGTCTATCCCCGCAGCTCCCCCGGCGGCTGGCAGCTCATCGGCCGCTCCGCGGCCCGGCTGTTCGACCTCGACCGCGAGGACCCCGCCCTGCTGCATCCCGGGGACCGGGTGCGCTACCGGCCCGTGCGCGAGCTCGTGGAGGTCGCCGCGACCGCAGCCCGGACCGCCCCGGTGCGGGGGCCCCACCTGACGGTCGGCGCCCCCGGGCTGCAGACCCTCGTCCAGGACGGCGGCCGGGCGGGCTCCGCCGCGCTGGGCGTGTCCCCCTCGGGCGCGCTCGACGCCGCCGCCGCCGGATCGGCCAACCAGCTCGTGGGCAACGGCCCGGGGGCGGCGGTGCTGGAGCACCTGCTCGGCGGGCTCGAGCTGACCGCCCACGGGGAGCACGTCCTGGCGGTCACCGGCGCGCGGGCGGCGCTGACGGTCACGGGCCCGGCCCCGTGGCGGCCCCCGCCCGGCACCCCCTTCGCCCTGCGGGACGGCGAACGGCTGGCCGTCGGCACCGTGACGGCCGGGGCGCGGGTCTACGTGGGCGTCCGCGGCGGGATCGCGGTCCCGCCGGTGCTGGGCAGCCGCTCCGCGGACACGCTCGCGGGGCTGGGCCCGGCCCCCCTGGCCGCCGGCGACGCCCTGCCGGTCGGACCGGACCCGGGCACCGCCGTCCGGCCCCCCGAGCCGGCGCCCGCCCCGTCCGCGGTGCCCACGGTCCGCGTGGTCCCGGGCCCCCGCGACGACTGGTTCACCCCCGCCGCCGTGGCCTCCTTCTTCGCGCAGGAGTGGGAGCTGACCACGTCCTCGGACCGCGTGGGCGCCCGGCTCTCCGGCGAGCCGCTGGAGCGGGTGCGCACGGACGAGCTGCCCAGCGAGGGGACCGTGCCCGGCTGCGTCCAGGTCCCGCCCGCGGGCCTGCCGGTCGTCCTGCTGCAGGACGCGCCCACCACCGGCGGCTACCCCGTGATCGGGGTGGTGCACCCGGAGGACCTCGCCGTGCTCGCCCAGCTGCGCCCCGGCGGGCGCCTGCGCTTCGTCCGGCTGCCGGCGCCCGATCTCGGCCCGCCGCCCGCGGAGGACCCCGAGCCCGCCACTGCCCAGGCCGAACCCGTCAGCACCGCCACCAGCACGTCCACCGACATGTCCACCGACACCTCCCGGGAGTAGCACCGTGCGCAAGATCCTGATCGCCAACCGCGGGGAGATCGCCGTCCGCGTCGTCCACGCCTGCGCCGAGGCCGGCCTCGAGTCCGTGGCCGTCTACGCCGACCCCGACGCCGACGCCCCGCACGTCCTGCTGGCCGACGAGGCGTACGCCCTGGAGGGCACCTCGGCCGCCGAGACCTACCTGGACGGGGACGAGGTGCTCGCGATCGCGCGCCGGTGCGGCGCCGACGCCGTGCACCCGGGCTACGGGTTCCTCTCCGAGAACGCCGGGTTCGCCCGGGCGGTGATCGAGGCCGGCCTCACCTGGATCGGCCCCTCCCCGGAGACGATCGTGCTGCTGGGGGACAAGGTCGCCGCCCGCGAGATCGCCCGGCGCGCCGGCGCCCCGCTCGTGCCGGGCAGCGACGGCCCGGTCGAGTCGCCGGAGGACGCCCGGGCCTTCGCGCAGGAGCACGGCCTGCCGGTGATCGTGAAGGCCGCCCACGGCGGCGGGGGCCGCGGCATGCGCGTGGTCCGGGAGCTCGACGAGGTCGAGGACGCCTTCCGCTCGGCCGCCCGCGAGGCGCAGAGCGCGTTCGGCCGCGGCGAGTGCTTCGTGGAGCGCTTCCTGGACCGCCCGCGGCACGTGGAGGCGCAGGTCGTGGCCGACGCCCACGGCCACGTCGTCGTGCTCGGGACCCGGGACTGCTCCCTGCAGCGCCGCCACCAGAAGCTCGTCGAGGAGGCCCCCGCGCCGTTCCTCTCGGACGACCAGCGCGAGCGGATCGCCGCCGCCGCCGAGGGCATCTTCCGGGAGGCCGGGTACGTGGGGGTGGGCACCGCCGAGTTCCTCGTGGCCCCGGACGGGCTGATCTCCTTCCTGGAGGTCAACACCCGGCTGCAGGTGGAGCATCCGATCACCGAGGAGGTCTACGGCGTGGACCTGGTCCGCGCCCAGCTGACCGTGGCCGCCGGGGACCCGCTGCCGGTGCTCGAGACCCCGGTCCCGCGCGGGCACGCGTTCGAGTTCCGGATCAACGCCGAGGACCCCGGCCGCGGCTTCCTGCCCTCCGGGGGCACGGTCGAGGCCGTCGACACCCCGACCGGCCCGGGCGTGCGCGTGGACTCCGGGGTGCGCCGCGGCACCCGGGTGGCCACGACCTTCGACTCGCTGCTGCTCAAGCTCGTCGTCAGCGCGCCCACCCGCGAGCAGGCGCTCGTGCGGGCCCGCACCGCCCTGCGCGAGCTGCGGGTCCACGGCGTGGCCACCACGGTCCCGTTCCACCGCGCCGTGCTGGACGCCCCCGCCTTCGCCGGGGGCGAGGGGCTCGGGGTGTGGACCACGTGGATCGAGGACGAGTTCGCCGGCCGGCTCGCCCCGGACGCCGAGTACGCCCGCGCGGACGAGCCGGGCCGCACCCGCTTCACCGTGGACGTGGACGGGCGGCGCGTGAGCATCGGGATCCCCGACGCCCTCGCCGCGGCCCTGGGCTCCGCCCCCGCGGCGTCGGAGGCCGCCCCCGCGGGGGCGCAGCCCGCCGACGACGGCGCCGTCACCGCGCCCTTCGCGGGCACGCTCGTCTCGTGGCTGGTGGCCGAGCAGGAGGACGTGGCCGCGGGCCAGGACGTCGCCGTGCTGGAGGCCATGAAGACCGAGACCCGGGTGTCCGCGCCGCGGGCCGGCAGGATCCGGGAGCTCGCGGTGGGACCGGGGGACGCGGTGACCGCCGACCAGGTGCTGGCCCGCCTCTCCTGACCGGGCTCCACCGCGGCTCGGCCGGCGGCGGCCCGGCCGCCGGTCACTCGGGGAGCAGCTCCTCGAGGGGCGGGGCCTCCTCGATGAGTCCGTGCTGGACGGCGAGGTCCGCGAGCTCCTGCACGGACTGCCGGTTCACCTCGGTGGGGTAGGCGGGCAGGACGAGCTGGTCGATCAGCTCCTCGTCGAGCTGCGTGTAGGTGGGCAGCACGGCCCGGACCTCGTCGGGGTTGTCCTGCGCGAACTGCAGCGACTTCTCGATGGCGGCCCGGAACGCCTCGACGGTCTCGGGCTCCCGGGCCAGCACGTCCTCGGTGGTGAAGTACACGGCCACCGTCAGGTTCTCGATCGGGAACGCGTAGTTGGAGACCGCCGAGCGCGCCCCGTCCTGCATGGCGATGGTCCGGAACGGCTCGATCGAGCCGATCGCGTCCACCTCGCCCCGCTCCAGGGCCGCCGGCATGTCGGGGAGCGGGACCTCGACGAACTCGACGTCCCCGGGGTCCCCGCCCTGCGCCTCGATGGCCGCGCGGATGGTGGTGTCGCTGATGTTGTTCAGGGTGTTCACCCCGACGGTCCTGCCCTGCAGGTCCGCGGCGTCCTGGATGTCGCTGTCCTCGCGCACCAGGACGTCGGCGAAGTCCTCGCCCTGCACCCCGGTGGAGTTGTTGGCGTTGGCGATGATCTGCAGCGGCAGCCCCTGGGACCGGGCGACGATCAGCGACGTCACGTTGCTGAAGCCGAAGTCCATCTCCCCGCTGACCACGGACGGGACGATGGCCGCACCGCCCTGGGCCTGGGTGATGTCGAGCTCCAGGCCCTCCTCCTCGAAGAAGCCCTGCTCGATCCCCAGGTAGAGGGGCGCCACGTCGGTGCTCGCGATGACGCCCACGCCGACCCTGGTCAGCTCGCCGTCCCCGGCCGCTCCGCCGCCGGACTCCCCTCCCCCGCACGCGGTCACCGTCAGGACGGCCGCCGTGGCGAGTGCTGCACCGGTCTTCTGCATCGAAGCCTCCAGGGAGTGGGACGGACGTCCTGAAAGCCTAGAGGACGGCCCGGGCCCGCCACCAGGGTGCCGCCGCACGGCTGGGCGCCCCGGGATGCCAGGATGGGGACCGATGAACACCGTGGAGAACGAGTTCCTGACGACGGCCGTCGCGCAGGCCGGGCCCGCCCCGCAGGGCGAGGCCATCCCGTGGGCGGTGGACGTGCTGCGCCAGGGCGTCGTGGCCGGCCGACTGCCGCCCGGGACCCGGCTCTCGGAGGCTCGGGTCAGCGAGGCGCTGCGGGTCTCCCGCAACACCCTGCGCGAGGCGTTCACGATCCTGGTCGGGGAGAACCTGCTGGTGCGGGTCCCCAACCGCGGCGTCTCGGTGGCCCGGCCCGGCGCGGACGACGTGCGGGAGATCCACCGGGTGCGGCTCGCGCTGGAGACCTCGGCGCTGCGCTGGTCGGACCCGGTCCCGCAGCCGGGCCTGCACGCCGCCGTCGAGGACGGCCGCGCCGCCCGTGACCGCCGGGACGTCACCGGCATGGCCGACGCGAACCAGCGGTTCCACCGCGGCGTGGTGGAGCTGGCCGGCTCGCCGCGGCAGGACGAGCTGATGTCCCGAACCCTCGCGGAGATGCGGCTGGTGTTCTACTCCATGCGCCAGGATCCGTCCTTCCACGCGCCCTGGATCGAGCGCAACGCCCGGATCCTCGAGCTCTTCGAGCAGGGCCGGCGCGAGGAGGCCGCCGTGCAGATGCACGACTACCTGGAGGCCTCCCGGCAGCAGCTGCTGGACGTCCTGGAGGGCCCCGCGCCGGCCGCGCTCAGGGGACCTGGTACTGCCAGTCCGGCAGGTCGGTGACCAGCATGTGGCCCGGGGCGTGCCCGAGGGCGAACGGTACCCCGGACTCGAGCACCGCCGCCTGGGGCGTCACCCCGCAGGCCCAGAACACGGGGACGTGGCCGTCCGGGATCTGCACCGCGTCCCCGTGGTCGGGGGCCCCGAGGTCCCGGATGCCCAGCTCCTGCGGGGCGCCGACGTGCACCGGGGCGCCGTGCACGGCGGGATAGCGGGAGGTGATGCGCACCGCGTCGGCCACCCGGGAGGCGGGGATCGCCCGCATGGACACGACCAGCGGGCCGGACAGCCGCCCGGCGGGCGCGCACGGGACGTTCGTGCGGTACATCGGGACGTTGACGCCCTGGTCGATGTGGGCGATCGGGATCCCGGCCTCCTGCAGGGCCGCCTCGAAGGTGAAGCTGCAGCCGAGGGCGAAGGTCACGAGGTCCTCGCGCCACACGTCCAGCAGGTCGGTGCGGGTGCCCGCCACCTCGCCGTCCCGGTAGACGGTGTAGAGCGGGACGTCGGTGCGGACGTCGCCGCCGCCCAGCAGCGGCCCGGTCACCTTGCCGGCCTCGAGCACGCCGAGCACCGGGCACGGCTTGGGGTTGCGCTGGGCGAAGAGCAGGACGTCGAAGGCCCAGTCCGCGGGCACGACGATCAGGTTGGCCTGCGCGAAGCCGTCGCACCAGCCCGACGTGGGCGTGACCAGGCCGCTGCGGAACATCGCCCGGGCGGCGCCCGGGGCCAGGGCGGCCCGGTCCCGCCGGGCCTGCGTGCTGTCCGGTCCCACGGCGATCACGCCCACAGCGCGGCGATGCCGCTGAGGGACTGGTAGCCCAGGAAGATGGTGAGCAGCCACACCACGGTGCCGATCAGCGCGAGCCACTTGGGGTACTCGTAGCCGCCCAGCAGGTCCCGCCGGCGCCAGGCCACCCACAGCAGCACCGCGAAGCCCAGCGGCAGGATGAGCCCGTTGACGGCGCCCGCCACGATGAGCAGCGTGGACGGCGCCTGGCCGAGCAGGGCGAACACGGTGGCGGAGACCAGGATGAAGGCGATGGTCATCAGGTTCCGGGTGCGCGGCTTCGTCCGGGAGGTGGTGAGGAAGGACACCGAGGTGTAGGCGGCGCCGATGACCGAGGAGATGGACGCGGCCCACAGGATGACCCCGAACAGGCGCAGGCCGACCTCCCCGGCGGCGGAGCGGAACGCCTGGGCGGCGAGGTTCTCGCCCGTGAGCTGGGCGCCGCCGGCGACCACCCCGAGGATCGCCAGGAACAGCAGGAAGCGCATGACCCCGGTGAGCACGATGCTCACCACGGAGCTGCGGGAGATCTGCTTGACGCTCTCCACGCCGGTGATCCCGGCGTCGACGATGCGGTGGGCGCCCGCGTAGGTGATGTACCCGCCCACGGTCCCGCCGATGAGGGTCGTGATGATCAGGAAGTCCACGTTCTCGGGCAGCACCACGTTGCGCAGCGCCTCCCCCACCGGGGGCCGCGAGACGAACGCGACGTAGCTCGTCACGAGGATCATGAGCACGCCGAGGACCACCACGATCCGGTCCAGGGCCACGCCCGCGCGCTTGCTGACGAACACGCCCACCGCGATCAGCGCCGTGAGAACGCCGCCCCACGTGGGGTCGAGGCCGAGCAGCGCGTCGAGGCCGAGCCCGCCGCCGGCGGTGTTGCCGATGTTGAAGACGAGCCCGCCGGTGGCCACGAGCGCGGCGATGAACCAGCCGAGGCCCGGCAGCACGCGGTTGCCGAGCTCGTGCGCCTTGAGCCCGGAGACGCCGATGATCCGCCACACGTTCAGCTGCACCGCGATGTCGACGACGATGGAGATGACGATGGCGAACGCGAAGGCGGCGCCCAGCTGCACCGTGAAGTTCGCGGTCTGGGTGATGAACCCGGGGCCGATGGCGCTGGTGGCCATCAGGAAGAGGGCCCCGAGCAGGGCGGAGCGGTTCACGGCCCGCATCGCCGCGGGGCTGCTGACGGAGCCGCGACCCTCCGGGACGGGCGGGACGGGGGCGGAGCTGGACATGCGGCCTCCTCGGGACGGGGGCGACCTGCGCCGGGGCACGGCGCCGGCCTCCCTGGACGTGGCCGCGGTCACTTTCGTGCCAGTGTAGTGATTGTTGAACAATCTGAACAGGGCCTTCGCCGCTTCTCCGCCTGGACAGGCGACGCTCCCCGGGACAGGCTGGATCCGGATCCCCCGCCCTCGACGACCGGGAGCAGCGCATGCACGACGACGGGTCCGCGGGTGCCGTGGACGTCCTGCTCCCGGCGCCGGCGTCCCCCGGGTTCCTCCGGGACTTCCTGGCCTCCCAGGCCGTGCCCGGGTGCGACGACCTCGCGGGCGGTGCCCACCGGCGCCCCGTCGTGGTGGACGGAGCGGTCCGCACGGTGACGGTCGACTGGAGGGGCCTCACGCCGGCCGGTCTGCCGGTGCGCATCGGGCCCGGGACGGCGGAGACCCTGGAGCCCGTGCTGGAGCGGGTGCGCCGCTGGCTCGGCGAGGGCACGGAGTCCCCCGTGGCGGACCGCGCCCTGGCGGCCGACCCCGTGCTCGCCGCGGACGTGCGCGCCTGGCCCCTGATCCGGCTGCCCGGTGCACCGGACGGCTTCGAGACGGCGGTCCTGACGGTGCTCGGGCAGCAGGTCTCCCTCGCCGCGGCCCGCACCTTCGCCGGGCGCCTGGTCCGCCACCACGGCACGCCCGTGACCGGCGGCGCCACCGCCTTCCCGACGGCCCGCCGGATCGCCGGGACGGACCCGGCCAGGCTGCAGCGGGACGTGGGCGTCACCACCCGCCGGGCCGCGACCGTGCACGCGCTCGCCGTGGCGGTCCGCGACGGACTCGTCCTCGACGCCCCGCCGGGACGTGCCGGCGCGCCGTCCGGGGAGGACGCCGCCGTGCTGCGCGAGCGCCTGCTTGCCCTGCCCGGCATCGGCCCGTGGACGGCCGGGTCGATCTCGCTGCGCGTCCTGGGCGACCCCGACGTCTTCCTGGCCCAGGACCTGGTCCTGCGGCGCGCGCTCGGGGCGGCCGGGGCGGCCGCCGCCGCGGCGACGGCGGCCGCCTGGAGCCCCTGGCGCAGCTACGCCGTGATGCGGCTGTGGGCCCGCGCGGCGTTCCCGGACTCGGCCGCCCTACCCGCCGGCGGGGACCGCGCAGCGCCCGGCGGACCCGGCCCGGCCGGGGGCCCCGGAGGGTCCGGGGCCCGCTGAGCCCGGCCGGCGGCGCGGGCCGGGCTCCCGGGCCGGCGGCTACGCCGAGCCGGGCACGAGGTCCCGGCTCTCGGCGAAGTGGCAGGCCGCCGGGTGGCCCTGGCCGCGGTCGACGAGCTCCGGCTCCTGCTCGGCGCACACCTCCTGCGCCTTCCAGCACCGCGTCCGGAACCGGCACCCGGAGGGCGGGTTCGCGGGACTGGGCAGGTCGCCGCTGAGCATGATCCGCTCGCGCCCCCCACGCAGGGCGGGCTCGTGGACCGGCACCGCGGAGAGCAGGGCCTGCGTGTACGGGTGGGCGGCCCGGTGGTAGATCGCGTCCCGGTCGCCCGTCTCCACCACCTTGCCGAGGTACATCACCGCGACCCGGTCGCTGAGGTGGCGCACCACCGAGAGGTCGTGGGCGATGAAGAGGAAGGACAGGCCGAACTCGTCCTGCAGGTCCTGCAGCAGATTGATGACCTGCGCCTGGACGGAGACGTCCAGGGCCGAGACCGGCTCGTCGCAGATGATCACCTCGGGGCGCAGGGCCAGGGCCCGCGCGATCCCGATGCGCTGCCGCTGACCCCCGGAGAACTGGTGCGGGTACCGGTTGGCGTAGTCGGGCCGCAGCCCCACCCGCTCCAGCAGCTCCCGGACCGTGGCCGCGCGGTCCTGCCGCGCCACCGCGTTGGGGTGCACGTCCCAGGCCTCGGCCACGATGTCCCCCACCGTCATCCGCGGGTTGAGGGACGAGTAGGGGTCCTGGAAGATGATCTGCACGTTGCGGCGGTACTCCCGCAGCTGCCGCGAGGACATCGCGGCCACGTCCCGGCCCTTGTACAGGACCTGGCCCGCGGTGGGCTGCTGCAGCGCCATGATGAGCTTCGCCACGGTGGACTTGCCGGAGCCGGACTCGCCCACGAGCCCCAGGGTCTCCCCCGGACCGAGGGTCATGCTCACGCCGTCCACCGCCTGGACCTGGCCTACGGTCCGCCGCAGCAGCACCCCCTGGGTGAGGGGGAAGTGCTTGGTGAGCCCGCGCAGCTCCAGGAGGGGCGCGTCCGCCGTCGTCGTCGGCCGGGTGTCACTCATGCTGGAGCTCCTCGCTGTAGTGGCACGCGGCCGTCCGGCCCGGCACGACCTCGCGCAGCACCGGGACGTCCGCGGCGCAGTCCTTGCCCGGCGCCGCCGTCCGCCCGAACCGCGCCATGGGGCAGCGCGGGTGGAACGCGCAGCCGGCGGGAACGGCGGAGAGGTCCGGCGGCGTCCCGGCGATGGGCAGGAGCCGCTCGCCCTGGGACTCGAGGCTGGGCATCGAGGACATCAGCCCCCGGGTGTAGGGGTGCAGGGGCGCCGAGAGCACCTCGTCGACCGTGCCGTTCTCCACGATGCTGCCCGCGTACATCACAGCGACCCGGTCGGCGACCTCGTTGACCACCCCCAGGTCGTGCGTGATGAGGATGACGCCCATCCCGGTCTGCGTGCGGAGCTCGGTGAGCAGGTCCATGATCTGGGCCTGGACGGTGACGTCGAGCGCGGTGGTCGGCTCGTCGGCGATCAGGATGTCCGGGTCCAGGGCGATGGCCATCGCGATCATCACGCGCTGGCGCATGCCGCCGGAGAACTGGTGCGGGAAGTCGCCCACGCGCTCCCGGGCCGCGGGGATCCCCACGCGCTCCATGAGCTCGATCGCCCGGGCCTTCGCCTCCTGCCGGGAGGCGCCCCGGTGGGCGCGGAACAGCTCGCCGATCTGGTGGCCCACGGAGAAGACCGGGTTCAGCGCGGAGAGGGCGTCCTGGAAGACCATGGCGATGCCCGGCCCCCGCACCGCCCGTTGGTCCCGGGGGCTCATGCCCAGCAGGTCCTCGCCGTGGAAGCGGATCTCGCCTTGCGTGATGCGGGCGGGCGGGATGTCGAGGATGCCCATGACGGCCTGGGCGCTCACGCTCTTGCCGGAGCCGGACTCCCCGACGATCGCGAGGGTCTCGCCGGCCCGGACGGTGTAGCTGATCCCGTTGACGGCCCGGACGGTGCGCCGGCGGGAGCGGAACTCCACCGCGAGGTCGTCGACCTCGAGCACGGGGCCCGCCGCGCCGCCCGGCGGCGCGGGCACGGGGGCGGGGGTGGGGGCGGGGACGGAGGAAGGTGTCATCGGCGCAACTTCGGGTCGAGGGCGTCGCGCAGCGCGTCGCCCATGAGGATGAACGAGAGCACGGTCAGGGACAGGAACAGCGACGGGAAGAGGATCAGGTGCGGGGCGTCGCGCAGCCTGTTCTGCGCCGCGTTGATTTGCAGGCCCCAGGAGATCTCGGGCAGCTGCAGACCCACGCCCAGGAAGGTGAGCGTCGCCTCGGAGGCGATGATCGTGCCGACCGCGATGGTGGAGTAGACCAGGACGGGCGCCACGGCATTGGGCAGGATGTGCTTGGTGAGGATCCGGCCGGTCCGCGCGCCGAGCGCCCGGGCCGCCTGGACGTAGTCGGCCTCCTTGACCCCGATCACGTTGGAGCGGACCAGGCGCATGGCCGTCATCCAGCCGAACGCGATCAGCGCGAGGGAGACCTCGAGCACCCCGCGCTCGGGCAGCACGGAGAGCAGGATGATGGCGCCCAGGATGAGCGGCAGGCCGTAGAAGATGTCGGTGATCCGGGCGAGCAGCGAGTCGAGCCAGCCGCCGTAGTAGCCGGCGAGCGCGCCCACCACCACGCCGATGGCCAGGGTGCCCAGGACGGCGAGGAAGCCGATGGCCAGGGAGATGCGCGCGCCGTGCACCACGTTCGAGTAGTAGTCGCAGCCCTGGACGTCGTAGCCGAACGGCGCCCCGGGCTGCGGGCCCTCCCCCGAGCGGCCGAGGCTGCAGGCCCGCGGGTCCACCGAGGTGAACGCCTGCGGGGCGAGGGCCATCACCGCGAACACGACGAAGAGCAGGGCCCCCACCAGGAAGAAGGGGTTGCGGAGCAGGCCCTTCCAGGCGTCCCGCCACAGGCTGACCTGCTCGATGTCCCCGGCGGCCGCCGCCGAGGCGATCTCGTCCGCGCGGTCGTCCACGCGGTCGGAGAAGGTCTCGTGGCGGGCGTCCCGCTCCTCGCGGACGCTCTCCGGACGCGGCTCATTCATAGCGGATCCTCGGGTCGAGGGCGGCGTAGAGGACATCGACCACCAGGTTGAAGAAGATGTAGAAGAAGACGAACAGGGTGACGATCCCGACGACGACGGCGCCCTCCTGCCGCAGCACCGCGTCGTAGACCGCCCGGCCGAGACCGGGGATGTTGAACACCGACTCGG
Organism: Kocuria sp. CPCC 205263; assembly: GCF_040981075.1. NCBI lineage: Bacteria > Bacillati > Actinomycetota > Actinomycetes > Micrococcales > Micrococcaceae > Kocuria > Kocuria sp. CPCC 205263. The sequence goes on along the minus strand of NZ_JAVKPV010000016.1, from coordinate 35,319 downwards.
TGACGATGGCCCCGCCCATGAGCGCGCCGAGGTCGGCGCCGATGAAGGTGACCACCGGGATGAGGCTGTTGCGCAGGGTGTGCTTGCCGACCACCGACACCTCGCTGAGACCCTTGGCGCGCGCCGTGCGCACGTAGTCGCTCTGCAGGTTCTCCGCGAGGCTCGTGCGGGTCAGCCGGGCCACGTAGGCGAGCGAGAGCGCCGCGAGCACGAAGCCGGGCAGGACGTAGCTGTACCAGCCGTCCGAGATGCCGGCGATGGGGAACCAGCCGAGCCGCACGCCGAAGACGTACTGGGCGAGGAAGCCGAGGACGAAGACGGGGATGGACACGACCACCGTGGTGGAGACCAGCACGAGGTTGTCGAAGAAGGACCCGCGCCGCAGGCCCGCCAGCACGCCGGCGAGGATGCCGATGAGGATCTCGAAGGCCACGGCGACGAGGGCCAGCCGGGCCGTCACCGGCAGCCGGTCCACGATCGTGTCGAGGACGGGACGGCCCGAGAAGTCGGTGCCGAAGTCGCCCTGCACCAGGCCGCCCAGGTACTTGGTGTACTGGATCAGCATCGGGTCGTCGAGGTTGTACTCGGCGCGCAGCTGCGCCTGCACGGCCTCGGACAGCGGCCGGTCGCCGGCCAGCGCCCGGATGGGATCGCCGGGCAGCGCGTAGACCATCGAGAAGATGAGCAGGGACGCGCCCAGCAGCACCGGGACGGTCAGCAGCAGACGGCGGAGGACGTACCGCCCCATGGGTCTCCTTGTGTGTGCGGAGGTGTTGCGCGGACAGGTGGGCCCGGGGCGCCCCGTGCGGGGCGCCCCGGGTCAGGGTCGGATCACTCCGAGGCGACGACGACGTCCTCGACCTCGACGCGGCCGAAGCTGTTGACGTAGACCTCGTCCACGTTCTCCGAGTGGGCGTACTGCACGAGCCCGAAGAACAGCGGCGTGGCCGGCATGTCGGCCACGAGCAGGTCCTCGGCCTCCTGGTAGGCCTGGATCGCCGTGTCGATCGAGTCGGCGGCGTTGCCCTCCTGCAGCTTGGCGTCGAACTCCACGTTCGAGTAGAACGTCACGTTCGACCCGGCCGGCGGCAGGGCCGCCGTGGAGTACGTCGGGCCGAGCATGTTCTCCATGACCGGGTAGTCCATGATCCAGCCGGAGCGGAACGGGCCGGTCATGCCCTTCTCGTCCTGCTTGGGCAGGTACTCGGCGAACTGGAGGTCGCCGCGCAGCTGGTACTCGACGCCCAGGTTCTCGCGGAGCTGGTTGCCGACGGCCTGCATCCACTCCTCGTGGCCGGCGCCGGCGTTGAACCACAGGTCCACGGGCACGGACTTGTCGAAGCCCGCCTCGTCGAGCATCCGGTTGGCCTCCTCGACATCGAGCTCGCACGCGTCGCAGGCGTCCTCGCGGTGGCCGTCGATCACGGGCGAGACGAAGGACGCGGCCGGGGTGCGGGAGCCCTGGAAGATCGCGTCGGTGATCGCCTGCCGGTCGATGGCCATGGAGAAGGCGCGGCGGACCTCCGGGTCGGCGAAGCGCTCGTCGTAGGTCGGGAAGCCGAGCGCGGTGATGTCGCCGCGCGGGGTGGTCTTGAACCGCTCGCCGAACTGGTCCTCGGCGGAGGCGATGGCGTCCGGCGGGATCTGGTCGACCACGTCGAGCGAGCCGGCCTGGAGGTCGTTGTAGGCGGTGTTGATCTCGGTGTAGACGCGGAACTCCACGGCGGCGGCCTGGGCCGGCTCGTCGCCGCCGAACTCGTCGTAGCGGGTCAGCGTGATGCCCTGGCCCTCCTGGAAGGCCTCGTCCGCCTTGAACGGGCCGTTGCCGATCGGCTGCTCGCCGAAGCCCTCGGGGTCCTCGAAGAACGCCTCCGGCATCGGGAAGAACGCGGTGTAGCCGACGGTGGTCGGCCACTGCGCGTAGGGCTCGCTGAGGGTGACCTCGAAGGTCTGCTCGTCGACGACGCGCAGGCCGGACATCTCGGTGGCGGTGGGGCTCGCGCCCTCCTCGCCCTGGAGGGCGTCGTAGCCCTCGACGTTGGAGAAGAAGTAGGAGTTGCCCTGCGCGTTCTCGCTGTTGGCCACGTAGTTCCACGAGTCCACGTAGCTCTGCGCGGTCACCGGGGATCCGTCGTGGAAGGTCCAGCCGTCCTTGAGGCTGACCGTCCACGTCGTCTGGTCCTCGGACTCGATCGACTCCGCGACGCCGGTGTAGACGGCCTCGTTGGACTCCCGGTCGTACTCGACCAGGCCCGTCCAGAGCGCGTCGACGACCTGGCCGCCCTCTGTCTCGCCGGTGTTGCCGGGCAGCAGCGGGTTCTCGGGCTCGCCGATGTACACGCTGAAGGTGCCGTCGCCGCCACCCTCGGCGGAGGTGCCCCCGCCGTCTCCCCCGCCGCACGCGGTGAGCAGCAGGGCACCGGAGAGCGCCACTGACGTGCCCGCGATCCGCTTCGTTCTCATCGTTTCCTCCATCGGTCGATACGGGCCCGCCAGGAGTGCTGGGTTCGCAGTCCGAGGCGGACGGGGCCACGCCGGGGCGAGCACGGGGCTCGCGTCATGGAGCACGGGGCTCCGGGTCCGACGTGACGGAGATCACCGTCCGCCGCACCCAGAAAAAATCTATGTGGTCCGTTCGGGGGACGGCAGCAGACACGCCAGAAGAAACAGGAACCGCCGGTATCAGTTACCCATTCGTAACAACAGCGTCGGGTGACGGGGCCGCTTCCGGGCCGGTGGGCGGCTCAGCCGGCGACGGCCAGCCCCCTGACCCCCGCCCCGGGAGCGGCGGAGCCCAGCATGGAGCGCACCTCGTCCAGCGCCGTCGCGGAGGCCTCGGCGAGGAGGCAGAGCGGGACACCGCGCCGCGCCGCGCAGCGGATCTCGGCGTGCAGGGCACCCGCCGACCGGTCCAGCGCCCAGCGCGCCGACTCGAGGGCGCCGTCGAGGGGTGCGACGTCGAGGCCGATGCCCAGTTCCTCGCCGGAGGCCACGGCGTCGAGGACCTGGTCGAGCGCCCACTCCGCGGCCTCCACCTCTCCCGCCGCAGTGAAGACCCGCTGGAGGAGCCCGGCGGGGTGCAGGCCGAGGCCGTCGTCCTGCCGGCCGGGGGCAGCGTCATCGGGGCGCTCCGGGAGCAGCGGGACGTGGACGGGGTCGACCGACCGGGGCGTCGGCCGGGGGAACAGTGAACTGCTCATGATCGAACCTTCCTTAGGACCTGCAAGCGCGCCCCCCGTCCGGCACCCGGCGCAGGCCGAAGGGGCCTGCCCCCATGGAACCAGCGACCCCGGCGGACTTCCAGAGGGGCGCCGGTGAACACGTCACAAACACGTTGTGACCTGCGACAATGCAAATGTGTCAAGTGGACACGAGAAGGTCCGGCTCCTAGGGTCGGAGGCGGCTCGAGGGGGATTCGGGCCCGCCGCCGCACCGGGCCCCCGCCCGGGCGCACCGACGTCCGCACCAGCTCCTCCCCCGGGGCCGGCCGGACGTCTCACCGGCCGGCCGCCCGGATCCCGCGAGCCGCCCCGTCCGCGCGCACCCCCTTGCGCATCCCCCGCGCACGGGCCGCACCGGTCCCCGCCGGCAGCGGTCACGATCCCCTGCGCGCCCCCGCCCCCCGGAGATCCCATGAGCCGAACGTCCGAAGCCCCCACGACCGGCACGACACGCACGACCGCCGCGACCCCCGCCCGCAGACCCCGCCTCATCGCCGTGGACGCCGCCCGCGGTCTGGCGCTGATCGGCATGATCGCGGTCCACATCCTGCCCGTCCACGACCCCGCGACCTTCGAGCCCACCCTCCAGTGGAGCCTGTTCGGCGGGCGCGCCGCGGCGCTGTTCGCCCTGCTGGCCGGGCTGAGCCTGGCGTTCTCCTCGGGCGGGCGCACCCCGCACCGGGGCCGCGCGCTGACGGCCACCCGCGCCGGCCTCGTGGTGCGGGCCCTGCTCATCGCCGCCGCCGGGCTGGCGATCAACCAGGTCATGCCGTCCCCGGCGCCCGCGCTGGGCATCCTCGTCTACTACGGCGCGTTCTTCCTGCTCGCCGTCCCGCTGCTCGGCCTGCGGCGCCGCACGCTGGCCGCCGTCGCGGCGCTCGCCGCGGTGCTGGGCCCCGTGCTCGTGCACGTCCTCGGCCCCGCCCTACCCCAGGCCGGGGCCGTCAACCCCACCTTCGGCAGCGCGCTCTCGGACCCGGGCGCCACCCTGGCCCAGGTGCTGCTGACCGGGACCTACCCGGCCGTGCCCTACCTGACGTACCTCTGCGCCGGCCTGCTGCTCGGCCGGACCGACCTGCACGAGGTCGTGGTGCGGGTCCGGATCGCCGTGGCCGGCGTGGTCCTGGCGCTCGGCGCCTGGTTCGTCTACTGGGTGCTGGTCCTGCAGGCCGGCGGCTACGACCAGCTGCTGCGGCACACCCCGTGGCTGAGCGAGGACCAGGTCGACGAGATCCTCGTCTGGGGCCCGAGCCCGGACCTGCCCACCTCCACGTGGTGGTGGCTGCTCACCCCCGGGCCGCACAGCAACACCCCGGTGACGCTGCTCATGGACCTGGGCACCGGCCTGGCGGTGCTGGGGCTGTTCCTGCTCGTCGCGCGCCCGAACCGGCTGTGGACCACCCTGGGCGCCATGGGGGCCCGCACCTTGACCCTGTACTCGGCCCACCTGCTCGCCCTGACCACGACGCTCCACTACGAGGACCGCGTGCTCTGGTTCGCCGTGCATGTGGCCGTGGCCGCCGGCTTCGCCGTGCTCTGGCAGGCGACGTTCGGTCAGGGACCGCTCGAGCGGGTGATCGCGGCCGCCGTCCGGGGCACCCGCCGCCTGGTCCTGGGCACCCCCTCCCGGACGGCGGAGTCCCCGCGGGGCTAGCGGGTCCCGCGCGCCGGCGGGGTCCGCGCCCGCGCCGCCCGCCGGTGTGGCTCCTGACACACCGGCGGGCTATGCTCCTGACATGTCACGATTCAGTCCCCTGGAGTGGCCGGTCCTCCGGCAGATCCGTTCGGGCGACCTGCTCGGTCGCGGCCCGGCGGTGACCTCGGAGCGCACCCGGACGACGAGCCCGCGCACGACCACCGCGGACCGGGTCGTGCAGAGCGTCTGCCCGTACTGCGCGGTCGGCTGCGGCCAGCGGGTGTACGTCAAGGACGAGAAGGTCGTCCAGATCGAGGGCGACCCGGACTCGCCGATCTCCCGCGGCCGCCTGTGCCCCAAGGGCGCGGCCAGCGAGCAGCTGGTCAACGCGCCCGGCCGGCAGACCGAGGTGCTCTACCGTGCGCCCCGGGCCACCGAGTGGCAGCGGCTGGACCTCGGCACCGCCCTCGAGATGGTGGCCGACCGCGTCCTCGAGGCCCGCCGCAACGGCTGGCAGGACGCCGACGAGCAGGGCCGTCCGCTGCGCCGCACGATGGGCTTCGCCGCCCTGGGCGGCGCCACGCTGGACAACGAGGAGAACTACCTCATCAAAAAGCTCTTCACCGCCGCGGGAGCGATCCAGATCGAGAACCAGGCCCGTATTTGACACTCCGCCACGGTTCCCGGTCTGGGAGCCTCGTTCGGACGTGGCGGTGCCACGCAGTCCCTGCAGGACATGGCCAACGCCGACTGCATCGTCATCCAGGGCTCCAACATGGCCGAGTGCCACCCCGTGGGCTATCAGTGGGTGACGGAGGCCAAGGCCCGCGGCGCCCGGGTCATCCACGTCGACCCGCGCTTCACCCGCACCTCGGCGGTCGCTGACCAGCACGTCCCGATCCGGGCCGGCTCGGACATCGTCCTGCTCGGCGCCCTGGTCAACCACGTGCTCACCCACGACCTGTGGTTCGAGGAGTACGTGCGCGCCTACACCAACGCCGCCACGCTGGTGAACGAGGACTACCGCGACGCCGAGGACCTCGACGGGCTGTTCTCCGGGTTCGACCCGGAGACCGGCCAGTACGACATGTCCACCTGGGCCTACGCCGAGAACGAGGACGGCCCCGGGGACCACGACGGCAAGGTGGACGCGCCCGCGGGCGACCCCGACGACGGGGCCGCGGAGGGGGCGGAGGCCGTGGACGAGGCCGCCGGCCAGCAGCTCGGCAGCGGCGGCGCCCCGATGGAGCACGCCCGCATGCAGCGCGACGAGACCCTGCAGGACCCCCGGACGGTGTTCCAGATCCTCAAGCGGCACTACGCGCGCTACACCCCCGAGATGGTGCAGGAGGTGTGCGGGGTCTCCCCCGAGGACTTCGCGTACCTGGCCCGCTCCATCACGGAGAATTCCGGGCGGGAGCGGACCACGTGCTTCGCCTACGCCGTGGGCTGGACCCAGCACAGCCTGGGCGCGCAGTACATCCGCACCGCGTCCATCCTGCAGCTGCTGCTGGGCAACATGGGCCGCCCCGGTGGCGGGATCATGGCCCTGCGCGGGCACGCCAGCATCCAGGGCTCGACCGACATCCCCACGCTGTTCAACCTGCTGCCCGGCTACCTGCCGATGCCGCTGGCCGGCACCCACGACACGTTCGACGACTACCTGGCCGCGATCGCGTCGAAGAAGCAGAAGGGCTACTGGGCCGAGGCCGACGCCTACACCATCAGCCTCCTCAAGGCCTGGTGGGGGGACGCCGCCACCGCGGACAACGACTGGGCCTACGACTACCTCCCGCGCCTCACCGGCGCGCACGGCACCTTCCAGACGCTGACGAAGATGCTCGACGACGAGGTGGAGGGCTACTTCCTGCTCGGCCAGAACCCCGCGGTGGGCTCCTCCAACGGCCGGATGCAGCGGATGGCCATGTCCCACCTCAAGTGGCTGGTGGTGCGGGACCTCAACCTCATCGAGTCGGCGACCTGGTGGAAGGACGGCCCCGAGATCGCCTCGGGCGAGCTGCGCACCGAGGACATCGAGACCGAGGTGTTCTTCCTGCCCGCGGCCACGCACGTGGAGAAGTCGGGCACCTTCACACAGACCCAGCGGCTGCTGCAGTGGCGCCACCAGGCCGTGGCCCCGCCGGGCGAGTGCCAGAGCGAGCTGCAGTTCTTCTTCGAGCTGGGCCGGCGGATCCGGGAGCGGCTGGCCGGGTCCGGGGACGAGCGCGACCGCCCGCTGCTCGACCTCACCTGGGACTACCCCGTCGACGAGCACGGCGAGCCGGACCCCGAGGCGGTGCTCGCCGAGATCAACGGCCGCCACCTCACGGGCCCGGACGCCGGGAAGCCGCTGTCCTCGTACACCGAGATGCGGGCGGACGGCTCGACCTCCGGCGGCTGCTGGATCTACACCGGCGTGTACGCCGGCGGCGTCAACCGCGCCGCCGCCCGCAGGCCCGGCGGGGAACAGGGCCCCGCCGCGCTCGAGTGGGGCTGGGCGTGGCCGGCCAACCGCCGGCTGCTCTACAACCGCGCCTCGGCGGACCCGGAGGGCCGGCCCTGGAGCGAGCGCAAGAAGCTCGTGTGGTGGGACGAGGAGCAGGACCAGTGGGTCGGGGACGACGTGCCCGACTTCCCGCTCCACCTCGCCCCGGGCACCCGCCCCGACCCCGACGCCGGGGGCGCGGCCGCGCTCGCCGGGGACGACCCGTTCATCATGCAGGCCGACGGCAAGGGCTGGCTGTACGCGCCCAAGGGCGTGCTGGACGGGCCGCTGCCCACGCACTACGAGCCGCAGGAGTCGCCGGTCGGCAACGCCCTGTACACCCAGCAGCGCAACCCCTCGCGGGTGCTGTTCGCCCGCCAGGACAACCTCACCGCCCCGAGCGCCGGGGAGCCGGGGGCGGACGTGTACCCCTACGTGTTCACCACGTACCGGCTCACCGAGCACCACACCGCCGGCGGCATGAGCCGGTGGCTGCCGTATCTTTCGGAGCTGCAGCCGGAGATGTTCTGCGAGGTCTCCCCCGAGCTCGCCGCCGAGTGCGGGCTGGAGCCGTACGGCTGGGCCACGATCGTCTCGCCCCGGGCGGCGATCGAGGTGCGGGTGCTCGTCACCGAGCGGATGACCCCGCTCGTGGTGCGCGGGCACACCGTGCACCAGATCGGGCTCCCGTACCACTGGGGCGTGGGCGACGACGCCGTGGTCAGCGGCGACTCCGCCAACGACCTGCTGGGCCTGACCCTCGAGCCCAACGTGCAGATCCAGGACTCCAAGGTGGGCTCGTGCCACATCCGCCCGGGCCGCCGGCCGCGGGGTCCCGAGCTGCTCGACCTGGTCCTGGAGTACCAGCAGCGCGCGGGCGCCACCGTGGAGACCGGCAACACCCGGATCGACGTCCCCGGCACCGACCCGACCACCGACCCGATGAGGGAGCACTGATGGGCCAGCTGGCCGGACCGACCGATCCCACGGCCGACGCGCACTGGGAGCACGCGCACGCGCGGAAGGGCTTCTTCACGGACACCTCGATCTGCATCGGGTGCAAGGCCTGCGAGGTGGCCTGCAAGGAGTGGAACCAGAACCCCCAGGACGGGGACCTCGAGCTGCTCGAGTCCTCCTACGACAACACCGGCGCCCTCGGCGCCAGCACCTGGCGGCACGTGGCGTTCGTCGAGCAGGACAGCGAGCGCATCGAGGAGGCCCGCGAGTCCGGGCGCAAGCTCGTGAGCCTGGGCATGCCGCGGGTCGGCCCGCCCGAGGCGCGCCCGCAGCCGGCCGCCGGGGACACCACCCCGCCGGACACCCCGGAGTTCCGCTGGCTGATGTCCTCGGACGTCTGCAAGCACTGCACGCACGCCGGGTGCCTCGACGTGTGCCCCACCGGGGCGCTGTTCCGCACCGAGCACGGCACCGTGGTGGTCCAGGACGACGTGTGCAACGGGTGCGGCACCTGCGTGGCGGGCTGCCCGTTCGGCGTGATCGAGCGGCGCACCGACGGCACGGCCGCCCCGCGCACGGAGCGGGACGGGCAACCGGGCAAGCCCGAGGTGAAGAACGTGGGCGTCGCCCAGAAGTGCACCCTGTGCTACGACCGCATGGTGGACGACCAGACCCCCGCGTGCGCGCAGACGTGCCCCACGACGTCCATCAAGTACGGCGAGCACGACGACATGGTCGAGTCGGCCCGGCACCGGGTCGCCGAGCTGCACGCCCAGGGGCGCACCGAGGCGCGGCTCTACGGCGCCAACGAGCTGGACGGCGTGGGCGGCACCGGCTCGGTGTTCCTGCTGCTCGACGAGCCGGAGGTCTACGGGCTTCCGCCCGACCCGCGGGTGCCGACCGCGGACCTGCCCCGGATGTACCAACGGGCCGGACTGGCGGCGGCGGGCATGCTCGCCGCCGCCGCCCTGGCCTTCGCGGGGGGCCGCTCGTGAGTCTGTCCGAGTTCGACGGCTACCGTCCGCCCGAGCCGCCGCGCCGCCGGCGGCGGGACGGCCCGCGCCGCCGGGGCGCCGGGCCGGGCGGCGGCGACGGCTCCCGGGAGATGTCGATGGTCCCGGAGCCGGAGTTCGGCTCCTACTACGGCCGCCCGGTGGTCAAGCCGGCGCCCTGGGGCCACGAGGTCGCCGCGTACCTGTTCCTCGGCGGCGTGGCCGGCGGCTCCGCGCTGCTCGCGCTCGGCGGTCAGCTCACGGGCCGGGCCGAGCTGCGCCGCAACGCCCGGCTGGGGTCGGTGACCGCGCTCGGTCTCGGCGGCGCGGCGCTGGTCGCGGATCTCGGCCGCCCGGAACGTTTCCTGCACATGCTGCGCACGTTCAAGCCGACCTCGCCGATGAGCATGGGCACGTGGATCCTCAGCGCGTTCGGAGCCGGCATGGGGACCGCGGTCGCGGCCGAGGTGGACCGGATGACCGGCTCCCGCCTTCCGCTGGGCCCGCTGCGCCCGGTGCTGCGCGCCGTGGAGGGCCCGGCCGGCGTCGAGGCCGCGGTCTTCGCCGGCCCGCTCGCCGCGTACACCGCGGCGCTGCTCTCCGACACGGCGACGCCCACCTGGAACGCGGCCCGCGAGGACCTGGCATTCGTCTTCGTGAGCTCGGCGAGCCTCGCCTCGGGAGGCCTGGCGATGGTCACGACCTCGGTCGGCGAGGCCGGCCCCGCCCGGCGGCTGGCCGTGCTGGGCGTTGCCGGTGAGCTGATCGCCACGAAGCTGATGGAGCGCCGGATGGACCCGGTGGCGGCCGAGCCGCTGCACCACGGCCAGGCCGGGACCATGCTGGCGTGGAGCGAGCGACTGGCGGTCGCCGGCGGTCTCGGCACGCTGCTGGGCGGGCGGCACCGGGCCGTCGCCGCGGTCTCGGGGCTGGCGCTGCTGGCGTCCTCGGCCCTCACCCGGTTCGGCGTGATGGAGGCCGGTCTGCACTCGGCCGTGGACCCCCGCTACACGATCGAGCCGCAGAAGGCCCGGCTGGCCGCCCGGCGCGCCGCCGGGATCACCGACGACTCGATCACGACTGTCGGCTGAGCGCCCGGCGCCGTGCCCCGACGGGGCTCAGCGCACCTGGAGGCCGGACCCTGCCACGGTGTGGCCCACCACGGGGTACCCCGGCACCTCGCCGACCACGAGCAGGCCGCCCGAGGTCTGCGCGTCGGCCAGCAGCAGCAGGTCGTCCTCGGTGACACCGGTCCCCGCCCGCAGGTGCGGGCGCACCCAGTCCAGGTTGCGGCGGGTCCCGCCGGAGACGTAGCCGTCCCGCAGCGCCTCGGCCGCGCCCTCGACGAGGGGCACGGCCCTCCGGTCGAGCACCGCGCCCACCCCGGAGGCACGGCACATCTTGTGCAGGTGCCCGAGCAGGCCGAAGCCGGTGACGTCCGTGGCCGCCCGGGCCCCGGCCGCCAGCGCCGCCTCGGCCGCGTCCCGGTTGAGCCGGGTCATCGTGGCGAGCGCCTCGGCGAAGACCTCGCCGGTCGCCTTGTGCCGGTTGTTGAGCAGTCCCACGCCGATCGGCTTGGTGAGGGTTAGGGGCAGCCCCGGTGCGGCGGCGTCGTTGCGCAGCAGCCGGTCCGGGTGCGCAACACCGGTCACGGCCATGCCGTACTTCGGCTCCGGGTCGTCGATGGAGTGCCCCCCGATCACCGGGCACCCCGCCTCGGAGGCGACCGCCAGGCCGCCGCGGAGCACCTCGGTCATCAGCTCCATCGGCAGCACGTCGCGGGGCCACCCCACGAGGTTGATGGCCATGACCGGGCGCCCGCCCATGGCGTAGACGTCCGAGAGCGCGTTCGCGGCGGCGATCCGGCCCCAGTCGTAGGCGTCGTCGACCACCGGGGTGAAGAAGTCGGCGGTGGACAGCACCGCGAGGTCCTCGCGCACCAGGACGGCCGCGGCGTCGTCGCCGTCGTCGAGACCGACCAGCACGCCGTCCCCCGCCTGGCCGGTGAGGCCCCGGACCGCGTCCTCGAGCTCGCCGGGCGGGATCTTGCACGCGCATCCGCCGCCGTGGGCGAAGCCGGTCAGGCGGACCGTCCCGGGCGCGGGCAGGGGCGGGGTCGGCGTCCGGGTCTGTTCCATGCCGTCAGCCTACTGGTGACGGCGATGCTAGGTTGGGTGGCGGAGGCGTCCGGGTCCTGGTGGGCCCCCCGGTCTTCAAAACCGGTGAGGCCGAGCACCTCGGCCTGGCGGGTTCGATTCCCGTCCGCCTCCGCCAACCCCTGCGCCGCCCACCCGCGCACCGACCACCCGCACCGCGTGCCGCCCGACGAGGAGGGACTGTGGCCCTGGACGACCCGCGCCGCCTGATCCCGCGCACCGACCAGCTCATGGCCCTGCCACCCGTCCGCCGGGCGCTCGAGCGGCTGAGCGAGGACGTCGTCCGCGCGCTGGTGCGCGAGACCCAGGACCGGGCGCGGCGCGGCGAGATCGCCCCCGGCGAGGTCGAGCCGGCGGTGCTCGCCGCGCTCGGGGCCCGCTCCGCCTCGAGCCTGACGCCGGTGCTCAACGCCACCGGCGTGGTGGTACACACCAACCTCGGCCGCGCCCCGCTGTCCGCGGCCGCGCTCGACGCACTGGTCACGGCCGGCGGGTACGTCGACGTGGAGCTCGACCTGGTGAGCGGCACCCGCTCCCGCCGCGGCGCCGCCGCCCGGGCGGCCCTGCTCGCCGCCTGCCCACCCGCCGAGGACGCCCTGGTCGTCAACAACGGCGCGGCCGCACTGGTGCTGGCCACCACGGCCCTGGCCGCCGGCCGCGAGGTGGTGATCAGCCGCGGCGAGCTCGTCGAGATCGGGGCCGGCTTCCGGCTGCCGGAGCTGATCGAGTCGACCGGCGCCCGGCTGCGCGAGGTGGGCACGACCAACCGGACCCACCTGCGCGACTACGCAGAAGCGATCGGCCCGGAGACCGGCTGCCTGCTCAAGGTGCACCCGAGCAACTTCCGGCTGGAGGGGTTCACCTCGGCCGTCGAGGTCGACGAGCTGCGGCCGCTGGCCCGGGCCCACGGCCTGCCCCTCGTGGCGGACCTCGGCAGCGGGCTCCTCACCCCGGACCCGCAGCTGCCGTCCGAGCCCGATGCCGCCTCGGCTCTCGAGGGCGGCGCCGACCTCGTCATCGCCAGCGGCGACAAGCTGCTCGGCGGCCCGCAGGCCGGGCTGCTGCTCGGCGGCTCGGACGCCGTCGCCCGGCTGGCCGCCCACCCCCTCGCCCGGGCGGTCCGCGCCGACAAGCTCGCGCTCGCGGCCCTGGAGGCCACGCTCACCGGGGGGCCCGCCCCGGTCACGACCGCGCTGCACGCGGACCCGGACCGGCTCCGCGACCGGGCCGAACGGCTCGGCGCGGCCGTCGGCGCACCGGTGGTATCCCACGACGGCCGTGTCGGCGGCGGCGGCGCGCCCGGCGTGCCCCTGCCGGGGTGGGCGGTGCGGCTGCCCGAGGCGGCGGCCCCGCTGCTGCGCACCGGCCGCCCCGCCGTGCTCCCCCGGGTCCACGACCGCGCGTGCCTGATCGATCTGCGCTGCGTGCCCGAGTCCGAGGACGAGCGCCTGCGCACGGCGGTGCAGGCGGCCCTGACCGCCCTCGCCGGGGCGGTCGGCGGCCCGGGAGGGGCTCGGTGAGCGTGGACGTCGTCGCCACGGCCGGGCACGTCGACCACGGCAAGAGCACCCTGGTGCGGGCCCTCACCGGGATGGAGCCCGACCGGTGGGAGGAGGAGCGCCGCCGCGGGCTGACCATCGACCTGGGCTACGCCTGGACCACGCTGCCGTCCGGGCGCGACGTGGCCTTCGTGGACGTCCCCGGCCACGAGCGCTTCCTCGGCAACATGCTCGCCGGTCTCGGCCCGGCTCCCGTGGTCTGCTTCGTGGTCGCCGTCGACGAGGGCTGGCAGGCCCAGTCCGGCGACCACCGCGACGCCGTCGCGGCCCTCGGCATCGAGCACGGCGTGGTGGTGCTCACCCGCGCCGACCGGGCCCCCGGGCGCACCGGCGAGGTGCTCGCCCAGGTCCGCGCGGAGCTGGCCGGGACCGGTCTGCACGACGCGCCCGTGGTCACCGTCTCGGCCCTCGAGGGCACGGGCCTCGACGAGCTGCGCACCGTCCTCGACGACGTCCTGGCGCGGGCGCCCGCCCCCGCCCAGGGGCGGCTGCGGCTGTGGGTGGACCGGTCCTTCACGATCACCGGTTCCGGCACGGTGGTGACCGGCACGCTGGCCGCGGGATCGCTCCGGCAGGGCGACCGACTGCACCTGCTCGGCCACGGCGGGGCCGTGCCGGTCGTGGTCCGGGGCATGCACAGCCGGAACGTGTCGCACACCGCGCTGGAGCCGTGCACCCGCGTGGCGCTCAACCTGCGGGGGGTCTCCGCCTCCGACGTGCACCGCGGCGACTCGCTGGTCACCCCCGGCACGTGGCCGCTCACCGACGTCCTCGACGTCCGCCGGGCCACCGGCCCCGCCCTCACGGACACGGCCGAGCACCTCGTGGTCCACGCCGGCACCGCGGCGGTGCCCGCCCGGCTGAGCCCGTTCGACGACGACCACGCCCGGCTGGTCCTGGACCGGCCCCTGCCCCTGGTCCTCGGGGACCGTCTGGTGCTCCGCGACCCCGGCAGCCGCTCGGTGCTCGGCGGCGCCCAGGTCCTCGACGCCGACCCGCCCGCGCTGCGGCGGCGCGGCGACCGGGCGCGCCGCGCCGTCCGGCTCGCCGGCACGGACCTGCGCGGAGACGTCGGCGCGGAGGTGGCCCGCCGCGGCGCGGTGCCGGCGCAGCACCTGCACCGCCTCGGGCTGCTGCCCACCGCGGACGCCGCCCCGCCCGGCGACGTGCGCGCGCTCGGCGGCTGGTGGGTGCACGCCCCCGTGCTCGAGTCCTGGACGCAGCGGCTGCGCACCGCCGTGGAGGAGCTGCACGCCCGGGATCCCCTGGCCGCAGGGCTCTCGCGGGGCGCCGCCCGCGACCTGCTCGCGCTGCCCGACGCCGCGCTGGTCGACCCCGTGGTCCGCGGCGCCGGCCTGGAGCAGGACGGCGGGCACATCCGGTCCCCGCACCACCGCGGCGGCCTCGGCGCCCACGAGACCGCGGTGCTCGAGCTGGAGCGGCGGCTCGGGGCCGAGCCCTTCCGGAGCCCGGAGGCCGACGACCTGACGGCGCTGCGGCTCGGCGCCCGCGAGCTCGCCGCGGCCGAGCGCACCGGCCGGCTGCTCCGGCTGGGGGACGGTGTCGTGCTGCTCCCCACCGCCCCCGCCCTGGCGATGCGAGAGCTCGCCCGGCTGCCGCAGCCCTTCACCACGAGCCAGGCGCGCCAGGCGCTCGGCACCTCCCGGCGCGTCGCGATCCCGCTGCTCGAGCACCTCGACGCCCGCGGCTGGACCCGGCGGCTGGACGCCGGCCACCGGACCGTGGCGCGCTGAGCCCACGGCTCGGGACGGGCCCCGCCGGCCGCATCGCCGCCCGGTTCCTATCCGCGCAGCGCCCTGAGGTGCTCGACCGCCTGGGGCAGCACCTTCTGCAGGTCGCCCACGATGCCGAGGTCGGCGATCTCGAAGACCGGCGCCTGCTCGTCCTTGTTCACGGCCACGATCGTGCCCGCCGTCTGCATCCCGGCGCGCTGCTGGACGGCCCCGGAGATCCCGCACGAGACGTAGAGCTGCGGGGAGACGGTGCGCCCGGTCTGGCCCACCTGCGCCTCGGGGCCGATCCACCCTGCGTCCACCGCCGCGCGGGAGGCTCCGACCGCCCCGCCGAGGACGTCGGCGAGTGCCTCGAGCGGCTCGAAGTCCCCGCCGGTGCCGCGGCCGCCGGCCACGACCACGCGCGCCTCGCCCAGCGCCGGGCGCCCGGAGGCCGGCAGCGCGGACCGGCCCACCACCCGGGCCGCGGGCACGGTGTCCTCGAGCGCGTGCGTGCGCATCCGCGGGCGTTGCGCCCCGGCCGGCCCCGCGCCGGGGGTGCCCCCGGCGGCGTGGGCCGCGGGGTGGGCGGGGAGCTCGACCGAGTTGGGGCGGACGGTCGCGATCAGCACCGGGCTCGTGGCCCGGCACCGGGTGGTCCACCCCCCGGCGAGGACGGACTTGGTGGCGACGAGGTCGGCGTCGAGGGCGACCACGTCGGTGACCACCCCGGCGCCGAGCCGCACGCCCAGGCGCGCGGCGACGTCTTTGGCCTCGGGGGTGGCGGCGAGCAGCAGCGCCGTGGCGCCGGTCTCCCGGGCGGCGGCCTCCGCGAGCGCGACCGCCGGCGTGGTGAGCCGGTCGCCGGGCCCGCCCTCGGGGGCGTGCACAGTGCCCACCCCGTGGGCGGCGAGCTCGCCGAGCAGGGCGTCGCCGGGCGCGTCCGGCACGACGACGTGCGTCTCGCCCAGCGTGCCGGCGAGCACGAGCAGCTCCCGGTCGGCGCGGCGCAGCCGGTCTGTGGTGGCCAGCACCACCAGTGCGACGGTCGTGGTCGTGGTCATGGTCGTCCTCCTCCTGCCCGGCGGGCGGGTGCGTGCGATGGGGGTCCGGCGGGGTGCGGCCGGGTGCTCAGACGAGCTTCCGGGCCACGAGGAACTCGGCGAGGCGGATGCCGCCCTCGCCGTCGTCGACCACGACCTCCCCGGCGGTCCGGGGCGGGCGCGGCACGGCGTCGAGCACCTCGGTGAGCGAGCCGGCGAGGCCCACGTCCCCGGCGTCCAGGCCGAGGTCGGTGACGGGCCACGTCTGCACGGGCTTCTTCTTGGCCGCCATGATCGCCTTGAAGTTGGGGTAGCGCGGGGTGTTGACCTGGTCCGTCACGGCCACGAGCGCCGGAAGTTCCGCGGCGACCCGGAGGGCCTCGGTCTCGGTGTGCCGGACGGCCGTGAGCGAGGTGCCGTCCTCGGCCAGCGCCAGGGAGCTCGCGAAGCCGACGTGGGCGAGACCGAGCCGCTCGGCGAGCTGACCGGGGACCAGGGACGTCTCGCCGTCGGTGGAGGCCATGCCGGTGAGCACGAGGTCCACGGCCCGGTCCTCCACCGCGGCGATCCGCTGCACCGCCGCGGCGAGCACCCGGGCGGTGACCCAGGCGTCGGAGCCGGCGAGGGCGTCGTCGAGCACGTGGAACCCGGCGTCGGCGCCCAGCTGGAGGGCGCGCTTGAGCGCGTCCGTCGCGCCCGCGGGTCCCAGGGTGAGGGCGAGCACGCGGTGCCCGGCCGCCGCGCCCCCGTGCGTCTCGACGATCTGCGCGGCGGCCTCGAGGGCGTACTCGTCGAGCTCGGAGAGGATCCCGGACGCGCGCCCGAGCAGGGGCGGGGTCCCGGCGAGGACGCGGTCCCCCGCGGCGTCAGGGACGTGCTTGACGGGGACGACGATCGTCAGGGGCTGGCTCATGGTCTCCTCCGGGCGGGACGGGGATGGACGGGACGGGGCGGGGCGGTGACGGGCGGTCTGTGCGGACGGGCGGGGTTTCAGGCGTCGGCGCGGCGCACGAGGCGCTCGGCGTGGCGGATCAGGGGTTCGTCGACCATCCGACCGCGGAACGCGAAGACGCCGGGGGTGCGGCGGGCGGCGGCGAGCAGCTCCCGGGCGGCGGCGACCTCCTCGGCACCGGGCCGGTAGGCGGCGCGGACGGTCCCGACCTGCCCGGGGTGGAGGCAGGCGGTGGCCGCGAAGCCGGAGGCCACCGCGTCGAGGACCTCCTCGCGCAGCCCGTCGTGGTCGGCGAGGTCGACGTGCACCGCGTCGATCGCGGGCCGGCCGGCGGCGCCGGCCGCGAGCAGGACGGCGGAGCGGGCGTGGCGGGCCACGTCCCGGTAGGCGCCGTCCCGGCGCCGGGACGAGCTGCCGCCGAGCGAGGCCACGAGGTCCTCGGCGCCCCACATCAGCGCGACCACGTTGGGGGCCCGGGCGATCTCGGCCGCGTTGACCACGCCCTCCGCGGTCTCGCACAGCGCGACGACGCGGTGCAGGCCCAGCTCGGCGGCGACGGCGAGCCGCTCCGCGGAGGCGGTCTTGGGCAGCATCACGGTGGTGTACCCGGTGTGCCGCAGGGCGACGAGGTCGTGGGCGAAGTCCTCGGTGTCCTCGGCGTTGATCCGCACGATCGTGCGGGCGGGGTCCAGGGGCGTGGCCACGAGGGCGTCCCGGGCAGCGGGCTTGGCGGAGGGCGCCACGGCGTCCTCGAGGTCGAGGATCACGGCGTCGGCGCGCTCGGCCGCCTTGGCGTAGCGCTCGGGGCGGTCGGCCGGGCAGAACAGCAGGGCGGGTCCGAGGGAGAACGGGTCGGTCATCGGGGCTCCTTCGCCGGGGTGTCGCCGTGGGGCGTCACGGTGCGCTGCCGCTGCGGGGTGTCGCGGTGAGATGTCACGGTGCGCTGTCACTGCGGGGCGGCGTCGCGGGACCACACGAGCACCGAGCGGGTGCACTCGGCCACCACGACCCCCTCCTGGTTGCGGCCCACGTGCTTCACGCGGACGATGCCCTGCCCGGGCCGGGAGGCCGAGGGGCGGGCGCCGAGGACCTCGGAGGACGAGTACAGGGTGTCCCCGTGGAAGAGCGGGTGCGGGAAGGCGACCTCCTCGAAGCCCAGGTTCGCCACGATGGTGCCCTGGGTCAGCTGGGCCACGGACGCCCCCACGATGGTCGAGAGGGTGAACATGGAGTTCACGAGCCGCCGGCCGAAGGGCTGGCGCCCGGACCAGGCGGCGTCCAGGTGCAGGGACTGGGTGTTCATGGTGAGGGTCGTGAACAGCACGTTGTCCGCCTCGGTCACGGTCCGGCCCGGGGCGTGCTCGTAGACGGTGCCGACCTCGAACTCCTCGAACCACAGCCCGCGCTGGCGGACCACCCTGCGCTCCTCGGTCACGGCGGCCCCCTCAGAGTCCGAGCTCGCGGGCGATGAGCATGAGCTGCACCTCGGTGGTGCCCTCGCCGACCTCGAGGATCTTGGCGTCCCGGTAGTGGCGGGCCACCCGGAACTCGTTGATGAACCCGTAGCCGCCGAAGACCTGGGTGGCGTCCCGGGCGTTGTCCATCGCGGCCTCCCCGGCCACGAGCTTGGCGATCGCGGCCTGCGTCTTGAACGGCCGCCCGGCGAGCATCCGGGACGCGGCGTCGTAGTAGGCCAGCCGGGCGGTGTGGGCGCGGGCCTGCATGCGGGCGATCTTGAAGGAGACGGCCTGGTTGTCCCCGATGGGGCGGCCGAAGGACTGCCGCTCCCGCGCGTAGCGCACGGACTCCTCGACGCAGCCCTGGGCCGCGCCCGTGGCCAGGGCCGCGATGGCGATGCGGCCCTCGTCGAGGATGGACAGGAAGTTGGCGTAGCCGCGGCCCTCCTCCCCCAGCAGGTTCTCCTCGGGGACGCGGACGTCCTGGAGGGACAGCGGGTGGGTGTCCGAGGCGTTCCAGCCGACCTTGTCGTAGGCCTTCTCGGCGCGGAAGCCGGGGGTGTCCGTGGGGACGATGATCGTGGAGATGTCCTTCTGCACCTGCCCGTCCGGCAGCTCCGTGGTGCCGGTGACCGCGGTGACGTTCACCAGGCGGGTGATCGCCGTGCCGGAGTTGGTGATGAACTCCTTGGCGCCGTCGATCACCCACTGCCTGTCCTCCCGCTTCGCGGTGGTGCGGGTGCCGCCGGCGTCCGAGCCGGCCTCCGGCTCGGTGAGCCCGAACCCGGCGAGCGCACGACCCGCGGCAAGGTCCGGGAGCCACCGCTGCTTCTGCTCCTCGGTGCCGAAGCGGTGGATGGGCATGGCGCCCAGCGACACCCCGGCCTCGAGGGTGATGGCCACGGACTGGTCGACGCGGGCGATCTGCTCCAGCGCCAGGCACAGGGCGAAGTAGTCCCCGCCCATCCCCCCGTACTCCTCGGGGAAGGGCAGGCCGAACAGGCCCATCTCCCCCATCTGCGCCACGATGTCGTAGGGGAACTCGTGCGCGGCGTCGTACCGCGCGGAGACCGGGGCGATCACCTCGTCGGCGAAGTCGCGGACGGTGTCGGAGAGGTCCTGGTACTCCTCGTCGAGCTCCAAGTTCATGGGGTGCGCTCCTGGTCGGTCGGACGGGGGTCGGTCTGCGGTCGGGTGCCGGGGGCCTCCGGGGCGCCGCCGGGCGTCCCGTCGGGTGTCCCTGCGGGAGCGCCGTCCGGCACGTCGTCGCGGGCGTCCCCGGGGACCGCGGCGGGCACGCCCTCGGGGACGACGTCGGGGACCACGCGGGCGAGCAGCTGGTGCAGCGCCACGCGGTCACCGGTCCGCACGGAGAGCTCGACGGTGCCGGCGGTGGGGGCGGTCAGGCGGTGCTCCATCTTCATGGCCTCGACCACCACCACGGTCTGCCCCTCGGCGACCCGGTGCCCGGTGGCGGCCGGGACGGCGACCACGGTGCCGGGCATGGGCGAGTGCAGCTCCGGGGCGGCGGGCCCGGCCGTGCGCTCGAGGGCGGCCAGCGACCGCTCGAGCCGGGCCTCGCGGGTCAGCACCCGGAGCTCGTAGGCGCAGCCGCCCTCGCCCACCCAGATGCTGTCCGCGCCCGCGGCCACGTGGACCACCCGGGCCGTCCCGCCGCTCTCGAGCAGGTGCGCGGCCGGGCGGCCCGGCAGCGGGGTCAGGCGCACGGCGGGGTCAACGGCGGTCCGCCGGGGCTCCTCGAGCCCGTGGGCCAGCACCACCGCGGGCCGGGCGCGGCCGGCGGCCCGCCAGCCGTCCGGGCGGGACCAGGGGCCCGTGTCCCCGGCGGGGCGCGGGTCGGCGGGCCGGTGCCGGGCGAGGTGGGCGGCCGCGGTGGCGAAGTGGCTCTCGTCGGGGGCGGTGAACTCCAGCTCCGGCAGGCGCCGCTCGATGAGGGTCGTGTCCATGACCCCGGCGCGCACCCCGGGATCGGCCAGCAGGGCGCGCAGGTACTCGGTGTTGGTGCCCACCCCGAGCACCACGGTGTCCGCCAGGGCCAGGTCGAGCCGGTCGAGGGCCTGGGCCCGGTCGGCGCCCCAGGCGACGACCTTGGCGAGCAGCGGGTCGTAGTCCGAGCCCACGGTCAGACCCGGCGCCAGCGCGGAGTCCACGCGGATCCCCGGGCCGGAGGCCTCCTCCAGTGCCAGCACGGTGCCGGCGGTGGGCAGGAAGCCGCGGGCGGGGTCCTCGGCGTAGAGCCGGGCCTCGACCGCGTGGCCGGTGAGCACCACGTCCTGTTGCACCAGGTCCAGCGGCTCCCCCGCGGCGACGCGGATCTGCTGCGCCACGAGGTCCGTGCCGGTGACCAGCTCGGTGACGGGGTGCTCCACCTGCAGGCGGGTGTTCATCTCCATGAAGTAAAAGGTCCCGGGCTGTGCGGCGGGCACCAGGAACTCCACGGTGCCCGCACCGGTGTAGCCCACGGAGCGGGCCACCCGGCAGGCGGCCTCCCCGATCCGCTCCCGGGTGGCGGGGTCCAGCAGCGGCGAGGGCGCCTCCTCGATGACCTTCTGGTGCCGCCGCTGCAGGGAGCACTCCCGCTCCCCGAGGTGGACCACGGCCCCGTGGGCGTCGGCGAGGACCTGCACCTCGATGTGCCGGGGGGACTCGACGAGCTGCTCGAGGAGCAGGGTGTCGTCGCCGAAGGCGGCCGCGGCCACCCGGCGGGCCGTGGCCAGGGCCTCCGGCAGCTCGTCCGGGGCCGCCACCACGTGCATGCCCTTGCCGCCGCCCCCGGCCGAGGGTTTGATCAGGATCGGGTACGTCATCCCGGCGGCCGCGGCCGCCAGGGCGTCGTCGTCGAGACCGGGCTCGGAGACCCCGGCGACCGTGGGCACCCCGGCGGCGGACACGTGCCGCTTGGCGCGGATCTTGTCGCCCATCGTCTCGAGGGCCTCCACGCCGGGGCCGATGAACACGATCCCCGCGGCGGCGCACGCCCGGGCGAAGGCGGCGTTCTCGGACAGGAACCCGTAGCCGGGGTGGATCGCCTGCGCGCCGGTGGCCCGCGCCGCCCCGATCACGGCGTCGATGCGCAGATAGCTCTGGGCCGGGGCCGCCGGGCCCACGCACACGGCCACGTCGGCCTCCCGCACGTGCACCGCGTCTTGGTCGGCCTCGCTGTAGACCGCGACCGAGCGGATCCCCAGCGCCCGGAGCGTGCGCAGGACCCGGCGGGCGATCTCCCCGCGGTTGGCCACGAGGACGACGTCGA
This sequence comes from Kocuria sp. CPCC 205263, assembly GCF_040981075.1. Taxonomy (NCBI): domain Bacteria; kingdom Bacillati; phylum Actinomycetota; class Actinomycetes; order Micrococcales; family Micrococcaceae; genus Kocuria; species Kocuria sp. CPCC 205263. Next base: position 13,854 of record NZ_JAVKPV010000016.1, on the reverse strand, counting down.
AGCGGCGCGGCGGCGTGCTGGCGGTCACGGGGATCACATCCTGAAGAGGCCGAAGGCCGGCTCGGGCAGCGGGGTCCGGGAGCAGACCTCGAGGGCCAGCCCGAGCACCTCCCGGGTGTCGGAGGGGGCGATCACGCCGTCGTCCCAGAGCCGGGCGGTGGAGTACCAGGGGCTGCCCTGGGCCTCGTACCGGGCCCGGATGGGCGCCATGAACGCCTCGCGCTCGGCCGGGTCCCACTCCTGCCCGCGGGCGGCCAGCTGGTCGGCCTTCACGGTGGCCAGCACCGAGGCGGCCTGCGTCCCGCCCATCACCGAGATCCGCGCCTGGGGCCAGAGGAACAGGAAGCGCGGGGAGTAGGCCCGTCCGCACATGGAGTAGTTGCCGGCCCCGAAGGAGCCGCCGATCACCACGGTGAGCTTGGGCACCCGGGTGGTGGCCACGGCCGTGACCATCTTGGCGCCGTGCTTGGCGATGCCGCCGGCCTCGTAGTCGCGGCCCACCATGAAGCCGGTGATGTTCTGCAGGAACAACAGGGGGATCCCGCGCTGGTCGCACAGCTCGACGAAGTGGGCGCCCTTCAGCGCCGACTCCGCGAAGAGCACCCCGTTGTTGGCCACGATGCCCACGGGGTGGCCGTGGACGTGGGCGAAGCCGGTGACCAGCGTGGTGCCGTACTCGGCCTTGAACTCGGAGAATCGGCTGCCGTCCACGAGCCGGGCGATGACCTCGTGCACGTCGTAGCCGGAGTTGGGGTCGACCGGCACCGCCCCGGGGAGCTCGTCCTCGGCCACGGCCGGGGGCGCGGGCTTCCCCACCGGCCAGGCCCGCGGGCCCGGCGGCGGCAGGGTCGCCACGATGTCCCGGACGATCTGCAGGGCGTGGGCGTCGTTCTCCGCGAGGTGGTCGACCACCCCGGACGTCCGGGCGTGCAGCTCCCCGCCGCCGAGCTCCTCGGCGGTGACCTCCTCGCCGGTGGCGGCCTTCACCAGCGGCGGGCCGCCCAGGAAGATGGTGCCCTGCCCGCGCACGATGACGGTCTCGTCGCTCATCGCCGGGACGTAGGCCCCGCCCGCGGTGCAGGAGCCGAGCACGGCCGCGATCTGCGCGATGCCCGCCGCGGAGAGGTGGGCCTGGTGGTAGAAGATCCGCCCGAAGTGCTCCCGGTCCGGGAAGACCTCGTCCTGCAGCGGCAGGTACGCCCCGCCGGAGTCGACGAGGTAGACGCAGGGCAGCCGGTTCTCCAGGGCGATCTCCTGGGCGCGCAGGTGCTTCTTGACCGTCATGGGGTAGTAGGTGCCGCCCTTGACCGTGGCGTCGTTGCACACGACCATCACCTGCCGGCCGTGGACCAGGCCGATCCCGGCGATCACGCCGGCCCCCGGGCACTCGTCGTCGTACATCCCCTCCGCGGCCAGGGCGCCGAGTTCCAGGAACGGGCTGCCCTCGTCCAGCAGGTGCTCCACCCGCTCGCGGGGCAGCAGCTTGCCGCGCGCCACGTGCCGATCCCGGGAGGCCTCCGGCCCGCCCCGCGCCGCCCGCTCCAGGCGCCGGACCAGCTCCTCGGCGAGCCCCTGCTGGGCGGCCGCGTTGGCGGCGAACTCCGCGCCGCCCGGATCGACCTGGGTGCTCAGCACGCGCATGGGTTCCCTCCGCTCCGGGCCGGCAGTCCGGGGATGCCATTTCGGTTAATCCCGACTAACTTGGGGTTCAGGTTAGTGGTGGCTCACTAGAATGTCCAGGAATCCGAACCCGAGAGCAGGACCCGTGACCCAGACCCAGCGCAGCCCCGGCCCGTCCACCACCGTGCGCGGGCGGGCCAAGGCCCGGCGGCGCCAGGACCTCCTGGCCGCCTCCGCCACGCTCTTCGCCGAGCGCGGCTTCGCCGGCGTCTCGATCGACGACATCGGCGCCGCCGCGGGGGTCAGCGGGCCCGCGGTCTACCGGCACTTCCCAAGCAAACAGGCGGTCCTGGGCGCGATCCTGCTCGAGGTCAGCCACGACCTGCTCGACCGGGGCCGCGAGGTGGCGGCCCGCTCCCCCGATCCGGCCCGGCGGCTGCGGGCGCTGATCTCCTTCCAGGTGGAGTTCGCGCTGCACCGTCCCGCCGTGATCGTGGTGCAGGACCGGGAGCTGCCGAACCTGACCGAGGAGGACCGCCGCGCGGTCCGCGTCCTGCAGCGCGGCTACGTGACGCTGTGGGTGGACGCCCTGCAGGAGCTGGCCCCGGCGCGCGACGTCGCGGAGCTCACCCTGCGCGCCCAGGCCGCCTTCGGGCTCATCAACTCGACCCCCCACTCCCTGCGGACCGCCCACCGGCTGCGCGCCCCGCAGGACGCGGGGCGGCTCGACGCGGCACGGGCCGCCCTGGAGGAGATGACCTGGGCCGCGCTGCGCACCGCGTTCGCCCCGACCCCCACCAGCACAGGAGGCACCCCGTGACCGAGACCCCGGCGTTCTACGATGAGGAGCACGAGGAGTTCCGCGAGGTGGCCCGCGAGTTCACGACCCGCGAGGTGGCCCCGCACTACGCCGCGTGGGACGCCCAGCACATGATGCCCCGCAGCCTGTGGACGGCCGCCGGCGGGGCGGGCCTGCTCGGCCTCGCCGTGCCCGAGGAGTTCGGCGGCATGGGCCTGACGGACTACCGGTTCCGCGCCGTGCTCGACGAGGAGCTGGTCCGGCAGGGCGCCCTCGGTGTGGCCCTGGCCCTGCACCTGCACGACGACTGGGTGCTGCCCCACCTGCTCGCCCACGGCACCGACGAGCAGAAGCGGCGGTGGCTGCCGCGCATGCTCACGGGGGAGCTCGTCACCTCCGTGGCCTGGACCGAGCCGGGCGCGGGCTCCGACCTGCGCGGGGTGCGCACCCGGGCCGTGCGCGACGGCGAGGAGTGGGTGCTCACCGGTCAGAAGACGTTCATCGGCAACGGGATCAGCGGGGACGCCGCCCTCGTCCTGGCGCGCACGGACGGGGGGACCGGGCGCGCCGGGGAGGACGCCCTCAGCCTGTTCCTGGTGCACAAGGCGGACTCCCCCGGCTACGAGACGGGCAAGCAGCTCGACAAGATGGGGGTCAGGGCCTCGGACACCGCCGAGCTGTTCTTCGAGGACGTCCGGGTCCCGGCGGCGAACCTCGTCGGCGCCGAGGGCGGCGGGCTGCGGCAGATCCAGCAGGTGCTGCCGCAGGGGCGGCTGGCGGTCGCCGTGGCCGCGAGCGCCGTCGCCCGCTCGACCCTGGCGGACACCCTCCGGTACACCGGCGAGCGCACAGCCTTCGGCTCCCGGGTGCTGGACTTCCAGCACACCCGGTTCGAGCTCGCGGAGCTGACGGTCGAGGTGGAGGTCGTCGAGGCCTACGTGCAGCGGGCGGTGCACGCGTTCAACGCGGGGGCCCTCGACGTGGTGGGGGCGTCCAAGGCCAAGTACTGGGCCGGCGAGCGGGCGCGGTCCGTCACCGACCGGTGCCTCCAGCTGCACGGCGGCTACGGGTACATCCTCGACTACCCCGTGGCGCAGGCCTATCTCGCGTCCCGGCTGCTGACGATCTTCGGGGGCACCAGCGAGATCCTGCGGGAGACCATCGGGCGGGCCGTGGCCGACGAGGCGTGAGGAGCACCCCGGTCAGCGCACCTCCAGGGACGCCCGCCCGGTCCGGCGGGCCGCCGGTGCCGCACCGAGCCGCTGGGACACCTCCCGGGCCGCCGCCACGGCGGCGGCCGCGAGCAGCTCGGCCTGTTCCGGCGTGACCCGGTAGCGGGGCGCGGCGACCATGACGGCCGCGACCAGCTGGTCCCGGTGGTCGCGGACGGCGGCGGCGACCCCCACCTCCTCCACGGAGGTCTTGCCGTAGTTGAGGGCCACCCCGCCCTCGGCGACCTGCCGCAGGGACTCCAGGTAGAGCTCGATGCCCGCCTCGGTGGAATCGGGCAGCTCGACGATCCCGGACAGCAGCAGCGCCCGTACCCGCTCCGGCGACTGCTCGGCGAGGAAGATCTGCACCGAGGCGCTCAGGGCCGTGTCGTACCGGGTGCCCAGCGGGGTGGTGTGCTTGATCTGCCGCGGGCTGGGGATCTGCTCCACGCACACGGCCTGGTCGCCGTTCCAGACCAGCAGCGCGCTGGTCTCCTGGGTCTGCTCGGTCAGCTCGAGCAGCACGGGGTACGCCACCCGCCGCTCGTCCAGTTCCGCGAGCAGCGGGCCGGCCACGGAGATCAGGCCGAGGCCCAGGCGGTAGCGCCGCGTCTGCGGGTCCCGCTCCACCACGTCCTCCCGCTCCAGGGTGGTCAGGAGCCGGGAGACGGTGCTCTTGTGCAGGCTCACGCGCGCCGCGATCTCCGTCACCCCGAGCGTGGGCTCGGCCGCGGAGAAGCACCGCAGCACCCGCAGGGCGTGGGAGACGACGGACGCCGCGCGGGCTTCGCTCGAGGAGGCGCTGGCCGGTGATTCAGTCATAGGACTCTCCATTCTCCTGCACGGGGGCGGGTCCGCCGTGCACGGCCGTTCCGGCGGCGGGGCCGTGTGGCGCGGCCCCGCCGCCCGGAGGCCGTGCGCCGGCGCTCGCGCCACGGGACGGTGGGCACGCCGCGACCGCGGGGTCAGGGCCACCGGCCGTGGGCGGGGATCACGGCCGCGCGAGCGCGTCCGGGACCGGCTCCCGTCCGGCGGGCACCGCGGCCGGCCGGGCCGGGGGCTGCGGGACCGCCCGCTCCACCACCGTGGCGTCCCCGCCGCCGGGCGCGTCCGGCGCGGGGTCGTTGACCTCGCGCTCCAGGCGCTCGGTCTCCGGGGTGCGGGTGAGCAGCCGCCGGACCAGGTTCGCGATCATCAACAGGATGACGAAGGAGAACGGGAAGGCCCCGATGATGGTGCCGGTCTGCACCGTGTCCACCACCGCGGTGCCGCCGAGCGTGAGCAGCGTGACCGCCACGGCGGCGATGCTGGCCACGAGCACCACGCGGAAGAAGGGCCCGGCCCTCCGCGGCGCGGAGACGAACTCGGCCAGGGCGTGGGCGCCGGAGTCCAGGGAGGTGACGTAGTAGGTGGCGACGAGCACGGTGGCGACCACGAGCAGCAGCGAGCCGACGACGGGCACGGACTCCAGCATGACGAACAGCCCGCTGGACGTGTCCGCCGCGACCGACGCGGAGATGCCGCGGTCGCTGCGGTCGTCGTAGTGCAGCGCCGCCGAGCCGATCACGCCGATCCACGCCATCACGATCAGGGAGGGGACCACCGTGACGCCGATGACGAACTCACGGATGGTGCGCCCCCGGGAGATGCGGGCGATGAAGCCGGCGACGAACGGGCTGAAGGCGATGACCCAGCACCAGATGAACACGGTCCACCAGCCGTTCCAGCTGTCCTGCCAGGTGGCGATGTCCTGGCCCGCGGTCCCCGCGTCGGTCCAGAAGCTCATCGGGAGGAAGTTGGTGAAGAAGGAGCCGAAGGTCTGCGTGATGTTGGAGATGAGGAAGATCGTGGGGCCGAAGACGAACACGGCCACGAGCAGCACGATGCTCAGCACCGAGTTGAGCTCGCTGATCCGCTTCATGCCCTTGTTGATGCCGAAGAACGCGGAGACGGCGGTGAGCCCGCCCAGGCCCAGGATCACCAGCAGCCAGACGCCCGAGCTCGGCGAGAGCCCCGTGAAGGACGCGAGCCCCGAGCTGAACTGCATGGCGGCGAAGCCGAAGGACGTGGCCAGGCCCAGGACGGTGGCGATGATGGCCAGCAGCTCCACGACCACGCCGGCCCCGCGCTGCGACCACTTCGGCAGGATGTCGACCGTGGCCTCGCGGAAGGTGAGGGTCTTGCCGAGGTTGTGGTGGGAGTAGGCGAGGCAGACGGCCACCACGCAGTACATGGCCCAGGCCGTCAGGCCCCAGTGGAAGTAGGACCACACCATGGCGCCCTCGGCCGCGCCGTCCTGCCCCGCGGGCACGACGGGGTTCTCGTCCCGGAGCAGGATGGGCTCCGCGACCGACCAGAAGATGAGGCCGATGCCCTGTCCGCAGGCGAAGAGCATCGAGTACCAGGCGAACTTGCCGTGCTCCGGGCGGGCGTCCGGGCCGCCGAGGCGGATCGAGCCGACGCGGCTGCCGACCAGCCACACGCAGACGGCGACCGCCACGAGCGAGTACAGGATGAACAGCCACGTGAAGTTCCCGGTCACGAAGGTGCGCGCCGTGGAGATGGCCTCGGCGGCGCCGCCCGGGTCCATGGTCACCGCCACCAGCACGGCGATGATGAGCAGGGGCGGGAGGACCGTGATGACGAGCCGGTCCAGGGCGGGCAGGTGTCGTCCCCGGAACCGCGGCACGGTCACGGCCTCGGTGGCGGCCGCCGCGGAGGCGTGTGACTTCTTCATGTGTTTCTCACTTCCCGAACTCGCTGGTGACCGCCCGGACGATGCCGGTGCGGACGGTGGAGAGCAGCAGCTCGCCGCGCTGGGCGGTCGCGCCTGCTGGAGATGAGAGGCACCCGGAGCTCGGGGTGCGAGCGGGGTCCTCGGGGAAAACGTCGTAGGGGGCCAGGTCAGCGGGGGGATGGTCGGGGGCCCGGGACATGTCGACCTTCTCGGGGTGCAGGTGGAGCATCAGCGAGGTCTCGAGGACGCCTCCGTGCTCGATGTCCCAACCGAGGAAGCCGTCGGGGAAGACGGCCGCCAGGGTCTGCTCGTCGACGAAGTCCCAGTACGAGAGCAGCAGGGCCCGGCTGTCGTGGAGGCCGCCGGCCCGGGCCTCGCGCACCGCGAGGTCGAGTCCCTCATAGAGGAACTGGTAGTTCTCGAAGTGGCCGTTGACCACCGCGATCCGGCGGACGCCGTGGCGGAAGAACTCCACCACCACGTCCTTCGTCTGTGCAATGAGGGCCTGGGCCGAGAGACTGGTGGTGCCGGCGCGGTGGTTGCCGCCCCCGGAGCGGGGCTGGGACTTGTAGCCGTAGCAGAAGGCCGGCGCCACCAGGGCGTCGAGGTCCTCCGCCGCCGCCAGGGAGATGGCGCGGGAGAGCATGGCGTCCACGCCCAGCGGCATGTGCGGCCCGTGCTGCTCCGTGGCCCCGGTGGGGATGAGCACCAGCCCCTGACCGGTGGCCACGTACTCCTGGTAGCTGTGGGCGTCGAAATCTTCGAGCGAACGGGTGGTGACCACCGTGGTCCTTCCGTGCAGTGGATGTGGCGGTGCCGCGGGGTGCGGCTGCGGCAGAGGAGCTGCCGGGGAGGACGGCGGCGGCGCACCGGGGCGCCGCCGCCGTCGTCGTTCCGTGCCTACGCGGACACGATGTTGTGCTCGGGGCCGTACGGGAATTTGGTGATGTTCTCCGCGCCGTCCTCGCCGACGACGAGGATGTCGTGCTCGCGGTAGCCCCCGGCGCCCGGCTCGCCCTCCGGGACCGTGATCATCGGCTCCATGGACACGACCATGCCCGGCTCCAGCACGGTGTCGATGTCCTCGCGCAGCTCCAGGCCGGCCTCGCGGCCGTAGTAGTGGCTGAGCACGCCGAAGGAGTGACCGTAGCCGAAGGTGCGGTTGGCGAGCAGGCCGTGGGAGATGTAGATCTCGTTGAGCTCGGCGGCGATGTCCTTGCAGACCGCCCCGGGCTCGATCAGCTCGAGGCCGCGCTCGTGGACCTCGACGTTGATCTCCCACAGCTCGCGCGAGCGCGCGTCCGGCTCGCCCAGGAACAGGGTGCGTTCCAGGGCGGTGTAGTAGCCCGACGTCATCGGGAAGCAGTTCAGGGACAGGATGTCCCCGCGCCGCAGCTTGCGGGTGGTGGCCCAGTTGTGGGCGCCGTCGGTGTTGATCCCGGACTGGAACCACACCCAGGTGTCGCGGACCTCGCGGTGCGGGAACGTGCGGGCGATCTCGTGGACCATCGCCTCGGTGCCGATGAGCGCGATCTCGTACTCGGTGATGCCCTCGCGGATCGCGGCACGGATGGCCTCGCCGCCGAGGTCGCCGATGCGGGCGCCGTGCTTGATGACCTCGATCTCCTCGGCGGACTTGAGCATGCGCTGGCGCATGGCGTCCTGGGAGACGTCGGTGAGCTCCGCGCCCTCGAACGCGGCCTGGATGCGCTGGCGGGTCAGCAGCGGCAGGGCGTCGTCCTCGACGCCGATCCGCCGGGCCTGCACACCGCGCCGGCGCAGGGCCTCCTGGAGGCCGTAGTAGAAGTTGTCGCGCCGCCAGTCGGTGTAGACGATGTTGTCGCCGTAGCTGGTGCGCCACGGCATGCCGGCGTCGATGTTGGCGGTGACCGTGACGGAGTCGTCGGCGGTGACGACGAGGGCGTAGTTGCGCCCGAACGTGGTGTAGAGGAAGTCCGAGTAGTACTTGATGCCGTGGTAGCTGGTGAGGATGACGGCGTCGAGCTGCTGCTCCGCCATGATCCGCCGCAGGCCGCCCAGCCGGCGCTCGAACTCGGCGTCGGAGAAGGTCAGCTGCTCCTTCTGCCCGTTGTGCAGGGTCTTCAGGCGCTCGAGCTCGGCGACGGAGGCGGCGGGGGCGGTGATGGGCGAGGTGGTCATGGTCGTCCTTTCGTGGAGCGGCTCCCGGTCAGACAGTCCGGGGTGGGTCAGGAGAGGCGCCGCACCGCGGGCTCGGCGTCGCCGGCCTCGGCAGCGGAAGCGGACAGTGCTGCCGCGCCTGACAGGTGCTGGGTCATCGTGTCCTCGGTCGCCAGTTGTTGCGCTAATCACAACCGAGTTGCTTCACTGTAGGAAGTGACGTGCACCACGGTCAAGGTTTCTTGCGCAACTTTTCCAGCAGTGCCGGATTCGGACCCTAGATGCCTGAATTGAAACGCATACCCGTTGCAATGAATGCAACGAACCGGGCTCCACTCCTTCATCCCCCGAGCGGTGGCCCGAGGGGCCGCCGGCGAGAGATGCCGTCACATCCTTCCGCAGTGTGTATATGAGTGATATATCTATTGGCGACAGACATGTGGGCTGCATCACGAGCCGGACGGAAGAACCGCGTGCTCCACGCGGCATGCGGTGACACGTTCGTCCGCGGCGGTCGCGGTGCGTTCGGGCCGTCCCGGGCGGACATCGACGTGCCGACTGCGCCGGCAGGCACCTCGGTGTTCACCGGCCAGGGCATGCCCACCACCATCGGCGGCGAGGGACCTCACCGGCACGGCCGGACCGAGCGGAACCCCCGACGTCCGACCCGCCCAGGATCCGGCACGGCCTTCCCCGACGACACGACCGACGCCCGCTCGAACGCACCCCTAGGAGCACGATTCTGATGACCCATGTTCTTTCGTTCACCGAGATCGATCTGTCCGACCTGGAGGAGGTGGGGGGCAAGAACGCCTCCCTGGGCGAGCTGATCCGCAACCTGGGTGCGGCCGGTGTGCAGGTGCCGGGTGGTTTCGCCACGACGGCCACGGCCTTCCGGGAGTTCCTGCAGGCCGGCGGGCTGGATGCGCAGATCGAGGAAGCCTTGGAGGGCCTCGACACCGCTGACGTGGGTGCCCTGGCGTCCGCGGGCGCCCGGATCCGCTCCCTGATCCGGCAGGCGCCGTTGCCGGCGGGTCTGGAGGCCGCGATCCGGGAGGCGTACGTGGAGCTGGCCGCCGCCCAGCCGGAGGGTGTGGAGGTGTCCTGGGCGGTGCGCTCGAGTGCGACCGCGGAGGATCTTCCCGACGCCTCCTTCGCCGGGCAGCAGGAGACGTACCTCAACGTGCGCGGCGTGGAGAACGTGCTGGCGGCGGTCAAGGACGTTTTCGCCTCCCTGTACAACGACCGGGCGATCGCCTACCGGGTCCACCACGGCTTCGCCCACGCCGAGGTCGCCCTGTCGGCGGGGGTGCAGAAGATGGTGCGCTCCGACGTCGGCGCCTCGGGGGTGATGTTCACCATGGACACCGAGTCCGGGTTCACCGACGCGGTGTTCATCACCTCCTCCTACGGACTGGGGGAGGCCGTGGTGCAGGGGGCGGTGAACCCGGACGAGTTCTACGTCTACAAACCGGCCCTGGCTGCCGGGCGGCCCGCGGTGCTCAAGCGCGGGCTCGGGGAGAAAGCCCTCCAGATGACCTACACGCAGTCCGCCGAGCTCGGGGAGACCGTGGCCTTCGTTCCGGTCCCGGCGCAGCTGCGCGCCCGGTTCAGCCTCACCGACGCCGAGGTCGAGCAGCTGGCCCGGTACGCGGTGGCGATCGAGGACCACTACGACCGGCCCATGGACATCGAGTGGGGCAAGGACGGCACCGACGGACAGCTCTACATCCTGCAGGCCCGCCCCGAGACGGTCGTCTCCCGCCGGGCGGCCGGCGGCATCACGCGCTACCGGCTCCACGAGGACGGGGAGGTCCTGGTCGAGGGCCGGGCCATCGGCCAGCGCATCGGCGCCGGACAGGTCCGGGTGCTGAGCTCGATCGGGCAGATGGCCTCCTTCCAGGCCGGGGACGTCCTGGTCGCGAACATGACGGATCCGGACTGGGAGCCGATCATGAAGAAGGCCGCCGCGATCGTCACCGATCGCGGCGGGCGCACCTGCCACGCGGCCATCATCGCCCGCGAGCTGGGCATCCCGGCGGTCGTCGGGGCCGGCAACGCCACCGAGGTGCTGGCCGAGGGGGATCCGGTGACGGTCTCCTGCGCCGAGGGCGAGGCAGGCCTGGTCTACGCGGGACTGCTGGACTACACCGTGGAGGAGACCGCCCTGGGATCCATGCCGGAGGCACCGCTGAAGGTGATGATGAACGTGGGGACCCCGGAGCAGGCCTTCAGCTTCGCCCAGCTGCCCCACCACGGGGTGGGGCTGGCCCGGTTGGAGTTCATCATCAACCGTCAGATCGGCATCCACCCCCTGGCACTGCTCGCACTGGAGAACGGTTCCCCGGAGCTGCCGGCCGAGGTCGCCGGGCAGATCCGGGAGCGGATCGCCGCCTACGACGGGCCGCGCGAGTACTACGTGCAGCGCCTGGCCGAGGGCATCGCCACGATCGCCGCCGCCTTCGCCCCCGAACCGGTGATCATCCGGCTCTCGGACTTCAAGTCCAACGAGTACGCCAACCTCCTCGGCGGACCGGAGTTCGAGCCCGCCGAGGAGAACCCCATGATCGGCTTCCGCGGCGCCTCCCGCTACCTCTCCCCCGACTTCCGGGCGGCCTTCGAGCTCGAGTGCGCAGCGGTGCGGCACGCGCGCACCACCATGGGCCTGACCAACATCAAGCTCATGGTCCCGTTCGTGCGCACCCTCGCCGAGGCCCAGGGCGTCATCGAGCTGCTGGCCGCCAACGGCCTGGTGCGCGGGCAGGACGGCCTTCAGATCGTGATGATGTGCGAGCTGCCGGCCAACGCCCTGCTGGCCGGGGAGTTCCTGGACCACTTCGACGGGTTCTCCATCGGATCCAACGACCTCACCCAGCTCACCCTGGGCCTGGACCGCGACTCCGCGCTGGTCGCCGCCTCCTTCGACGAGCGCAACCCGGCCGTGAAGAAGCTGCTCGCGATGGCGATCTCCGCCTGCCGGACCCGGGGCAAGTACGTCGGGATCTGCGGCCAGGGCCCCAGCGACCACCCCGACCTCGCCCAGTGGCTGCTGGAACAGGGCATCGACTCCGTCTCGCTGAACCCCGACGCCGTGGTGGACACCTGGCTATCCCTGGCCCGCACCCCGGCCCAGCCCGCCGCGTGAGCGGTGCCCGTGCCGGCGCCGGACGCGCCGGCACGGGCGCCGCAGGCACCGAGAAGAGAGGCACCTGCACCAGTGACCGACACCTGCCCGGTGGCGTTCTTCCTGTCGGACGGCACGGGGATCACCGCCGAGACGCTGGGCAACACCCTGATCACCCAGTTCCCGGAGCAGCACTTCGAACGCCACACCGTGCCGTTCATCGTCACCGTGGAGCGGGCACGGCAGGTGGCGGCCCGGATCGATGCCGTGGCCGCCACCGGACGGATGCCGGTCGTGTTCTCCACCGTCGTCGACCCGGACATCCGCGGTGTCCTCGCCGACAGCCAGGGCTTCCTCGTGGACCTCTTCGGCGCCCACCTCCCCCAGCTCGAGACCGCGTTGCACGCCACGGCGAACCTGCAGCCCGGGCGGGCCCACGGGCTCGGAGACGCCATCCGCTACCAGACCCGGATGGCGGCGGTCGAGTACGCCATGGAGCACGACGATGGGCAGTCCATCCGCGCTCTGGAGCGGGCGGATTTGATCCTCATCGCCCCGTCACGCTGCGGCAAGACCCCCACCACCATGTACCTGGCCCTGCAGCACGGCATCCGCGTCGCCAACTTCCCGCTGGTGGACGAGGACTTCGAGCGGCGGGCCCTGCCGACCCCCGTGACACCCCACCTGAGGAAGTGCTTCGGACTCACCTCGCAACCCCTCAGGCTCAGCCAGGTCCGTCAGGAGCGGCGGCCGTCGACCGTCTACTCCTCTCTCGCCCAGTGCTCCTGGGAACTGCGCAACGCCGAGGAGATGTACGCGCTGAACGGCATCCCCCACGTCAACTCCGCCTCCATGTCCGTCGAGGAGATCTCGGCCACGATCCTCGAACGCATGGAGCTCGAGGAGACCGGCCACGAACGAGCCGGCGGTCACCGGTGACGGTGGACCATGGGCCCCCGCCGAGGGGGCCCGTGCAGAGAACGGGCGCGCTCCCACTCCCGGCACCTTCCGTCGCACCCTTGACAGGGAAGATGATCCCTCGGAGACTTTCCCCACACCACGTGTTGCGTATCACGATACTTGTTGCACCAAATGAGGAGCACCTGCATGCAGTGGCGGGCGGGACCCAGGCCCGGCGGTCGGCCACCGGCCACCCGGGACGGCGACCCCGCACGACACGGAGAGGAAGACTCGATGCATCGAGTCCACCGTGCGCCGTCCGGGAACGGGATCCGGGCATGGCGCACCGGCACGACGCCCCCACCGGCCTCCGGACCCCGGGAGGCGTCGCGATGAGCGAGGGCTGCGTCTCCGGGCAGACGCCGGTGCCGGGCGGAGGACGCCCCGAGCCCGCACGGCCCCACAACGCATCGAGCGGCGAAGCCGGCCCCTCCGGACGGGCGAGAGTGGAGCGGCTGGTGACCTCGGGCACCTTCTCCCTGGACGGGGGCACCTGGGAGGTCGAGAACAACGTCTGGATCGTCGGCGACGACGAGCAGTGCATCGTCGTCGACCCCGCCCACGACGCCGCTGCCGTGGCGGCAGCCGTGGGGATCCGCGACACGCGCGCGATCCTCCTGACCCACGGCCACGACGACCACATCGGTGCCGCGCTCGAGGTGGGCGAGGCCCTCCGCGCCCCCGTGCACCTGCACCCGGCCGACACGATGCTGTGGCAGCAGACCCACCCGACCGCCGGTCCCGACGCCGCCATCGCCGACGGCGACCGCTTCACGGTGGCCGGAGCGCAGCTGGTGGCCCTCCACACCCCCGGGCACTCCCCCGGTTCCGTGTGCTTCTTCGCCCCCGACCTCGGAGAGAAGGGGGTGCTGTTCTCCGGGGACACCCTGTTCCGGGGCGGACCCGGCGCCACCGGCCGGTCCTGGTCGGACTTCGGCAGCATCATCGAGTCCATCCGCACCCGGCTGCTGACCCTGCCGGAGGGCACCGAGGTGCTCACCGGGCACGGGGAGTCCACCACGATCGGCGCCGAGACCCCCCACCTGCAGGAGTGGATCGCCCGCGGTCACTGACAGGTCGTTGCCTGCCCGGCTCGGCTCCTCGCCCGATCCGCACACCACCACATCCCCGCCCCTCAACCCCGGGAGGCACGCCGCGCCGGCACACGGTCGGTCGCGGTCGGCCTCCAGACGAAGGAGTCCCGTGTCCCACCATCCCATTCGCGTGGCCGTCGCCGGTGTCGGCAACTGCGCCTCCTCGCTGA
>NZ_JAVKPV010000015.1:0-73392 GCF_040981075.1 Kocuria sp. CPCC 205263 | reverse complement strand
GACACCGCCGGACCACACCACCAGGGTCGAGCCCCCGCACACCGTGCGGGGGCTCCCCGCATTTAACACCCCCCACAGCACCACAGCGCGGCATCACAGCAGCACAGCACCACAGCACCACAGCACGGCCCCCTATAGCAGAGCAGGCCCCCACCGCTGCCGGTGGGGGCCTGCTCTGCTGTAGGGGGCCGGGAGGGTCAGCCGACGATCTTGCCGGGGTTGAAGTTGCCTCCCGGGTCCGCCGCGGCGAACAGGCTGCGCAAGAGCTGCACGCCCTCGGGGGAGACGTCCTGCTCCATCCAGGGGCTGTGCTCGAGTCCCACCCCGTGGTGGTGGGACAGAGTGGCGCCGGCGTCGATGAACGCCTGCTGGATCGCGCTCTTGATCACGGCGTACTCGGCGTGGGGGTCCTCGCCGATCTCGTAGCCGAAGGTGAAGTAGAGGCAGGCGCCGGCGTGGTACGAGTGGGACATGTGGGACATGATCCAGCCGGTCTTGCCCTGCGACTCGAAGGCCCGACGCGCGGCGTCGTAGACCGCCTGGTGCACCGTGGTGAGCTTGGACCACGGTGCGGCGGTCTCGGAGACGTCGCCGATGGTGTTCTGCTCGAGCAGGAAGTCGCGCAGGTACGGGGTGTCGAACTTCTTCTGGTCGTAGAGCGCGCCGGGGCCCGCGCCGAGCACCAGGGCGCCCTGCTTCTTGACGATGCCGGCCACGGCCTTCTTCCGGCGTTCCACCTCGGGTTTGGCGCCCTCGAAGCACACGTAGGCGATGCACATGGCGTCGGTGTCCCAGCCGCGGCGCCGCATGAGCTCCCACAGCACGTCCTGGCCCTTGGCCGTGACCTTCTTCTTCAGCGTGGCGGGGGCCTTCTGGGTGGAGAGCGAGAACGCGGTCTCGTGCGCGTCGGAGACGCGGGCGAACGTGGTGCTGATGCCGGACCGGGCGATCTCGCGCATCGCGACGAGCGCCTGCTGCCAGGTGGGGAACATGTACGCGATGACCTCGCGGTGCTCGGCGATGCGGTGCACGTGCACGTCCAGCTGGGTGATCACGCCCAGCCGGCCCTCGGAGCCGATGATCATCTCCCGCAGGCTCGGACCCGTGGAGGTCGAGGGGAGGGGGCGCAGCACAACGGTGCCGCCCGGGCGCACCACGCGCAGGCCGCGCACGATGTCGGCGATGTCCCCGTACTTGTCCGACTGCATCCCCGAGGAGCGTGTGGCCGCCCAGCCGCCGAGCGTCGAGTGCGTGAAGGAGTCCGGGAAGTGGCCCAGTGTCCAACCGCGGGCGTTGAGCTGCTCCTCCATGTCCGGGCCCAGCACGCCGGCCTGGATGGTGGCCAGTCCCGAGGTCTCGTCGAGTGCGAGCACCTGGTTCATCCGGCCCAGATCCAGGGAAACGATCGTTCGTTTCTCATGGGGATCCGGCTGGAGGCTCCGCGAGATGCTCGTGCCGCCGCCGAAGGGGATGACCACGAGGTCGCGCTCGACCGCGAGCCGCAGCACCTGGGCGACCTCCTCCTCCGTGCCGGGGTACACGACCACGTCGGGCACCCGCGCGAAGTCCCCGGCCCGGGTGAGCAGCAGCTCGGTGACGGACTTGCCGGCCCAGTGCACGATCCGCAGCTCGTCGTCGAGGGTCAGGTGCTCTGCGCCGGTGATGGCGACCAGCGCCTCCAGGAGGGGTTCCCCGGCGCGGGAGGCGGGGACGCTGACCGTGGAGAAGTCGATGGTGTCGCGCTGCCGGGGCCGCAGGTCCACGTCCAGGGCGTTCTTGACGAACGGGGCGAAGGCGGGCTTGTTCGTGTACTCGAAGTGCACGCCTTCCTCGCCCCACCCCCACCACTTCATGTGCTTCACGTGTGCCATCTGCGCAGTACTCTCCTGGTTCTCGGGGGGTGACGGTGGTTCAGGCGTCGATGCGCGGACGGTGCTCGGCGTAGAGCGCCCGCACCGAGGCCTCGATGCGGTCGTTGAAGGACGAGGTGGGCTCCTTCTCCCGGGCGACCAGCGGCTCGCCGACGGCCACCACCACGCGGGGGCGGCCGCGGCGCGGCCAGCGGGCGCCGCGGGGCATCGCCTCGTAGGCGCCGATCAGGGCCACGGGGACCACCGGCACTCCCACGGCCTTGGCCAGGCCAGCGGCACCGATCTTGAAGGACCCCATCTTCCCCGTGCGGGACCGTGTGCCCTCCGGGAAGATCAGCAGCGGGACGCCGGCCTTCAGCAGCTGCTTGGACAGCCCCCGGTTCGCTCCGGTGCCAGTCCGGTCCACCGGGAAGGCGTTGAAGATCAGCTCGGTGAACATGCGCTTGTGCGGGGCGGTGAAGAAGTAGTCCGCGGCCACCCCGGTGGCGAGGTCGCGGCGGATGCGGCGAGGCACCGAGCCCAGGACGAGCGGCGCGTCGAGGTGGCTCGAGTGGTTGGCCACCACGATGCACGCCCCGTCCAGGGCGTCGGCCGCAGGGTGCGTCACCACGGTCCGGCGGACCGTGCGGTACGCGAGGCCCTGCAGGAACACCCGCTGGGCGATCTTGCGGGCGAGGCGGCGCCGCGGGTCGCGGAAGCGGTCGGGGCTCAGCTGCGCGGAGGACGCGGGCGGGGCCTCCGGCGCGGCCTCGGGGGAGGGGCCGGCGCTGCCGCCGTCGATGGAGCGCTGGACCGGGACCGGGTCCTGGGGGTCGCGGCGGGTCACGAGCCGGCCGCCCGTTCCTTCTGGCGGGCCGAGGCGACAAGCCCCGAGATCCGGCGCACCGCGGAGCGCGGCAGGTGCCGCAGGGCGAACCCGAGGAGCCGGTATCGCTTGGTGGGCATCGAGAGGACCTTGCCGCGCGCGACGTCGTCGAGGGCCTCCTCGACCACGCGCTCGGGGCTGAGCCACATGAAGGAGGGGATCGAGGAGCCGCTGATGCCGGCGCGCTCGTGGAACTCGGTGCGCACCCAGCCGGGCAGCAGGGCGGTGACGTGGATGTCTGTCCCGTGGAGCTCCACGGCCAGGGCTTCGGTGAACGCGGTCGTGTACGCCTTGATCGCCGAGTACGAGCCCATCGTGACCAGGCCCGCGGTGGAGGAGACGTTGATGATCCAGCCGGAGCCGCGCGCCGTCATCGCCCGTGCCGCCGCCGAGGAGAGCACCAGGACGGCCCGGCACATGACCTCGAACGCGCGGTCGTGGGCGCCGGTGTCCGGATCGGCGAAGCTGGTCTTCACGGAGAACCCGGCGTTGTTCACGAGCACGTCCACGGGTCGCTCGGGGTCTTCGACCCGGGCGGCGACGCGGTCCACGTCGGTGCGGTCGGAGAGGTCCGCGGGCAGGACCTCGACCGGCACGCCGTGCTCCGAGCGCAGCCTGGAGGCCGTCTGCTCGAGGCGGTCCGCGTCGCGGGCCACCAGGACGAGTGCATTTCCCCGGCGGGCCAGGGCTTCGGCGAACGCGGCGCCGATGCCGGACGTCCCCCCGGTCACGAGAGCGGTAAGCATGAGATCTAGGCTACACTACGGTAGCCGTAGCGCAGCCGGGCGCGGTCCGCTCGAGGGGCGTCGTCGTCGCCCGCCGGGCAGGGCCCGCCCGCAGCCCCCCCGCCCGCTCCGCACCGGCGGCGGACCAGCACACCACCGGAGGAACACCGTTGACCGAGACCCCCACCACGCGCGTCCTGCTGACGGGAGCCACCGGCTTCCTCGGGCAGGCGGTGCTCGAACGGCTGCTGTCCGCCCACGAGGGTGTGCACGTCACCGCCGTCGTCCGTCCCAAGGGCAGCATCAGCGGTGAGCAGCGGCTGCGGCAGCTGCTGCGCAAGCCCGCTTTCCGCACCTGGCGGGAAAGCGTGGGCGACGACGAGGCGAAGCGGGTCTTCGCGGAGCGCACCGCGGTCCTCGAGGGGGACCTGTCGGCACTCGCGGGCATCACGGAGCCGTTCGACGTGGTGATCCACTCGGCCTCCACCGTGTCCTTCGACCCGCCCATCCACGAGGCGTTCAGCACCAACGTCGGCGGCGCCACCGGTCTCTACGACGCGCTCCTGGCCTCCGGGCAGGACCCGCACGTCATCCACGTCTCCACCTGCTACGTCGGCGGGATCGCGAAGGGCCTGCGCCCCGAGGCGGCCGTGGACCACGAGGTCGACTGGGCCGCCGAGTTCGAGGCCGCCCAGCGGGCGCGCGAGGAGGCCGAGATGGCCTCCCGCACCCCGGAGCGGCTGCAGGCCATCATCGACGCCGCCACCGCGGACCACGGCAAGGAGGGGCCCAAGTCGGTGGCCCGCGCCGCGGAGGCCGCGCGCGAGGAGTGGGTCCGCACCCGCCTCGTCGAGTACGGGCGCACCCGGGCGCAGTCCCTCGGCTGGACCGACATCTACACCTTCACGAAGGCCCTGGGCGAGCGGGTCGCCGAGCAGAAGTGGGCGGGCGCCGGCCACCGCCTCTCCGTGGTGCGTCCGTCCATCATCGAGTCCGCGCTGCGCCACCCGTACCCCGGCTGGATCGACGGCTACAAGGTGGCCGACCCGCTGATCATGGCCTACGCCAAGGGCGCCCTACCGGAGTTCCCGGGGCTGCCGGACTCCGTGCTCGACGTCATCCCCGTCGACTTCGTGGTCAACGCGATCGTGGCGCTGGCCACGGGCGGGCATCGCGCCCCGTCCGGCGCGGCCACTCCCGACGGGCAGACGGACCCCGCCCCCGCGTACTACCAGGTCTGCTCGGGCGCCTCGAACCCGCTCCCGTTCCACCAGATGTACGAGAACGTCCGCTCCTTCTTCCTCGCCCACCCGCTCGAGGACGCCGACGGCAAGCCGATCCGGGTGCCCGAGTGGAAGTTCCCGGCCAACAACGCCGTGGAGCGCTCGCTGGCGGTCAAGGAGCGGCTCTCCGCCGTGGGGGGCCGGATCACCTCGGCGCTGCCCGCGACGTCCCGCACCCGGGAGTGGTCGACCTCCCTGCACCGGATGCAGTCCGGCCTCGGCTCCCTGCGCACCTACGTGGACCTCTACCAGTCCTACACGCGCACCGAGATGATCTTCGACGACGCCAGCACGCGGCAGCTCAACGACTCGCTGCCCGCCGGCACGCCGGAGGACCGGACCTTCGACGTCCGGTCGATCGACTGGGCCGACTACTGGAAGAACGTGCACCTGCCGGCGCTGACCACGATGACCAAGGCCTACGGCCGGCTCCAGGCGGCGTCCAAGCGGCGCGGCACGACCCGGCGGGGCCTCAGCGAGGGCACGGACGTGCTCGCGGTCTTCGACCTCGAGGGCACCGTCCTGGACTCCACGGTCATCCGCCAGTACCTCCAGCTGCGCCGCCGGACGCTGCACCTGGCGAAGTGGCCCGCGGAGGTCGCCGACCTCGTCTCGAGCGCCCCGACCTATCTCAAGGCCGAGAAGCGGGACCGCGGGGAGTTCATCCGGGCGTTCATGCGCCGCTACCAGGGCGTGCCCGCCGGGACCGTGCGGGCGCAGGTGGCCGGGCCGCTCGGCGAGGACATGCGGCGCCTCCTGCGCCCCGGGGCCCTGAGCCGGATCGAGGAGCACCGCGCCGCGGGGCACCGCACGGTGCTGGTCACCGGGTCCATCGACCTGCTCGTGGAGCCGATCGCGCACCTCTTCGACGAGGTCGTGGCGGGCCGGATGGACGAGCGCGACGGCGTGATGACCGGCTACCTCGCCGCTCCGCCCCTGGTCGACGAGGCGCGGGCCCAGTGGCTCAAGAAGTACGCCGAGCAGGGCGGCTACGACCTCTCCCGCTCCTACGGCTACGGGGACTCCCACGCGGACGCCAGCTGGCTGCTGCTCATGGGCCACCCCTACACGGTCAACCCCGACCTGCCCCTGTACCGGCTGGCCCGGAAGAACCACTGGCCCATCGAGGACTGGAAGACCGCCTGAGCGCTCCGGCGGCGGACGGCGAGCAGGAGGGCACCGATGGGCGACGACGACCGGACCGATCCGCGGACCGTCACCACCGACAAGAAGATCACCGCGGCGGCACTGGCCCTCCTGCGCGACGGCGGACCGCACCGGGTGACCATCGAGGCGGTCTCGGCGGCCTCCGGCGTGGCCAAGACGTCGATCTACCGCCGCTACGCGAACAGCCTGGAGATGCTCGAGGGGGCCCTCCAGGACGCCGTGGCCACGTACTCGCCGCAGCGGCCGAGCGCCCCGGCGAGCTGGGACGAGGGCCTCGCCGAGGCGCTGGACTTCCTGCTCCATGACATGGGCATCGGGGTGGCGGTCTCGCTGCTGAGCGACCCGGGCTCGGAGACGTCCCGGATCCTGCGCGCGCACCTGGTCCGCCCGCGCGTGGAGCGGCTCAAGGAGCTCTTCGCGGCGGAGACGGCGGCGGGACGGCTGAGCCCGGACCTGGACGTCGACGTCGTGCTGGACTTCGTGCTGGGCTCCGCCTACTCGCACGTGGCCCGGTACGGGAGCCTGGGCGACGACTGGCCCCGGCGGGTGCACCGGACCCTGACCGGGGTCCTCGAAGCGCACCGGCTTTGACCCGTGCGGGCCGGCGCCCGGCTCAGAAGACCTCCCGCTCGTCCGGGCGCTGGGCCAGCTCCGAGGCCACGTAGTCCTCGACCGCCGTGTGCGTCGCCACGTCCTTGCCGGCGCGCTCGGAGAGGAACCACCGGTGCTCGAGCACCTCGTGCACGATCTCGGCGGGCTCGAGCTTGCGGCGCATCGGCGGGGTGACCGCCTCCATGATCGGGGAGAACACCTCGCGCATCCACAGCTGGGCCACGAGCTCCTCGGGAAGGCCGGGATAGAGGTCCTGCCCGAGCTGGGCGATGTCGGTCAGCAGCCGGCGCGCCTGGTTCTCGTGGGCGCCGAGGCCGGTGAGCCGCTGCAGGCGGCGGGTGTGGTGGCCGGGCTCCACGACCTGCGGGCGCAGCCGGATCCGCCCGCCGACCGTGTCCATGGACGCCTCCTCGACGTCGAAGCCGAGCTCGTTGAGGCGGCGCACCCGCTCGACCACGCGCCAGCGCTCGTCCATGCTGAAGGTCTCCTCGACCGTCAGCTCGCGCCACAGGAACTCGTAGGTGGCCACGAGCCGGTCGGAGACCTCGAAGGGGTCCACCACGTCCGCGATGTCGTGGCCCTCCTCGACGGCGCCCGCGAGCAGGTCCATGATCTCCCCGGCCACGTTGGTGCGGGCCAGCTCGATGTCGTACCCCCGCTGGCCGCGCGTGAGCTCCGGGTGGATCTCGCCGGTCTCGGCGTCCACCAGGTAGGCGGCGAACGCGCCGGCGTCCCGGCGGAACAAGGTGTTCGAGAGCGAGACGTCGCCCCAGTAGAAGCCCGAGAGGTGCAGCTGCACGATGAGGGAGGCCAGCGCGTCCACGAGGCGCTCGACCGTGGCGGCGCTGGGGCCGGCGGAGAAGATGGCCCGGTAGGGCAGGGAGAAGCTCAGGTGGTCGGTCACCAGGGCGGCCGGCAGGGGCTCGCCCTCGGGCGTGTACCGGTCCGTGACCACGGAGTCCGGCACCACGGACGGGATGCCCATGCGCTGCAGCCGGCGCAGGGTGGCGTACTCGTGCCGGGCGTAGTGGGGGACGGTCTCCTTGACGGCGACGATCTTCTCGCCGGCGTGGGCGAAGCGCACCACGTGCCGGGAGATACCGCGGGGGAGAGCGGCGAGGACGTCCTCCGGCCACTGTTCGAGGGGGGTGTCCCACGGCAGCTCCAGGAGCACGGGGTCCGGGAAGGCCGTCTGGATGGACACGCTCCCGGACCGTCCGCCGGGGGCGGGACCGTCCTGGGGCGCGAGGGGGAAGTGTGGGGCCAGGGAACCCTTCATACCTGGTCATGCTAGCAACCGGGACGGGCCGGAAGTCGCCGCGGAGCCTCCCGCGCTCGATCCCGGCGGTCGCTAGGGTGGTGAGGGTGTCGATCGAACAGCGCATCCACGCGCACTACGCCGGGCTCTCGCCCCAGGAGCAGCGGGCCGCCGACCTGATCCTGGACCACCTGGACGACCTCGCCCTGTACAGCTCGGCGGAGCTGGCGCAGATGAGCGGCGTCTCCCGCGCCACTCTCTCCCGGCTGTACCGGCACCTGGGCTTCGAGTCCTTCACCGACCTCCGGGAGACGGCCCGCACCCTGCGCCAGCAGGGCGTGCCGCTCGGCCCCGGCGCCGACCCGGAGCTGAGCCAGCACCTGGAGCAGGAGCTCAAGAACCTGCGCAAGGTTTTGGACCCGGCGGGGGAGGACCGCCCGGCCCGGGCCGTGCGCGCGCTCGCGGACGCGGGGACGGTCCTGGTCGTGGGCCTGCGCAACAGCTATCCCGTCGCCCTGCACCTGAAGCAGCAGCTGCAGCAGGCGCGGGACCGCGTGCGGCTCGCCCCGCTGCCCGGCCAGACCCTCGGTGAGGAGCTCGTGGACGTGGGCGAGGGCGACGTCGTCGTCCTGCTGGGCTTCCGGCGGCGCCCCCGCGGGTTCGAGCGCCTGGTGGAGGTCTGCGCGGCCACGGGGGCGCGGACCGTGCTCGTCGCGGACAGCACGGCCCGGCGCCACGCCTCGGCCGTGGACCTGTGGATCGAGTGCCCCCTCGACGGCGTGGGCCCGTTCGACTCCTACGCGGCGGCCATGAGCCTCGTGTCGGTGCTCGCCGACGGGGTGCTGGCCGCCGCGGGTCCGGACGGGCGACGGCGGGTGGGCCGCACCGCCGAGCTCTACGAGGAGCTCGAGGAGCTGGACCTGCGCTGAGCGCCCCGCGCCGCCGGCCCCGTCCTCACGGGGTCCCGCCCGCACGGGCGACGACCGCGCTCTCGAGCAGGGAGACGAGCGAGTAGAGCAGGATGGAGGCCACCGTGACGACCACCACGGCGGACCACACCTCGTCGTAGCGCGCCCGGGCCACGTCGGAGACGATCGCGTACCCGATCCCCTCGCCAGTGGCCAGCCACTCGGCCAGCAGGGCGCCGGTCAGCGCTCCGGGGACGGAGACGCGCAGCGCGGTGAACAGGCTCGGCAGGGCCGAGGGAAGGGCCACCGTGCGGAACGCGTCGAACCTCGAGCCGCCGTAGACCTGCACGACCTCGAGGATCACGGGGTTCGCGGAGCGCAGCCCCTGGACGATGGTCACCAGCGCGGGGAACAGGACCACGACCGCGCCCATCGCTGCCACGGAGGCCTCCTGGCGGCCGAAGACCAGGATGATGATCGGTGCCATCGCCACCAGCGGGACCGACCGCAGCAGCATGGCCAGGGGCATCATGGCCTGCTCGACCCCCCGGAACAGGGCGAAGACCGTGGCGACGACGACGGCCGCCACGAGACCGGTGACGAAGCCGAGCGCCGCGTCCACCAGGGTGGTCCCGAGCCGGCCCAGGATCAGCTCCCGGTTCGCCGCGGCGTCAGGGTCCGTCAGGAGGAAGGCCCACACGTCCAGAGGGGTCTTGCCGATGAAGGACGTCACGGCGAAGACGCGCAGCAGCAGCAGCCAGATCACGGCGACGGCCGCCAGCGAGACGACCAGGTTCAGCAGGGCGCGGCCCAGTTCCCTGCCGGCGCGGGCCGCGGTGGTGGTGCGGGGCATCTCAGCGACCTCCTTCTCGGCGGCCGGAGGACCACGGGGTCACCACGCGGGCGACGAGTCCCACGACCGCGTACGCCAGGAACGCCAGACCGCCGGAGAGCAGGGCGACGGCCCAGACACGGGCGATCTCGAGCGACTGCTGCGCGTTGACCATGGCCGGTCCCAGCCCGCGGTCCACGCCTCCCACGTACTCGCCGAGGACCGCCCCGAGCAGCGCCGCGGGAGCCGCGATCCTCAGCGCCGAGAACACGCCGGGAAGGGCGGACACCAGCTGGACCTTGGTCAGCCGGTGCCACCGAGAGCCGCCCGCCACGGTGACGACGTCCAGGGCGGAGCGCTCCGCGGTGCGGAACCCGGCGAGCACGGTGACGTAGGTGGTGAAGAACACGGAGATCGCCGCCAGCGCCACGGCGGTGCCCGACGGCTCTCCGGAGCGCGGCGGGCCCAGGACGATGAAGACGATCGGTCCGACCGCCACGATCGGCAGGCAGTAGCTGACCACGGCGATCTGCGTGGCCAGCCGCTCCGTGAACGGCAGCAGCAGGGCCACCACGGCGAGCAGCATCGCGGCGAGGTTGCCGCCCAGGTAGCCCCGGGCGGCCTCCACCAGCGTCACGGAGGCGTTGGTCCAGTAGAAGCCGGCGCCGTCCGCGGCGATCTGCCGGCCGATCGCCAGGGGTGTCGGTATCGCGCCGCTCGCCGCCCCGTCGGCCGCGCCGACTCCGCGCAGGAAGGTCGCTGCGCCGATCCACCACACGCCGAGGGTCAGGACCACGCCGAGGGCGGCGACGCTCCACGGCGGCAGACCGCGTCCCCGGGCGGGCACCGGGCGCCCGGGGGCGGGCAGGCGAGCTGCCGTGGCCGAGGGGGGCTCCGGGGCGGGCGGGGGCGTCGTCGTCCGCGCGCTCACGTCACTGCCCGTCACCGGGGGCGCCGAACAGCAGGTCGGACGCGCGGTCGTGCAGCGCGTGGAACTCCGGGGTGCGCAGCATCTCCGGGGTCCGCGGGCGGGGCAGGTCGACGTCGATGACCTGCTTGATCCGGCCCGGGCGCGGGGACATGACGGCGACCACGTCCGAGAGGAAGATCGCCTCGGAGATGCCGTGCGTGACCATGAGCGTCGTGGCGGGCTTCTCCGTCCAGATCCGCAGCAGCTCGAGGTTGAGCCGCTGCCGGGTCATGTCGTCGAGGGCGCCGAAAGGCTCGTCGAGGAGCAGGACGGACGGTTTGACCACCAGGGCCCGGGCGATCGACACGCGCTGGCGCATCCCGCCCGAGAGCTGCGCGGGCCTGGACCGCTCGAAGCCGGTCAGCCCGACGAGGTCGACGAGCTCCTGGACGTGGGCCCGGTCCACCGGCCGGCCGGAGACCTCCAGCGGCAGCCGGATGTTTGACTCGACGGAGCGCCACGGCAGGAGCGCGGCGTCCTGGAAGGCGATGCCCAGCCGGTGCGACCGCCGCAGCTCGGCGGGGGTCTGCCCGTCGACGAGCACCTCTCCCGCGCTGGGCTCCTCGAGACCGGCCAGGACGCGCAGGATCGTGGACTTCCCGCACCCCGACGGACCGAGCAGCGACAGGAAGGACCCCTGCTCGGTCCGCAGGTGGGCGTCGTCGAGCGCGGTGACGGTGCTCCGCCCCGACCGGAAGACCTTGGTCAGGCCGTTGAGGTCGATGCCGCCGGCCGCGGCGCCGACGGCGCCGCGCTCGCGGGCGGCCGTCGGGCTGCTCATTCCCGCAGCTCCGGGTTCTCCTCGTACACCTCGGCGAGCAGCGAGAGGTCGAAGACGTCCTCGGCCGTGAGGCCGGGGTAGCCGGCCACGCCGAGCACCTCGATGTTCTGGGCGACGAGCTCGTCGGAGATCGTGAACAGGCCGTTCGCCTCGGTGTCCTCGGACACCACGAGCTCCTCGTTCTGGATCTCCGCCTGGCGGGTCTCCTTCTCGAGGTCCAGGCCCAGGTCCGCGCCGTACTCCTCCACGGCCAGCCGGGCCGACTCCTCGGGGTCCGCCACGGCGTCCTGCCAGCCCCGGATGCTGGCCTCCAGGAACGACTTGAGCGCCTCCCGGTCGTTGTCGATGGCGTCCTGGGTAGTCACGAAGGACTCCGCGACGAACGGGAGGCCGTGGTCGGCGAAGGACAGGTTGACGACGTCCTCGCCCGCGAGCTCCAGGGTGATCGCCTCGTTGGTCGAGTAGCCGAAGAAGCCGTCCACCTCGCCGCTGAGGAGCGGCTGCGGGTCGTACTGCACGGGCGCCTTCTCGACCTCGCCCGGATCGATGCCGTTGACCTCCAGCAGGGCGTCGAACAGCGTCTCGTTCACGCCGGACTGCACGCCGATGGTCTTCCCCACCAGGTCCTGGGGGGTCTCCACGGGGTCGTCCCCCAGGGAGATGATCGTGAACGGGTTCTTCTGGTAGGTCGTGCCGATGATCTTCAGGGGCGCGTCGTCCTCGGCGATGGGCGGGGCCACGCCCAGCGGCGAGGACGTGCCCACGAGGGCGCTGCCGGCGAGCACCATGCTCTCCGTGGAGGCCCCGGAGGGGCCGCCGGAGATCAGGTTCACCGAGTCGAACCCGGCCTCGGCGTAGTACCCCTGGGAGTCGGCGAAGTACTCCCCGGCGAACTCGGCGTTCTTGATCCACGACAGGTTCACGTCGAGCGCGCCGTGGCCGTCCTCCTGCGCGGTGGCCGCGGAGGTGTCCTCCGCGCCTCCGCATGCGCTCAGGCCCAGGGATCCGACCAGCAGCACTGCTGCAGCGGTGCGGCGGCGGGGGCGGGGGGTGGTGGCCGAGGTGGAGTTCACGGCGGACCTTCTTCCTGGGATGCACGGGTGCGCGGGCGCACGGGAGACAGACTGGACCGCGGGATCCCCATCCAGCATGGAATCCGGTGTTCGCTGGCATGACGCTATGCAAGGTGTGTTGCACGGATGTCAGCCGCGGTTACGCAGAGGTAAACCTTGACGACGATCGGCCGGTGCGCGGACCGGCGGCATCCACTAGAATTCGTCAGTTGGCTGATCACTCCGGGTCCTGAGCGACCCGGTCCGTCCCGAGAGGAACCCGCCATGCATAATCCCCAGGCGCTCGCCCAGGCCGAGACGCACCTTCTCCACGTGCTGGAGCACTCCGATCCGCCGCGCGACGCCAGTCGCTACAACGTGACGGCGGCCGCACGGGACTACCACGACCGCACCGGCACCTGGGACGTCCAGGACGCCGACCCGGAACTCGTCGAGCAGGTGCTCGCCGCTCACCCCGCCGACGGCTGATCCGGCCCCGGACGCGCCACGGCGTCGGTGCGGTCGGTCGGTCAGCCGCTCAGGTCAGTCGCTCAGGTCAGTCGGGGAGGCGGTTGCCGGTGGCGGTGTCGAAGAGGTGGACGTGGTTGAGGTTCGGGGCGACCCAGATCGTGGCCCCGGCCCGGGGCGGGGTGCGGCCCTCGACCCGGACGATGATCTCGTGCGCCCCGGCGGCGTCCTCCTCCACGGTCCCGGTCGGGTCCACCGTCACGACCGTGTTCGCCGCGGTGACCGGGGCGAGGTGGCCGTAGACGAAGGCGTCGGCCCCGAGCTCCTCGACCACGTCGGCCTCGATCGGCAAACCGGTGCCCTCGGCGGCGGGGTGCAGGTCCTCGGGGCGGATCCCCACGGTGACCTTCCCCCCGGTCAGGGCCGCCTGCTGCGCACGGGTGAGCTCGATGCGCATCGTGCCGAAGGTCGCCGCCCCGTCCGCCACGGGCACCCGGAAGAGGTTCATCGCCGGCGAGCCGATGAACCCGGCCACGAACTCCGTGGCCGGCCGGTCGTAAAGCTTGCGCGGGGTGTCGACCTGCATGAGGTGCCCGTCCTTGAGCACCGCCACCCGGTCGCCCATGGTCATCGCCTCGACCTGGTCGTGGGTGACGTAGACGGTGGTGACCCCGAGCCGGCGGGTCAGGGAGGCGATCTGGGTGCGGGTCTGCACCCGCAGCTTCGCGTCAAGGTTCGACAGCGGCTCGTCCATCAGGAACACCTGCGGGGACCGCACGATCGCCCGGCCCATGGCCACCCGCTGGCGCTGCCCGCCGGACAGCGCCTTGGGCTTGCGGTCCAGGTAGTCGGTCAGATCCAGGATCTTCGCCGCCTCCTCGACCCGGCGGCGGCGCTCCTCGGCGGAGATCTTGGCGATTTTCAGGGCGAAGCCCATGTTCTCGGCCACGGTCATGTGCGGGTAGAGGGCGTAGTTTTGGAAGACCATCGCGATGTCACGGTCCCGGGAGGGGACGTCGGTGACGTCCCGGTCACCGATGTAGATGTTGCCCCCGGTGACCTCCTCCAGCCCGGCGAGCATCCGCAGGGTGGTGGACTTCCCGCACCCGGAAGGGCCCACCAGGACGAGGAACTCCCCGTCGGCGATGTCCAGGTTCAGGTCGGTCACCGAGGGCCGCTCGGCCCCGGGGTACTGGCAGGTCACGTTGGCGTAGCGCACAGAAGACATGGTTCAAGGCCTCTTTCCCGGCAGGCACGTGCCGGACGATCCGAAGGAGAAGAGCTGCCCCCTCAGGTGATGGGGGCCACAGTGATCCTAATCACCTTCGGGGCGTCTCCGCCATCGGCGCGCCGTCATCCGAGGTCACGGCAGCGCGCCCCGGCGCAGCTCGGACAGCCGGGTCAGGGCCGCGGCCAGGTCCTCCGGGGACGCGACCCGGTGCGCGGCCACGCTCTGCCCCGTGCCCACCTTGATGCCGAGATCGGCGGGGCCGAGCTCGCGCATCGCGTTCTCGTCGGTCACGTCGTCGCCGGCGAACAGGGTGACGTCGGCGCCGGTGGCCTGCATGAACGCCGTGATGCCCTCACCCTTGGTCGCGGAGTGCACCGAGGACTCGACCACGTGCTGGCCCGGGGTGATCTTCAGCCCCTCGAGCTGCTCGAACTGCTCGACCATCTCCTGCTCCGCGCGGGCGCACAGGCTCTGGTCCGCCATCGTGCGGGTGTGGAAGGCGGCCCCTGTCGGTTTGAGCTCCAGCCTGGACCCGGGATACCGGGCCACCTGTGCCTCCACGAGCGCGGTGGCCTGCGCCAGCAGCTCCAGCTGGGCGGGGGAGAGCTGCAGGGCGGTGTCGGCGGCGGCGTCCCCCAGGGCGTCGAGGAGCAGCTCCGCCCCGTGCGAGCCGGAGAGGAGCATCCGGCCGTCCGGGTCCACCACGGAGCGGAGGAACCGCATCGGCCGGCCGGAGATGACGGCCACGTACGTGCGGTCCAGCGTCAGGAGCTCCTCCAGCGCGGACCGGGCCTGCGGCAGCGCGCGGCTGTCGTCCGGGTCGTCCGTGAAGGGCGCCAAGGTGCCGTCGAAGTCGAGGGCGACCAGCAGGATCCCGGCCTCCGCCGCGCGGGCGAGGGCGTCCTCGAGCGCCGGGCGGGTGTCGTCGTGCGGGGCCATCACTGCTCCTCCTCGGTCGTCCCGGGGCGGGTGCGGGCGAGGTCCCGCAGGAACGCCTCGGACCAGTCGTTGACGTCGTTGCCCAGGACCTGCCGGCGCATCGAGCGCATCCGCTTCTTCGCCTCGGGCGCCGGCATGTCCTTGGCCCGCAGCATCGCGTCCTTGAGCCCGTCGATGTCGTGGGGGTTGACCAGCAGTGCCTGCTTGAGCTGCTCGGCGGCGCCGGTGAACTCCGAGAGGACCAGGGTCCCGGACCCGTCCGTCTTGGCCGCCACGTACTCCTTCGCCACCAGGTTCATGCCGTCCCGGAGGGAGGTCACGAGCATGACGTCGGTCGCCAGGTACAGCGCCACCATTTCCTCGAACGGATAGCCGTGGTGCAGGTAGCGGATCGCGGTGTGCGAGATGGTGTCGTGCTGGCCGTTGAGGTGGCCCACGAGGCCCTCCACGTCCTCCCGCAGCTGGACGTAGGACTCCACGCGCTCCCGGGAGGGATTGGCCACCTGGATCAGCACCGACGGCCCCACCGTCAGCCTGCCGTCCTCGAGCAGCTCGCCGTAGGCCTTGATGCGGTGCAGGATGCCCTTGGTGTAGTCCAGGCGGTCGACGCCCAGGAACACGGTCTCCGGGTCGCCGAGCTCGTGCCGGATCTCCCGTGCCCGCTCCTTCACCTCCGGCCGGGAGGCCAGCTCCTGGATCGACTGCGCGTCGATGGAGATGGGGTAGGACGCCGCGCGCACGGTCCACGCGGCGTCGCCCGTGCCGAACCGGGCCGCCCCGTTCCTGAACGGCACGTCCAGGAACCGCCGCACGCACCGCTGGAAGTTCTGGGCGTCACCGGGGCGCTGGAAGCCGATGAGGTCCGCGCCCGAGAGCCCGTCGAGGACGGCGCGCCGCCAGGGCAGCTGCGCGAAGATCTCCAGGGGCGGGAACGGGATGTGGTTGAAGAACCCGATCGTGAGGTCCGGCCGTAGCTCCCGCAGCATCTTGGGGACAAGCTGCAGCTGGTAGTCCTGCACCCACACCGTGGCGTTCTCGGCGGCGATCTCGGCGGTCCGCTCCGCGAAGCGGCGGTTGACCTGGCGGTAGCTGTTCCACCACGTGCGGTGGAACTCCGGCGGCGCGATGACGTCGTGGTAGAGCGGCCAGAGGGTCGCGTTGGAGAAGCCCTCGTAGTAGGCCTGCACCTCCTCGGCGGACAGCGGCACCGGGGCCAGATGGAAGACGTCGTGGTCGAAGCGCTCGAGCGTCTCGTCGGGGGCCCCGTGCCAGCCCACCCAGGCGCCGGCGTTGCGGGCCATGACGGGGGACAGGGCGGCCACGAGCCCGCCGGGGGAGCGGCGCCAGGAGGACTGCCCGTGCTCGACGACGCGTTCCACCGGCAGCCGGTTGGAGACCACGACGAAGTCGTAGCCGGCCTCCTGCGGCACGTCCGTCCGGGGTTCCGGCACCTCCTCCAGGTCGGCCGAGGAGGCGGTGGGGGGATGCTCTGCACTCACGGGATGTCCTTCCGGTAGGTCGTCGTCGTCCTGGTCCCAGTCTATTCATCAGCGTGCTCACGGTTCTGCCTGGGGATCTCCTGAGTCGGCGGCCCGGGAGGGGGTCCGATAATCTGGGCGACGACACCTCCCCGTCCACCCCCCAGGATCTTTCGAAGAGGACCCATGGCAGCCAGCAGCAGCAGCACCACCCCCGATCCCCGGAACCGCGACGCCGCCCGGGAGCGGGCGCGGCAGGTCGCGGACCAGCACGCACGGCAGGACAAGCGCTCCCGCCGGATCCTGCAGCTGGGCATCCTCGCCCTGGTCCTCGTGATCGTCGCGGTGATCGGCGTCGTCGTGGCGCAGAACCGTGCCCAGCAGATCCCCGAGGCCGGGCCCGTTCCTGCCAGCGCCAACCAGTGGGGCGGCACGGTGCTGACGGCCGACGGGATCCGCACGGGCGAGTCCGAGGTCGAGGAGCGCGACCTCGCCGAGGTGCCCGAGGCCCCGGAGACCCCGGACGACTCCGCCGTCCCGCCGGGCGTCGAGGCCTCGGACGACGGCGAACCCGTGCAGGTCGTGATCTTCCAGGACTTCGAGTGCGTGCACTGTGCCGACTTCGAGGCCGAGAACGCCGATGCGCTCGAGGAGGCCGTGACCTCCGGCGACATCGTCCTCGAGTACCGCAACCTCAACTTCCTCGACCGCTCGACGCCGACGCAGTACTCCTCGCGGGCCGCGGCCGCCGCCTACGAGGTGGGCAACCAGTCCTCGGCTGAGCAGTACCTGGCCTTCGTCGAGGAGGTGTTCAGCCACCAGGGCACCGGTGGGCTGGACGACGAGCAGCTCGTGGAGATCGCCTCCTCGCACGGCGCCGACATCGCGGGCGCGCTCGAGGAGGACACGTGGCGGCCGATGGTCAACGTCGTCTCGCAGGAGTCCCTCGCCAACGGCGTGTCCGGCACCCCGACCGTCTTCATCGACGGAGAGCGGCTGGGCAACGAGGCGTTCCAGGAGGCCCTCGACGCGGCCGTGGAGGCCAAGGAGTAGGGTCCCCGCTCCGCCGGAGCAGCGCGACGGCGCCGTGTCCCCGCGCGGGGACACGGCGCCGTCGCGCTGTGCGGACCGTCCGGGCGCCCGAGGATTTCGGGGTCCTGCGACGCGTCCGATATCCTGAGGAACCGGCCGCCCGGGCCGCACCCGTGCGGAGACCCGAGGGCCGATCCGCCTCCTTAGCTCAGCTGGCCAGAGCACCTGTCTTGTAAACAGGGGGTCACCGGTTCGAATCCGGTAGGGGGCTCCACCGGTCCGCGACGTTGCACTCGCGACCGCTCATGACGTCACATGTTGCGCCGAGGTCTCAGTGCTGGTGATACGCATGCTGATGTCCGTACCCCGGCCGGGGGTGCGGCGAGCTCGCGACTGACCCCTCGGGAGATGTGCGGTGGCAAGGGGTGGGCCGGAGATCCGCGCCGTCACGGGGATCTGGCCGGTCCGGCTCCGGAGGTGGTCGCCGGCCCGACCGCGCCGGCGAGGGTCCGGGCAGGACATGCCGCTCCGGGGGTGCGACGAGACGGAACCGTGATCGTGATCGCCCCGGCCGGAGTCTTGAACCGTGACTCAGCTCACTCCTACGGTGTTCCTACCTATCTCATGGGTGAGACCTCTTGCCCAGGTCTCGGAACATCTCGATCGCATGACGATCCCCATGTCATGCACTCTCCACAGGAGCAGCAATGCGCGGTCTGCGGAAGACCCTCGTCGGCGCGGCCATGGCGGCCGCCCTCGTGGGAGGAACGGTTGCCACCCCGGCGGTCGCGGGGTCAGATCAGGATAACGTCAAGAGCCGTGAAGACCACAGTGGATCGCATGAAAGTCGTCACGACCGCGGCGACCGCGGCGACCGCGGCGACCGCGAGGATCGCAGGGACCGCTGGGACCGCGATGACGACGAGGAGCGGACGTACGAATACCATCGCGGCGGCAACGGCGACGACGACCGGGGGCGCGACGAGGAGCACGAGCGCGACCGGGACGACTGGGACCGCCGGGATTACGACGACCGCAAGGAGCACCGGGACGACAAGTACGACCGGGACGACAAGTACGACCGGGACGACGAGGACGACCACGACGGCAAGTACGACCGGGACGACGAGGACGATTACGACGGCAAGTACGACCGGGACGACGACGATCACCAGGACCACTGGTGGTACTGCGAAGAGCACGAGAAGTGGCACTTCTACGACGACGACGACTGGAGGAGCAGGAAGCACCACGACGACATGAAGGACGAGGGCGAGCACTCGCACCAGAAGGGCGATGACGACGACGAGCACTGAGCGGGCCGGCACCGGTTCGGCGTGTCCGGTCGGAGCGGCTCCGGGCGACGGCGGCGGAGGCGTCCGAGCGCCCGGCCCGTGACGCCAAGGTTCAGGGCGTGACCGACCCGGGGGCGGTACCGACGGATCCCGCCGGCCGAACCCTCCGGCGCGGCCCGCACGGAGCCGGGGGGAGCCGCTGGGGGAGCCTCCGGGGACACGGCCCGAACCTCCGCGCATCCGGTGCCGCACCGTGATGATATCGGTGGACGCACGCGGGATGAGTCCTCCCGCGTGACGTCCGTCGTCCGCCGCAGGCCCCCCGGCCGCCTCGGCACCCCCGGGCGACGGTCCCCCCTGCGAGCGGACGACGCCGCACGCGGACCGACCCTGGAGGGCACCCTGGTACCCATCGTCCGAGGACGCGTGCGCCCCCCGGCGGCCGCGGCGCTGATCCTGCTCCTGCTCGTGCTCCTCCTCGTGCCGACCGGGGCCGCCCGGGCGGCGGAGGACGACGGCCCCGAGGGCCCGTACCTGGGGGCCCTGCTGGACTGGGGCACGGACACGGCGGCCGGCCACGCCGAGCGTCTCGGCGCGCCGGCGGCCGTCTACGGCAGGCCCGTCCCGCTGCCGATGGACGAGCGGGAGCAGGGCCACCTGCGGGACTACTTCTCCCAGGTCTCCGCGCAGGGCGCCCACGCCCTGCTCACTGTCCGCCCCGAGATCGCGCTGGACCGGGTGGACGAGGCGCGGGCCGCCGTCCTGGCAGGACAGCTCGCGGACGCCGCGGAGGGGTTCCCCGGCACGGTATTCGTCCGCTTCGCCCCGCAGATGAACACCACCTGGGTGCCGTGGGGGCAGCAGCCCGAGGCGTACACGGAGGCGTTCCGCACGGTGGCGAGCGCGCTCGACGCCGAGCTCCCGGACCCGGTCATGGTCTGGTCGCCCACGGTCGGCACGGACTACCCCTTCCGGGACCCGTCCAGCGCCCCGGCGCAGAGCGGTGGACCGGCCGCTCCGGACACGAACGGCGACGGAGTCTGGGACCGGGAGGACGACCCCTACGGTCCCTACTACCCGGGCGACGACGTGGTCGACTGGGTGGGACTGGTGGCCTATCTCGACGAGACCGGCACCGGTCCGGCCCGCAACGTCCTGCCGGAGGCCGGCTCGTTCGGCGCCATGCTGGGCTCCGGGGAGCCGGCCGGACCCGCGGGCGAGGACGACTTCTACGCCGCGTACGCCGTCGGCCGCGGGAAGCCGCTCATGGTGGAGACCGGCGCCTTCTACGATCCGGGGACGGACGGCCCGTCCGAGCGCGACATCAAGGAGGCCTGGTGGGAACAGGTGCTCGCGACGGTCGCCGCAGGCGACCACGACCGCATCCGCGCGATCGTGTGGAACGAGACGGTCGAGCAGCGCGACGACGGTGCGGTGACCGTCGACTGGCGCGTCACGGCCGATCCCGGGCTGGCCGCGGCCGTCGGCGAGCGGCTCCGGGACTCCGTCCTGGTCAGCGGGCCGGTGACGGCGGCGGCGCCGCTCCCGGGCGCCGGTCCGGCGGCGGCGGGGGCCGTCCTCGAGGGGCCGGCCGCCTGGGGTGCGGCGGTGGCCGTGCTCGCCGCGGGCGCGCTCCTCTGGCTCCTGGCGCGGCGGGGGCCGGCCCGGGCCTGGGCGTACGCCGAGCCCGCCCCGCGCGACAGTCGGATCGACATGCTGCGGGGCCTCGCGATCGTGTTCGTCGTCGTCAATCACGTGGGCCTCACCTCGTTGTTCCAGCTGCTGACCCAGGAGACCGTGGGCGTGGTCTCGGGGGCCGAGCTGTTCGTCCTGCTCTCCGGGGCCGTGCTGGGGATGGTCTACGGGCCCCGGACGAAGGACGACCTGGGGGCCGTCGTCGACCGCACCGCCGCGCGGGCGTGGAAGCTCTACGTCACCGCGCTGGTCGTCGTGCTGCTCGTCTACGGACTCAGCCTGCTGCCCTTCCTGGACGCGGGCGCCGTCACCACGTTCACCGACCAGGGCACCGGCGCCGCCGGAAGGGGGGCCGCCGGCGCCACGTACGACCTCTACGCGGGCATGGACGGGCTCCTCGAGTTCCCCGTCCAGGCTCAGCTGATCCCCGCCGTGCTGCTGCTGCAGGTCGGCCCGTGGCAGTTCAACATCATGGGTCTCTACGTGATCCTCCTCCTGGTGAGCCCCCTCGTGCTCGCCGCCCTGGCCCGGGGCTGGGCCTGGCTGGTCCTGCTGGTCAGCGCCGGGCTCTACGCCGCGGGCACGGTCTTCCGGATCCGCCTGCTGCCCTCCCAGTTCGAGGACTCGTTCCCCCTGCTCGTGTGGCAGGTGCTCTTCGTGCTCGGCATGGTCACCGGGTTCTACCGGCGGCAGATCGTCACGTGGTTCGCCGACCGGCGCCGCCGACCGCTGCTCGTCGCCTGCCTGCTGCTCGCCGTCGCCCTGGCCCTGTTCTCCTGGTCGAGTCCCTACGCCAGCAGCGCCTACGACGTCCGGCTGGACCTGCTGCCGGAGTCGGCGTTCCGCACGGTCTACGACGCCTACTTCGGCCGGACCTACCTGGGGATCGGCCGGCTGCTGAACGTGCTCCTCGTGGTGATCGCCGGCTACGCCGTCCTCAGCGCCTACTGGAGGCCGCTCGAGCGCGCGCTCGGGTGGTTCCTCGTTCCGCTGGGACGGGCCACCCTCTACGTGTTCATCGTGCACGTGTTCCTGATCCTGGCCGTGGCCAACGTGCCCGCTCTCCAGCAGGGCAACGTGTGGCTCAACTCCGCCGCCTACGTGGTGGTCCTCGGCCTGCTGTGGGTCATGGTCCGGACCCGGTTCCTCTTCCGGCTCGTCCCCCGGTGAGATGCCGCGGGCGGCCCCGGCCCGGCCCAAACCGTGGTCCACTGGCGGCCCGCGTCGTTCCGTGACGGAGGGACCCCCCGCCCGGTCAGGGCGTATGACGCGGCCGGCGGGCAGGTGGGGAAGCGACCGCCCGCGGGTGGTAGTTTGCGCTCGCTAACTCTCGTTGCTCCGTGCGAGACCCCCCAGCGCGCTCGCCGTCGGCGGGGAGCCCGCTCCCGTCGGAAGAACCCCATGCCTGCTCCCGTTCCCCCTCGTGTCCTGTGCACCCTCACCGCGGCCGCCGCCGCCGTGGCCCTGGGGCTCGTCGCCGTGCCCGCGGCGCACGCGGCGCCCTCGGTCCACCTCCCGGCCGGATCGGCGGCGCTCGCCCCGGCCAAGAAACCGGTCAGGACGGCCGCCGTCGTGCCGGCCGAGCCCCAGGTCCGCACGTGCCCCCTGCGCTTCGGCGTCGGCACGGCCGGTGGTCCCGCCGCCTCCACCGAGCTCGCCGAGGTGACGTCCCTGACCGGTGAGAAGCCGTCGATCGTCCTCTCCTACAAGGACTTCGCCCAGCCCGTTCCCTACTGGGAGCTCGAACAGACCCGCGCGGCCGGGGCCACCACCCTGCTGACCTGGGAGCCGTGGGTCTGGGGCGGCGGGATCGACCAGCCGGCCCACTCCCTGGACGCGATCGCCTCCGGCGCCCACGACGCCCACATCACCGACTGGGCCACCCGCCTGGCCGACTGGGGATCCCCGGTGATGCTGCGCTTCGGTCACGAGATGAACGGGAACTGGTACCCGTGGGCCGAGGGGGTCAACGGCAACGGCGCCGGTGACTACGTCGCCGCCTGGCGCCACGTCCACGACATCTTCACCCGCGCAGGGGCCGACAACGTCCAGTGGGTCTGGAACCCGAACGTGCCGTACTACGGGTCCACGCCCCTGGACGGGCTCTACCCCGGCGCCGACTACGTCGACGTCGTGGCCCTGGACGGCTACAACTGGGGCACCTCCCAGAGCTGGTCCAGCTGGCAGCAGCCGTGGGACCTGTTCGCCTACGGCCTGTCCGAGATGCGGCGCCTGGCCCCGGGCAAGGAGATCGTCGTCGCCGAGACCGCCACCGCGGAGGCCGGCGGGTCCAAGGCCGAGTGGAACGCGCACCTGGTGTACTACCTCGCGCAGCAGCCCGACGTCACGGGGCTCGTCTGGTTCCACCTCGACAAGGAGGTGGACTGGCGGATCAACTCCTCCACCGCCTCGGCCCAGTCCCTGGCCGCCGAGCTCGCCAAGCGCCCCTGCCCCTGACCACCGCGGCGCCGCGCGCCACACCGGGTCATGTGAATCACAAAAGCAAACCGCGCATGTAGCGTGACCCCCAACGACCGGCGCCGCGCCACCGCTCATCCGGAGGCGGCGCGGCGCCGGTCGGTCCCCCCAGGACCGTGTCGAGGAGTCCCCCCATGGCAGTTCCCCTCACCCCGCCCCCCGGCCGCCGGCTCGGACCCGTCTGCGCGGCGCTGCTCGTCGTCGCGCTGGCGGGCTGCGCCGAGGACCGGGGGACCGGCCCCACCGCGGCGTCCAGCGCGAGCCCGCCGGCGGCCGGGTCCGCACCCGCGTCGGGGGCGGACGGAAGCGCGACGCCGGAGACGCCCCGCGACAGCCCGGCCCCGCCGGGCAACGACGTGGCCCCCTACGACGACACCGCCACCCGGGACGCCGCCGGATCCTTCGGCGCCGCCCAGCGGCTCCACGGCTCC
Source organism: Kocuria sp. CPCC 205263 (assembly GCF_040981075.1). Classification (NCBI taxonomy): domain Bacteria; kingdom Bacillati; phylum Actinomycetota; class Actinomycetes; order Micrococcales; family Micrococcaceae; genus Kocuria; species Kocuria sp. CPCC 205263. Next base: position 50,021 of record NZ_JAVKPV010000015.1, on the reverse strand, counting down.
CTCGAGGCCGTCGTGGAGGGCCCCCGCCCCGGCACCACCGGCGAGCGCCCCGTCCGGGCCGCCCCCGGCACCCCGGTGCAGGTGTTCACGCTGACCCTCACCAACACCGGGGCCGCCCCGGTCGACGCCGTGCCCTGGTCCTTCCCGGTCGCCGTCGACGGCGAGGCCCCGGCACCCCCCGTCTTCGACGACTCGCTGGGCGTGCCGATGGAGACCTTCCCGACCATCGCCCCCGGCGGGAGCGCCTCCCTCGAGGTCGCCTTCTCCGCCGAGCACGACGCCGACCTGGCCGTCCGCGTCTTCGACAACACCACCCCCGACCACTACGTCGAGTTCACCGACTGAAGCCCAGCAAGGGACCCCCCATGAAGATCTCAGCTCTGCGCATCCCCGCCGCGGTCGCGGCCTGCTTCGCGGTCGTCCTCGCCGGTGCCCCGGGGGCGTCCGCGGCGCCGTCCGCGCCCGCCCCCGGCGTCTCGGCCGGTCCGACGACGACCCCCGGACCCACGGCGGGTGCCGTCGCGGCGACCGTGCGGCTCGAGCCGGTGGACGACGAGTCCACCGTGCCCGAGCGGGAGACCTCGCTCGTCGACGTCCTCGCCAACGACGGCCTCGAGGATCCCGCGACGGTGCGGCTCCTGCTCGTGGACCCCGCGGCCCGCGCGGCCGAGGACGAGCTCGTCGACGAGCTGCGCACGGACCTCGGCTCCCTGCTCGTGGTGTCGCCGGACACGGAGCCCGAAGCCCTGCCCGAGGGCTGGGAGGTTCCGGACCACCCGGTCCTCGCCCTGACGCCCGCTCCGGACCGGCCCGCCGACGCCGCCTCGGTGGAGGTGGCCTACGCCGTGCTGGGTGCCGGGGGCGAGGCGGCCCGGGCCGTGCTCACGGTCGCCCCGGACCAGGAGGCCCCCGGGGCCTCCGCCGTGCCCACCGCCTCGGCGGAGCCGACGGACGGCGCCGAGCCGACGACGGAGCCCTCGCCGGGCGCGGAGCCCTCCCCGGGAGGGGAGCCCGCCGAGGAGCGGCCGGCCGCACCGCGGCCGGAGTCGCAGGAGACCGCCGCCGCGTCCGCCGCGGAGAACGCGGACGTGCCCGCCGAGGTCCGGCAGGCCCTGGAGGCCGCCGCGGCCCGGGCGTCCGCCAGGACCGGGGAGCCGGCCGGGGAGATGCGCCCCTGGAAGGGAGGCTGGGAGTGGCCGCACCAGAGGGGCGTGGTCCTCTGGTCCGAGGCGCACGGCGCGCACTTCGTGCAGCTGCGGGGCGCGATCGGGCACCGGTGGACCTCCACGGGCGGCGTGGACGTGCTGGGCTGGCCCGTGGACGACGAGTCCTGCCTCCTGGCGGGCGGCGGGTGCCGGCAGTCCTTCTCGAAGACCCGCACGATCTACTGGAGCTCCTCCACTGGGGCGCGGACCGTCAACACCCGGGGCGCGATCGGCCACCAGTGGGTGCTCGGCGGGCGCGAGGCCGGGGCCTACGGCTACCCCACGACCGACGAGGTCTGCGGGACGTCCGGCGGGTGCCGCCAGTCCTTTACGGGGGACCGGACGATCTACTGGACCTCGTCCACCGGGGCGCGGACCGTCAACACCCGGGGCGCGATCGGCCACAAGTGGGTCCTCGGCGGGCGCGAGGCCGGGAGCTACGGCTACCCCACGACCGACGAGGTCTGCGGGCTGGCCGGGGGCGGGTGCCGTCAGTCCTTCACCAAGGCGCACACGATCTACTGGAGCCCCGGGACGGGGGCCCGGGCGGTCAAGACGAAGGGCGCGATCGGGCAGCGGTGGATCGCCACGGGACGCGAGCGGGGGTCGCTCGGCTACCCCGTCACGGACGAGGTCGGCACCGGCACCGTGCACCAGAAGTTCCAGCGGGGACTCGTCACCTGGAGCCGCGCCACCGGGGCCCGGACGCACCTGTTCCGCGGCGAGTGCCACCACCTCAACACGGGGCGCTCCGTGCAGCCGACCCGCAACGCGGCGCGCGTGTCCCTGACCATCGCCGAGGGCTACGGGCGCTCGCAGGCCACGTTCGTCAACTGCGTGCGGATCGGCGGAAGCTACGTCGAGGAGTGGCGGACGTCCGCCTACGTGGGGGCCAGCGGGTTCAAGCGGCCCGGGGTGCCCTCGGGGCACACGCAGTACCTGTTCTCCCCGCAGGGCTCGTACTCGGTCACGGAGTCCTTCGGGGTCTACAACCCGGGCACCGCGCTGCCCTACCGTCAGCTCAACCCCAACTCCCGGTGGGGCGGCCGCCTGGGCACGCTCTACAACAAGTACTTCGAGTCCACCGGCTACACCTGGCCGGACGAGAACATGTGGTACTTCTCGCTGTCCGGCGACTACCGGCTCGGCGTGGTGATCAACTACAACCGCCCGCCCGACTCGTCCATCATCCAGGGCAACGGCTTCGCGATCTTCCTGCACGCGAACAAGAAGCCCACGGCGGGGTGCATCGCCCTGCACGAGCACGAGGTCGCCCGGTACATGCGCACCGCGCGCCCCGGTGACCGGATCATCATGGGCGTCCGGGCGGACCTGTTTCGCTGACGGACCGGGGACGTCAGGAGGGGGACCGCGCGGCGCGCGGTCCCCCTCCGTCGTCGGTGCGGGTCACGGGCTACTCGACGGACTGCTCCACCCGGGCCTGCTCCCGGCGGCCCAGGGCCCACAGCACCAGCTCGCTCGGCACGGCGCGCAGCACGCGCACGGTCCCCGTCCTGCCGCGGCCGCCGCGCACCGCGCCGTAGGACGGGGCGATGAGCACCACGGTGTCCTCCTCGTCCTTGAGCACCACCTTGGCCAGCAGGCTCAGGGACCGCCACAGGGCCTGCTCCTCGTCGTGCAGCAGCGGGCGCTCGTGCCAGTCGGGCTGAGCCCGGCGGACGTCCTCGTGGTGGACGAAGTACTCCACGGTGTTGATCCGCTTGTCCACCGGTCCGAGCCGCGCGGGCGAGTACAGCGGCGGGTGCTCCACCTTCCGCACGAGCTCCTCCCAGGGCTGGCCGGCGACGGCCTGCTCGGCGCGGCGGGCGCGCTCGCCCAGCACGGGCACCCGCGGGAGCACCTGGCCGGCGAGGACGTCCGGCCGCCCGGAGCGCACGACGAGGTGCACGGCGAGGTCACGGGTCCTCCAGCCCTCGCACAGGGTCGGGGCGTCGGGGCCCAGTCGGCGCAGGAGCGCGGCGAGGTGCCGGCGCTCGACGTTGGCGAAATTGGTCACGTGGATCCTCCTCGTGGCACCGCCGTCGGTCGGCGGGGCCGTCCTGACGTCCACGCTATACCGGGTGCGTGCCCGCCAGGAACCGGCGCGGCCGGGCCGGGCTCAGCCGCGGGGGACGGGCGGGCCCAGGTACAGGAGCACCGAGGTGAGGCCCGCCACCACGACCGCACCCGCCGCCACGGCCAGCCACGGGCTGCGGAGGGACCAGGCCTCCAGCCGCTCCAGCACGGTGGCGGGACGGTCGCCGCCGGGGGCCAGGCGCCAGCCGCCGGCGAGCCGGCCCGTGCGCTCGGCGCGGCGCTCGAAGGGGAGCGTGGCGTAGGGGACGACCGCGCTGGCCAGGCCCAGCGCCCCGAAGCCCGCCGACCACCGCTGGTCCACCCAGACGAAGCAGGTCACCACGCAGTAGCCCAGGAACACGACCCCGTGCAGCATGCCGAAGACGGGCACGAAGGACTCCGAGACCCCCGTGTACTTCAGGACCATGCCGAGGATCAGCAGCGTCCAGGTCACCGCCTCCGCGAGGGCGAAGCGGCCGTAGAGCTCACGGGGTGTCATGGGTGGTGCTCTCCTGCACGTCGAGGGGCTGCTGGTCGGTGGGGGCGTCGTCGGGGACCGCCGGAGCCGCGAACTGGCTCGCGTGCAGCGCGGCGTACGCGCCCCGGGCGGCGAGCAGGTCGTCGTGGGCGCCCCGCTCCACGATCCGGCCGTCCTCCATCACCAGGATGATATCCGCGTCGCGGACGGTGGAGAGACGGTGCGCGATGACGAACGAGGTCCGGTCGCTGCGCAGCGCGGCCATGGCCTGCTGCACGAGCACCTCGGTGCGGGTGTCCACCGAGGACGTCGCCTCGTCCAGGATCAGCAGGGAGGGGTCGGACAGGAAGGCCCGGGCGATGGTGATGAGCTGCCGCTCGCCCACGGACACGTTGCTGCCCTCCGGGTCGATCACGGTGTCGTAGCCCTCCGGCAGCGCGCGCACGAAGCGGTCCACGAGGGTCGCCCGGGCGGCCTCGAGCACCTCCTCGTCCGTGGCGTCCAGCCGTCCGTAGCGGATGTTCTCCCGGATGGTCCCGCCGAACAGCCAGGCGTCCTGCAGGACCATCCCGACCCGGGAGCGCAGCTCGGCGCGCGAGAGGTCGGTGATGTCCACGCCGTCCAGCGTGATCCGCCCGGCGTCGAGCTCGTAGAAGCGCAGCACCAGGTTCACGAGCGTCGTCTTGCCGGCGCCGGTGGGACCCACGACGGCCACGGTCCGGCCGGGGAGCGCCTCGAAGGTCAGGTCCTGGAGGAGTGGGGCCCCCGGGACGTAGGAGAAGGAGACGTGCTCGAAGCGCACCCGGCCGGGGGACCGTGCGGGCAGGCGGGCGCGGGCGGTGTCGGCCTGCTGCTCCGGGGCGTCGAGCAGCTCGAAGGCGCGCTCCGCGGAGGCCACCCCGGACTGCAGGGTGTTGGCCATGCCCGCCATCTGGGACAGGGGCTGGGTGAACTCCCGCGAGTACTGGATGAACGCGGTCGCCGCCCCGAGGCTCAGCTGCCCGGAGGCCACGCGCAGCCCGCCGAGCACGGCGATGCCCACGTAGGAGAGGTAGGAGATGAACTGCATGACGGGCATGATCGTGCCGGAGACGAACTGTGCCCCGAAGGCCGCCCGGTACAGCTCCTCGTTGCGCTCGTCGAATCGCTCGGCCATCTCCTGCTCGCGGCCGAAGACCCTGATCAGCTCGTGGCCGGAGAACGAGTCCTCGATGTGCCCGTTGAGGGCGCCGGTGGCGCGCCACTGCTCCGTGAACAGGCGCTGGGCGCGCACCCCGATGAACCCGGCGGCCCCCGCGGACAGGGGGAGGGCGACGAGGGCCACGAGCGCCAGCTGCCACGACACCACGAACATCATGATCACGATGCCCGCCACCGTGAGCAGGGACTGGACCAGCTGGGCGAAGGAGTGCTGCAGCGCCGTCTGGACGTTGTCGACGTCGTTGGTCACCCGTGAGAGCACGTCCCCGCGCTCACGGGTGTCGAACCACCCCAGCGGCAGCCGGTTCAGCTTGTCCTCGACCGCGCTGCGCAGGTCGTGGACCACCTGCATGACCAGGCGGTTGAGCAGCCAGCCCTGCGCCCACATCAGCAGCGAGGCCACCAGGTACATGACCAGCACCGCCGCGATCAGCCGGGCGAGCGCGGAGAAGTCGATCCCCGCCCCGGGAACGACGTCCGCGGCGGAGACCAGGTCCGCGAGGTTCTGCTCGCCCCGGTCCCGCAGGTCCTGGGCCACCTCCTCCCGTGTCGCGCCCGCGGGCAGGTCCCGGCCGAGCACCCCCGTGAAGATCACGTCCATCGCCCGGCCCAGGACGAGCGGGGCCCAGACGTTGAGCGCCACGGACACGGTCCCGGCCAGGAGGACGAGCACCAGCGCCCGCCGCTGCGGGGCGAGCAGGCCCAGCAGCCGTCCGGCGGAGGACCAGAAGTGCTGGGGCCTGCGCGGCGGGGCGGGCGCGGCCATCAGGCCACCTCCTCCGCGCGGGTCTGCGACTCGACGATCTCCCGGTAGGTGCCGGAGGAGGCTAGCAGCTCGTCGTGGGTCCCGCGCGCCGTGATCCGCCCGGCGTCCAGGACGAGGATCTGGTCCGCGTCCCGGACCGTGGACACGCGCTGGGCCACGACCAGGACGGTCGCGTCCCGGGTCGCCGGCACGAGGGCGGCGCGCAGCCGGGCGTCGGTGGCCACGTCCAGGGCGGAGAACGAGTCGTCGAAGAGGTACACCACCGGGCGTGCCACCAGCGCCCGTGCGATGCACAGCCGCTGCCGCTGCCCGCCGGAGACGTTGACGCCGCCCTGGGCGATCGGGGCCTCGAGCCCCCCGGGCATCCGGCGGACGAAGTCCTCCGCCTGCGCGGTGCGCAGCGCGGCCCAGAGCTCCTCGTCCGTCGCCCCGGCGTCCCCGAGCCGGAGGTTGGAGGCCACGGTGCCGGAGAACAGGTACGGCCGCTGCGGCACGAGGGCCACCCGGGCGGCGATCTGCTCGTGGGACAGCCGGGGCAGCGGGACGCCGTCGAGCTCCACCGTGCCCCCGGTGGGGTCCAGCAGCCGGGGGACGAGGTGCAGGAGGGTGGACTTGCCCGACCCGGTGGCGCCGACGACGGCGGTCGTCCGGCCCGGTCCGGCCCGGAAGCCCACGCCCTCCAGCACGGGCAGCTCCGCCCCGGGGTACCGGAACGTCACGTCGCGCAGCTCCACCGCACCGGTCCGGGAGGCGGGGACCGCGGGCTCGGCGGGCTCCCGCAGGGAGGGCTCGGTGCGCAGGACCTCGGTGATGCGCTCGGCGCACACCATGGCGCGCGGGACCATCATGACCATGAACGTCCCCATCATCACGGCCGTCAGGATCTGCAGAAGGTACTGCAGGAAGGCGGTGAGCGAGCCGACCTGGATCTGCCCGGCCCCCACCCGCTGGCCGCCGAACCACAGCACGGCGGCGGTGGCCAGGTGCAGGATCATGGTGATGACCGGGAACATCAGCACGAACAGGGAGCCGATGCGCACCGACACGTCGGTGAGCTCCCGGTTGGCGGCCGCGAAGCGACGGCGCTCGTGGTCCTCCCGCACGAAGGCCCGCACCACCCGGATGCCGACGATCTGCTCGCGCAGCACCGCGTTGATCCGGTCGATCCGCCCCTGCATGAGCCGGAAGAGAGGCATGAGCAGGCCCACCAGCACGCCCACCGCGATCCCGAGCACGGGCACCGACACCCACACGAGCCAGGAGAGCCCGGCGTCCTCCCGGAGGGCCATCACGATCCCGCCGGCGCACATGATGGGCGCCGCCACCATGAAGTTGAGCCCCATGAGCACGAGCATCTGGATCTGCTGGACGTCGTTGGTGCCCCGCGTGATGAGGGTGGGGGCCCCGAAGCCGTTGATCTCCCGGGAGCCGAAGGAGCCGACCTGCCGGTGCACGGCGCGGCGGAGGTCGCGGCCGGTGCCCATCGCCGCCCGGGCCGCGCAGTACACCGCGGCGACGGCGGCCGCCACCTGCAGGAGCGCGACGCCGAGCATCACCTCCCCGACGCGCAGGATCAGACCGGTGTCACCCCGGACGACGCCCTCGTCGATGATCCGGGCGTTGAGGCTCGGCAGCAGCAGCGCGGCGATCGTGGCGACCAGCTGGAGCGCGACGACGGCCAGGACCCACGGCAGGTAGCGGCCGGTGTGCTGCCGGACGAGACGGAGAAGCATGGGCGTCCGCTCCTGGTGGCGGGACGGGCGGGGTGGGCCGGACGGTCCGTGATCCAGGCTACGCCGGGGCGCGGACACCGTGCCCCGCCCGGTCGGCCGGGGCCGCGCCGCCGATTGTGGCCTTTCGTGAAGTGGATCACCACAACCCCTGGTAAAACCACACGAACTCACATAAACTCAAGGGAACGCAAAGACAGTCCATCGTTCCCGTTCGTGAGGTGCACGCCATGTTCGCAGAAGAACGCCAGGCCGAGATCGCCGAGCTGGTGCTCACGACTCGCCGGGTCAACGGCGCGGACCTGGCGCGCCGCTTCGACGTCACCATGGAGACGGTCCGCCGCGACCTCGCGGCCCTCGAGGCCGCGGGCAGGCTCCGCAGGGTGCACGGGGGCGCCGTCTCCGCGGACCAGTCGACGTCCGACGAGAAGGCCATCTCGTCCCGCAAGCACCTGAACACCCCGGAGAAGCGGCGGATCGCGCAGGCGGCGTTCGACCTCCTGCGCACCAGCGGGGCGGGGGCCGTCGTGCTCGACGCGGGCAGCACCGTCGAGGCCCTGGCCGACCTCATCGTCCGCACCGACTCCACCCTGCCGGACGGGCAGGAGCAGCTCATCATCACCCACGCCCTGCACATCGCAGCCAAGCTCGCCGACGCCTCGGGCATCGGGCTCGAGCTCGTCGGCGGGCGCGTCCGCAAGCTCACCTGGGCCGCCGCCGGCGGACGGGCCGCGGAGCACTACACCCGCCTGCGCCCGGACCTCGCGTTCGTGGGCTGCAACGGGATCCACGCCGCGTTCGGGCTGAGCACCCCGGACCCCATCGAGGCGGTCGTCAAGACCGCCATCATCCAGACCTCCCGCCGGGTCGTGGTCCTCTGCGACTCGGCCAAGCACGACCAGGAGACCCTCATGCGCTTCGCGTCGCTCGACGAGATCGACACCCTCATCACCGACCGGGCTCCCGGCCCCGAGCTGGCCGCCGCCCTCGAGGAGGCCGACGTCGAGGTGGTGATCGCGTGATCCTCACCGTCACCCTCAACCCGTCCCTCGACCGCACGGTCGAGCTCCCGGCGCCGCTGCGCCGCGGCGCCGTCCAGCGCGCCGACGGCGCCCGGCAGGACGCCGGCGGCAAGGGCGTGAACATCTCCCGGGCGCTGCGCGCGAGCGGTGTCCCGACCCTGGCCGTGCTGCCGGGCGACCCCGGCGATCCGCTGCTGGCGGAGCTCACCGCGGCCGAGGTCCCCTACGAGGCGGTCCCCGTGGGCGCCCCGATCCGCTCGAACATCACGATCACCGAGCCGGACGGCACCACCACCAAGATCAACGCCCCGGGCGCGCCGCTGGGCACCGAGCACGTCGACGCCGTCGTCGAGCTCCTGGTGCACCGCGGCGCGGACGCCTCCTGGGTGGTCCTGGCCGGCTCGCTGCCGCCCGGCGCCCCGGAGGACGTCTACGCCCGGATCGTCCGCCGGGTCCGCACGGCCCTGGGGGAGCGCTCGCCCCTGTTCGCCGTGGACACCTCCGGGGCGGCGCTGCGGGGCGCCGTGTCCGGCGACGACGCCCTGCCCGACCTCATCAAGCCCAACGGCGAGGAGCTCGCCGAGCTCGTGGGGACGGTCGACGGCGAACGGCTCGAGGCGGATCCCGACCTCGCGGCCGCCACCGCCGCCGCGCTCGTGGACCGCGGCCTGGGCGCGGTCCTCACGACCCTCGGGGCCGGCGGAGCCGTGCTCACCGTCCCGGAGGGCTCCTGGCACGCCGTCCACGCCCCCGTGGCCGTGCGCTCCACCGTGGGCGCCGGCGACAGCTCGCTCTCGGGCTACCTCATCGCCCAGGAGCGCGGGGACGCGCCGCCGGAGTGCCTGCGGCAGGCCGTGGCCTCCGGGTCCGCGGCGGCCGCCCTGCCGGGCACCCGGGTCCCCGCCCTCTCCGAGACCACCCCGGAGGCGGTCACCGTGCGGGAGCTCCCCGCGCGCGCCGTCTCCGGCTGAACCGAACCACTCCACCCCACCTCATCCGAACCACCCGGGCCACCGGCCCGGCCGCTCAAGGAGGACATCGTGTCCGAGCTCATCACTCCCGACCTGGTCTCGCTCGACCAGGACCTGGGGGCAGACAAGGAAACCGTCATCGGCCGGCTCGCCGCCCTGGTGCAGCGCACCGGCCGCGCCGAGCAGCTCGACGGGCTGCTGGCGGACGCCATCGCCCGCGAGAACAAGACCGCCACCGGCATCCCCGGCGGCATCGCGATCCCGCACTGCCGCTCCGCCGCCGTGACCGAGCCGACCCTGGTCATGGCCCGGCTCGCGCAGGGCGTCCCCTGGGGCGCCAAGGACGGCCCCGCCGACATCGTCTTTTTCATCGCGGCGCCCGAGGGCGCCGACCAGACGCACCTGAAGCTGCTGGCCAAGCTCGCCCGCTCGCTGATGAAGAAGGACTTCGTGGCCGCCCTGCGCGCCGCCCGGTCCGAGCAGGAGGTCGTCCGGATCGTCGACGACGCGCTGGGCCTCGGCGGGACCGCCGAGGGCGCCTCCGCGACCGGCCCGGCGACCGCCGGCGCCACGTCCGCCGCCGCGGTGCCCGCCTCGGTCGACGCCCGGGCCGCGGACGGGGGCGCCGCCCCGGCGTCCGCCGCGCCGGCCACGGACGCCTCCCCGGCCGCGGGCGACGCCGGCCCGCACGCCGGCAAGAAGATCGTGGCCGTCACGGCCTGCCCCACCGGCATCGCCCACACCTACATGGCGGCGGACGGGCTGACCTACGCCGCCGAGGACATGGGGGTCGACCTGCAGGTCGAGACCCAGGGCTCCGCGGGCTTCACCAAGCTGGACCCCGCCACGATCGCCGCGGCGGACGCGGTGATCTTCGCGACCGACGTCGACGTCCGGGACCGCGCCCGGTTCGCCGGCAAGCCCTTCGTCGCCTCGCCGGTCAAGCGCGGCATCGACGAGCCGAAGGTCATGATCGAGGAGGCCCTCGCCAACGCCGGGAACCCGAACGCCCCGCGCGTGCAGGGCGGGGCCGGCGGGGACGCCGAGCAGGGCGCCACCGGCGGCGCGAACGAGGGCTGGGGGACCCGCATCCGCAAGGCCGTGATGACCGGTGTCAGCTACATGATCCCGTTCGTGGCCGCGGGCGGGCTGCTCATGGCCTTCGGCTTCATGGTGGCCGGGGCGGACATCGCCAACATCGCCGACGACGTGCTGACCGGCTCCACCATCTGGAACCTCGGCGAGTTCACCCTCGCCCAGTACATCGGCGCCGTCCTGTTCAAGATGGGCAACCTGGCCATGAGCCTGCTGGTGCCCGCACTGGCCGGCTACATCGCCTACGGCCTGAGCGACCGTCCCGGCATCGCCCCGGGCTTCGCGGCCGGCCTGGTCGCGAACTTCATGGGCGCCGGGTTCCTCGGCGGCATCGTCGGCGGTCTGCTGGCCGGTCTCGCCGCCTACTGGCTGGCGCAGCCCCGGCTGCCCCGCTGGCTGGGCTCGCTGATGCCCGTGGTGATCATCCCGCTGCTCGCCACGATCTTCGCCGCGGGTCTGCTGCTGCTGGTCCTGGGCGGGCCGATCGCGACCTTCATGGCGTGGCTGACCGAGGTCCTCAACGGCATGACCGGTGCCAGTGCGCTGGCGCTCGGCGCGATCCTCGGCCTGATGATGGGCTCGGACCTGGGCGGGCCGATCAACAAGGTCGCCTACACGTTCGCCGCCGCCGGCCTCGGGGCCGCGACCGTCGCCAACACCGCCCCGCAGGAGATCATGGCCGCAGTCATCGCCGCCGGCATGGTGCCCCCGCTGGCCATGGCACTCGCCTCGACGGTGGCCAAGCGCTACTTCACGGTGGCCGAGCAGGAGAACGGCAAGGCCGCGTGGCTGCTGGGAGCCTCCTTCATCTCCGAGGGCGCCATCCCGTTCGCCGCGGCCGACCCGCTGCGCGTGCTCCCCGCGTCCATGGTCGGCGGCGCCGTGACCGGCGCGATCAGCATGGCCACGGGCGTCACCTCCGCCGCGCCGCACGGTGGGGTGTGGATCCTGCCGGTGATCGGCAACCCGCTGATGTTCCTGCTCGCGGTGGTTGTCGGTACCGTGGTCACAGCAGGCATCGTCGTCGCCCTCAAGCACGTGGGCGGTGCGCACGGCCGGGTGGCCGACGCCACCCGCTCGCGCGAGGACGCCGCCGCTGTGCCCACCACCGCCTGAGCGGTGCGCACGGGCCCCGACCGGGGCCCGTGCGCACCGATCCGAGCCTTCTCGAGGAAGAGGAACACGATGCAGACACTGACAGGCGTGGGGGTGTGCGCGGGCCGCGTCATCGGCGAGCTCGTGAGCATGCCGGAGCCGGTCTCCGAGCCGGCCGCGGGGCTGATGCTGCGGGACGAGGAGCCCGAGGCGGCGGTGGCTCGGCTGCACACGGCCGCCGCCGCGGTCAAGGCCGAGCTCAAGCGCCGCGCCGAGGTGGCGACCGAGAAGGACGCCGCGGACGTGCTGAAGTCCACCGCCCTCATGGCGGGGGACAAGGCATTGCTGAAGAACGCCGCGAAGCTCGTCAACGGCAAGGGGCTCGCCCCCGAGCGCGCCCTGTGGGAGGCCGCGAGCGACTACGCGGACCAGATGCGCGCCCTGGGCGGGTACATGGCCGAGCGCGCCGCGGACATCGAGGACGTCCGGGCGCGGCTCGTGTCCCAGCTCCAGGGGCTGCCCATGCCGGGCGTGCCGCAGCGGGACGTCCCGTTCGTGCTGACCGCCGAGGACCTCGCGCCCGCCGACACGGCGACCCTGGACCCCGAGATGGTCCTGGCCCTCGTCACCTCCGGCGGCGGCCCGCAGTCCCACACGGCCATCCTGGCCCGCAACCTCGGGCTGCCCGCGGTCGTGGCGGCCCGGGGCGTCGAGGCGCTCGCCGACGGCACCCGCGTGTTCGTGGACGGCGCCACCGGTGAGATCCGCACCGAGCCCGGTGCGGACGAGCAGGAGCTCGTGGAGGCCTGGGTGCGCAGCGCCGCGGCGCGCGAGGCCTTCGACGGCCGCGGCGTGCTCTCGGACGGCACCGAGATCCCGCTGCTGGCCAACGTGGGCACCCCCGAGGACGCCCGCACGGCGGCTGCCGCCGGGGCCCAGGGCGTGGGGCTGCTGCGCACCGAGTTCTGCTTCCTGGGCCGGGACAAGGAGCCCTCGGTCGAGGAGCAGGTGGAGCAGTACACCGCGATCCTCGAGTCCTTCGCCGGCAAAAAGGTCGTGGTCCGCACGCTCGACGCCGGGGCGGACAAGCCGCTGCCCTTCCTCACCGACACCGCCGAGCCGAACCCCGCGCTCGGGGTCCGGGGCTACCGCACGGACCGCTCCGTGCCGGGCGTGCTGGCCCGGCAGCTCGAGGCGATCGCGCTGGCGGAGAAGGCCACGGACGCGGACGTGTGGGTCATGGCGCCGATGATCGCCACGCCCTCCGAGGCCCGGGACTTCGCCGTGATGGCGACCGCCGCAGGCCTGCGGGTGCCCGGGGTCATGGTCGAGACGCCGTCCGCGGCCGTCACCGCCGACCAGATCCTGCGCCACGTCAAGTTCGTCTCCCTGGGCACCAACGACCTGACCCAGTACACGATGGCCGCCGACCGGATGATGGGCTCCCTCGCGGAGCTCAACAACCCGTGGCAGCCCGCCGTGCTGCGCATGATCCGGTACACCGTGGAGGGCGCCCGCCGGGCCGAGTCCGAGGGCGCCGGCCCGCGCAACGTGGGCGTCTGCGGCGAGGCCGCGGCCGACCCCGCGCTCGCCGTGGTGCTCGTGGGCCTCGGGGTGCACACCCTGTCCATGAGCCCCCGCGGGCTGGCCGCGGTCGCCGCCGTGCTGCGCAGCGTCGACCTCGCCACCGCCCAGGCCCTCGCCGAGGTCGCGATCGAGCAGCCCAGCGCGGAGGAGGCCTCCGCCGCCGTGCGGACCGAGCTCAGCGTGCTCGCCGAGCTCGGCCTCTGATCCACCGACCGCACCGTTCCGCACCACCCCAACCACCGGGGCCCGTCACCCAGGGCCCCGCAACCCGAAGGAGCACCACCATGGCAGAACGCACCGCCACCATCGCCTCGTCCGTCGGCCTGCACGCCCGTCCCGCCGCGATCTTCGCCGAGGCCGCCGGGGAGTACGACCTCGACATCACGATCGCCGCCGAGGGCGAGCCCGAGGACGAGGCGATGGACGCCTCGAGCGTGCTGTCGCTCATGTCCCTCGGCGCCGGCCAGGGGGACAAGGTCGTCCTCCGCGCCGAGGGCGCGGGCGCCGACGACGCGCTCGACGCGCTCGTGCAGATCCTCGAGACGGACCACGACGCCGAGTAGGACCCCGCCGCACCGTCCAGCCACGGCGCCCGCCCACCGCACGGTGAGCGGGCGCCGTCGCGCGTGCCGACCCGCCGCACGGACCTCTCACGTGCTCCGACTACCGTGGAGGGGATGCCCGCACACTCCGATGGAGGACCGATGACCGCCGATCGACCACCGCTCGACCACCGCCGCCGGGAGCCGGAGCGCGCCGCGCAGGCCCCGCGGCGGGCCCTCATCGTGGGCACGGGCCGGGACCGGGGGGCCCTCGCGGCGGCGCGCGCCCTCGAACGGGCGGGCTGGCACGTGGGCGTCGGCACCCCCGACGGACCGGGCATGCTCGGAGCCACGCGAGCGGCCGCGGCCCGCCACGAGGTGCCCCGCCCGCGCGGGGACGGCGCCCGCTTCATCGACGGCGTCCGCCGGGCGGTCGCGGAGGGGGCCTACGACGTCGTCTTCGGCGCCGGCGACGACTGGATGGCCGCGGTCTCGGCCTACCGCCAGCACCTCCCTGCGGCGGTGGCGCACCCGGGCCCGGACGTGGTCGCGGCGGCCCTCGACAAGATCGGGCTCGCGGACCGGGCGGCCCGGGCGGGCCTCACCGCCCCCCGGACGCTGGCGGCCACGGACGAGGCGCTCGCCGCCTGGGACGGCCCGGTCGTCGTCAAGTGCCGGGCGCACTGGGCGCCCGGGCAGACCCGGCCCCACCGCATCGAGGCCAAGCTCTTCCCGGACGCCCCCGCCGCCGCCGGACAGGTGCGGCGGATCCGCGAGGCCGGTGCCGAGCCGGTGCTGCAGGTGCCCGTGCGCGGCACCCTCGGGGCCCTCATCGGGGTCCACCACGACGGCCGCCTGCGCGGCCGGGTGCAGCAGACCACCTCCCGGCTGTGGCCCACGCCCAACGGCGTCTCGGCCCGTGCGCAGACGGTGCCCGTCGACGAGGAGCTCGCGGTGCGCGCCGAGGTGCTGCTGCGCGACCTGGGCTGGTGGGGCCTCGTGGAGCTCCAGTTTCTCACCGGGGACGACGGCGTCCCGCAGCTCATCGACCTCAACGGCCGCTTCTTCGGCTCGATGGCCCTGGCCGAGGCCGCCCGTCCCGGGCTGGCCGACGCGTGGGGCCGGCTGGTGCTCGGCGCGCCCGTGCCGGAGCTGCCGGACGCCCGCCCCGGGGTCCGCTACGCCTGGCTCGCCGGGGACCTGCGACGAGCCTCCGTGGAGCGCCGCGGCGGTCTGGCCTCGGACGTCGCCGACACCCTCCGCTGGGGCCGCGGCGCCCAGCACAGCGTGTGGGACCTGCGCGATCCCGGGCCCACGTGGCACCTGGCCACCTGGCGGCTCAGGAACGGCGCCCGCTCCGGGTAGGGCGGCGCCGCGTCAGCGCCGGCGCAGCGTCCGCAGCGTCTCGCCCACGAGCAGGCGCTCGGGAGCCCGCAGCACGACGAGCCCGAACAGGTACGTCCCGCCCACCACGGCGGCGCAGAGCGCCGCGAGCACGAACGAGGGCAGCTCCGCCAGCGCCTCCCGCGCACCCAGCCCTGCGGCGCCGGCGACGGCCGCCAGCACGAGCGCTCGCGCCACCAGGGCCGTCGTCGCTCTGGCGTCCAGCCCGGCGTGCCGCCGGTGCAGCAGCCACGCGTTGAGCAGCGCCGCCACGACCAGGGACGCGGTCGTGGCCGCGGCGATGCCGGCGAGGCCCAGCACCGGGGCCAGCAGGACGTCGCCGACCACGTTGACGACCATCGCCAGCACCGCCACGACCACCGGCCCGCGGGAGTCGCCGATGGCGTAGGACGCGCGGACCACCACCTGCCGGAAGCCGAGCGCGAGCAACGCCGGCGCGTACCAGGCGACCGCGGTGGCCGTCGCCGCGACGTCCCCGTCGTCGAACGCGCCGTGCCCGAAGGCCGTGGCGACGAGGGGTCCGGCCGCGACCACGAACACCGCGCACACCGGGGCGAGCACGGTGACGACCACGGACAGCCCGCGGTCGACGAGCCGGCGCAGCTCGGGCCGGTCGTCCGCGGAGGCGCCCAGGGCCGGGTACAGGGGGACGAGCAGGGCCGCGATGACGACGGTCTCCGGCAGGTCGACCAGGCGCCAGCCGTAGGTCAGCGCCGTGATCGTGCCGTCCTCGAGGGTGGAGCCCACCGCCCGGTCGACGAGGGTGTTGATGTTGACCACGGCGTTGCCCACCAGCATGGGCGGCACGAGCCGGGCGATCTCCCGGAAGCCCGGGTCCCGCAGGTCCCACCGGGGCCGGAGCCGGGCGCCGAGCGCCCGCACGGGGGGCACCTGCATCAGCAGCCGCGCCGCCGAGCCCACCACGTAGCCCACGGCGAGCGCCGAGACGCCGTACCGGGGCCCGAACAGACCTGCCGCGGCGATCATGACGAGGTTGAACGGGACGCCCTGCAGGGAGGACCACGCGAAGCGGCCGTGGGCCTGGACGAGCGAGGCCAGCAGGTCCGTGCCGGCCACGAGCACCGTCGCGACGAGGACGATCCGGGTGAGCGAGGCGGCCGTGGCGGTCTGGGCGTCGTCGAACCCGGGGGCGAGCAGGGCCGTCACCGGTTCCGCGAGCAGCCCCGTCACCACGGCGGCCAGGCCGAGGACGACCACGGTGACGGTGAGGGAGACCTCGAAGCCGCGGTGGCCGCGGCACTCCGTGCCGTCGGCGCGCTCCCGGGCGGCCTCCCGCGAGGTCACGGGGGTCACGGAGCGCGCCATCGCCCAGGCGATCAGGCCGAGGACGACGTTCAGCACGCCCTGCGCCACCAGCCACGCGTCGAGCTCGGCGCCCGCGCCGAAGACGGCGCCGACGACGACGTCCCGGGCGAAGCCCAGCACGGTGGAGACGGCGGTCAGCCCGGTCACGAGGACCGCGGCGCGGGCGATGCTCCAGCGCCCGCCCGGTCCACCCACGGCTCCCGCCACCTCCCTGGTCCGGACCGCGCCGGGGATCGGAGCGGACCTGCCGGTGCGCGCCGCGGACCTGCCGGTGCGAACCGCCTGAACAGAATACACAGCGCGGCACCCGGTGCCGCCCCGGCCCCGTCCCGGGCCCGCCGCGGGGACGGGTCGGCGGCGCGGCGCCCGACCGGCACGGCTCAGGGGCCCCTCAGGCCCGCGCGGTTAGACTGACCGGGGCCGGCCCCCGCCGGCGCACCGGCTCGCCGGCCACCCCCGGCCGGCCGGCCCCGACGACCCCGACGATTGAGAGAGCCTTGCGAGAGTTCACCGCACGCTTCGCCACCGCCCAGGAGATCGAGGCCTGGGACACCCACGTCACGGCGAACCCGCACGGCGGCAACCTGCTGCAGTCGGCGTCCTTCGCGGACGTCAAGGCGGACCACGGCTGGCGGCCCCTGCACCTCGTGCACGAGCCCGCCGACGGCGGACAGGCGTCCTGCAACCTCGTCCTCGAGAAGGCGGTGCCCGCCCTCGGCAAGCTCTGGTACATGATCAAGGGCCCGGACGTCGCCTCCGTCGACGACATCCCCGGGATCGCCGCGGCCAGTGCCCGGCTCGTGGCCGAGCAGCGGCTGAACGTCTTCGCGATCAAGATCGAGCCGGACGTCCTGGACTCCGACTATGCCCGCGGCGTGCTCGCGCGGGCCGGGCTGAAGAAGTCCTTCAACATCCAGCCCAACGACTCCACGGCGGTCCTCGACACCGACCGGGACGAGGAGGCCGTGCTGAAGTCGCTGCACTCCCGCGGGCGCAACGCCGTCCGGCGGGCCCTGCGCGAGGGCTGCACCGTCGAACGGGTCGAACTGACCGAGCGGAACATGCGCCGGATGTACGCGCTCATGGACACCGTGGGGCAGGGGGACGCGAACGTGAACCTGCGCTCCTACGAGTACTACGCGAAGTTCTGGACGGCGTTCGAGCGGGCCGGCCAGGGGCGGCTGTACTTCACCTACGAGGACGGCGAGCCCTCGGTGGGCGCCTACGTCATCGCCTACGGCACCAAGGGCACCTACAAGGACGGCGGCTCGAAGCCCCGGCGCCGCCAGTACGGTGACTCCCACCTGCTGCAGTGGACCGCGATCACGGACCTCATGCGCGAGCACGGGATCGTCGAGTACGACTTCTGCGGCACCCCGCCGAGCGACCAGCTCAAGAACAAGGAGCACCCCTACTACGGTCTGGGTCTGTTCAAGACGAGCTTCACCAAGACCGTGGTCGACTTCGTGGGCGTCCACGACCAGGTCCTGAGCCCCGCCAAGTACGCGGTGTGGACCAACGTGGCCGAGAAGGTCCAGCGCCAGCTGTGGGTCCGCCGCACGGGCCAGCCCTTCTACTGATCCGACTCCGACCCCGACCGCCCGCCGGGCTCCCGCCCCCGCGCCACGGAAGGAGGAACGCCGCGTGGTGACCGACCAGCGCGCCCCCCTGCGCCCGTTCGCCGCCTACCCCTCGTCGGACGGGGCCGAGGAGCCCGACCTCCACGTCGTCGAGCCCTTCGGTCCCGGCGGGGACACGACGCTCACGGGCGCCGCCCGCCCGGTCGCCTGGCACGGCGCGGGCCTGCCCGCGGTGCGCCCCACCGAGGACCAGGCCCAGCACGCCCGGCGCCGCGCCGGGACCCCCGCGCTCGACATCGTGCCCGACGCCCCGCAGGCGCTGCCCGTGCTCAGCACGAGCCTGATCCGCCGGCACGGGGACACCCCCGAGCCGGAGAAGCGCCGCGAGCTGCTCTCCGCCGCCGAGACCGTGCCCCTGCCGGCGTCGGCGCGTCGGCGGCGCCGCACCGGCACCGACACGGTCCCCGTCTCCCGCCCGGAGACGACGACGATCGGACCGCTCCCGGCTCCCGGCAAGAGCTCCGACCGGATGCAGCGGGGCGCCTACCCGTCCACCCGGGCGCAGGGGGCCCGGCCCGGCGGGCGCGCCCGGCTGCGCTCCATCCTGCAGGGGGAGGCCGCCCCGACCGCCCCCATGCGCGTGGTGGAACGGCTCAACGCCTCGCCCTTCGCCAATCTGCGCCGGTTCGGGGAGTCCACCAGCCGGCAGGCCCGGCGCACCCTGAACTTCGCGCTGCGGCTCGCGGAGACCATGTTCCACTACGGCGCCGACGCCCTCGACGTCGAGAACGCCATCATCGCGGTATGCGCCACCTACGGGGTCGAGAACGTCGAGGTGGACATCACCAACCAGGCCGTGACGATCAACTACATCGCCGACGACCAGCCGGACGGCGGGGACACCCGCACCCGCGAGGACGTCTTCAACGACCCGGACACCAACAGCCACACGGTGATGCGGGTCGTGCGCTCCTGGACGGACAACTACGCGGGGCTGGCCGAGACGCACCAGCTGGTCGCGGACATCACGGGCGGTGAGATGCCCCGCGGGGAGGCGGAGCGGCGCCTCGAGGCGATCAACGCCAAGCCCAAGCCCTATCCGCGGTGGATGGTGCGGGCCGCCACGGCCGCCGCGGCGATGACCATCACCGTCGGCATCGGCGGGGGAGTGCTGGGTGCGCTCGTGGCCGGTCTGTCCTCGGTCATCAACCAGGTCGTGGCGCACCGGCTGGGCGTCTGGCGGATCCCCGAGTTCTTCACCATGGCCGCCCAGTCGGGGATCCTCACCACGATGGCCCTGCTGATGTCCTGGGCCGGTGTCGACCTGTCCCCGGCACGGGTGATCGCGGGCGGGATCATCCTGCTCCTGCCCACCACCCGCATGGTCTCCACCATGCAGGACGCGATCAACGGGTTCCCCGTCACGGCGGCCGGGCGACTGCTCTCCACGTCCATGGCGTTCCTCGGCATCGTGGCCGGCATCGCCGGTGGCATCTCCGTGGCCGGCTACGCCGGCATGCCCCGGGTCGACGTCTCGCAGAGCGCCTTCGACCCGGTGGGCCCGCTGACCAACTCCGTGTTCATGCTGATCGCCACCGGGCTCATCGCGGTCACGATGCAGGCCAAGCCCCGTCACGTGCTCTCGACCGTGGCCGCCGCCCTCGGCGGCCTCGTGGTCTACCACACCGGCATGGCCGCCGGCCTGGGCTCCCGCCTGGACACGGCGCTCGCGGCGATCACCAGCGGGTGCGTGGCGACCGTGCTCGCGGCCCGGCACCGGATTCCCCAGCTGGTCCTGGCGATCCCCGCGATGACCTTCCTGCTGCCCGGGCTGTCCATCTTCCGCGGCATGTACACCATCACCGTGGAGACGGACACCTACGGCCCCGGGATCGTGGGGCTCGTCAACGCGATGGCCTCGATCGTGGCCCTGGCCTCCGGGGTGGTGCTCGGCAAGTACCTCATGCGCCCCTTCGTGGGGCACCTCAACGGCACCAGTTCCCGGCGCAACCGGCGCCGCTGACACGCGGACCACGGACGGCACCGTGGTGAGATGTGGAATTGGGGCATCACCGGGGTGGGCCGTGGGTCCGGGTCAGCGCTGTGGTGACCTGTGGGCCCGGGGCAGCACCCGGCTGGATCGTCGGTGCGGTTCAGAACCGGGTCGGGTCGTCGTCCTGCCGGACCCCATCGGGGCGGACCTCGTGAGGTCGGGCGCCGGAGGGCACGGTCCTGCGGGATGTCCACAGGACCGCAGCCGGTGACGGCTCGTCCGGTGCCTGCTCTGCCGGGGGCCGGCCGTCGACGGGCAGGTCGTCGGCGATCCCCAGCGGCGAGAGCACGGGGTGGTGGTGCTGCTGGGGGTAGGTCACGTGGACGCGTCCTGCCGGTGAGGTCCATTCCAGGACGCCCTCCGGGGACTCCCGCCGGCGGTGTCGGACCCGCCAGCGCCCGAGCGGGCCGTCCCGGTGCTCGAGGACGTGGTGGTGGCGGCACAGATGGGCGAGGTTGTCCGCGGCGGTCGGCCCGCCCTCGACCCAGGCCACGGTGTGGTCGAGGTCGCAGCGCTCGGCACGGCGCCGGCATCCGGGGAACCGGCGGGTGCCGTCCCTCGCTCGCAGCCGGCGCTTGAGATCGGCCGGCACGGCGTACGTGGTGCGGTCGTGGTCCAGGACGGTGCCGGTGACCGGATGTGTCAGAACCCTCGACCGGGACCCGGCGCCGGCGGCGATCCGCTCGGCCACGCTCACCGGGATCGGCCCGTAGCCGGCCAGCTCCGCGCAGCCCGGGCTCCCGGCCGGACCGCCACGGCCGGTCGTTCCGCCGGCGCTGGGTGATCCTCCGGGGAGCCAGCCTCCGCCCGGCGACCGGCCGAGGGATCCGCGGCCGGGAGTCTGTGCGCTGTGCTCCGGCAGCGAGAGTACGGGAACGGTGACCGTGACCTGCCCGCGGATCCCGCGCAGGTGCTCTGGCGTGCAGGTGGGTTCCCCGTCCAGCAGCAGTGCGGCGAGCACGTCGGCGCGCAGCTGCCCTGCCGTGCGCGGCCCGTCCTCCCAGCAGCTCCGGTCGTCGTCCGGGCCCGGGCCCTCAGCGACGCCCTGGCCGCCACACGCAGACTCCGCCGAGTCCGACGGCGGGCTGTGCGGGTCCACACGGGCGGCGATGGACGCGAGACGGGCGTGGACGGCGTGGGCGGTGGCCGCGTCCAGGAGGGCGCACAGCCGCGCCATGCCGTCCTCCTCGGGTTCTATTTACACCCTGCGCCCCCGGCGGGCCAGCCGGCGACGGTCCTCCTGGGACCCGGCCAGCAGCCAGGCCCGCCGCCTCCGGGCCAGCGCCCGGAGCTGCGACGCGGTGGTCGTCGGCGCCTTCTCCAGCAGCTCGTCCACGACACGGGACACGGCCTCGTCGAGTGGCCGCTGCTCGGGCGGCCGACCGGTCACACCCACCAGATCCCGCCACAGGTCCACGATCACCTCGGTCTGGCGCGGGGCGATCGCCCCGGACTCGAGAGCCTGCAGGGCCCGGGGCAGGCTCTCGGCGAGCAGGACCGCGTTCTCCACCCGGCGCACCGCCGTGCCCGCCGGCAGCCGCAGCGCCGGGCCGATCTCGTCGGCCACGTCCAGCACCGTGCGCTTCTCCGGGGCCGGGGCCGGGGCCGGAACCCGTGACCCGGACCGTGACCATGCCCTGGGACGGGGAGGAACGGCCGTGAGATGCGGAGAACCGGGGCCCGATCTCAGGACGAGCAGCTCGGCGCCGCGCAGTCCGAAGGATCACCGCTCGCGGGTCCGGCTCAGAGAATCTGGCCGACCGGCAGCTTCTTCTCCGCCTGGAACACGTCCTCGGTGCGGCCCCTCGCCCAGTAGCCGGACAGCGAGACCTGGTCCCGCTCCAGCCGACGGCGCGTGAACAGCTCCTCGCGCAGGGCCTTCATGACCTCTCGCTCGCCGTGGGCGAAGACCTGGACCCCTTCCGGGTCGGCAGGCCACCCGGCCTCGCAAACGGCCCGCACCAGGGCAGGGTCCTCTCCGGGACCGCTGTCCGCCCGGAACACCCAGCGCACCGCCATCCCGGCCGGGGCGGACACCGGCTGGATGTCGGAGGGCGTGTCCACCTCCAGCAGCGCCTCGCCCTGCGCGGAGGCCGGGAGGGTCTCCAGGACGGCGAGGGCGGCGGGGATCGCGGCGTCGTCGGCGACGATCAACGTCCACGCGGCGTCCGGGGCCGGCGTCCACCTGCCCCCGGGGCCGAGGGCGATGATGCGGTCCCCAGGCTCGGCGCGGGCCGCCCACGGGCCGGCGAAGCCGTCGTCGCCGTGCAGCACGAAGTCCATCCATAGCTCGTGCCGCTCCGGCACGTACCGGCGGATGGTGAGGTGGCGGGTGACGGGCTGCCGGTCGCCCGGCAGGTTCTCCTTGAGCTCCCAGTAGTCGGGGTTGCGGCCGGGCTCCGCCCTTGGGCGCGACGAACCCGCGGTCTCGGAGTCCGGAGCGTTCGTGCCAGGGTTCGCGGTGCCGACACCTGCCGTGCCGGGCCGGAGGAAGACGAGCTTGACGTACTTCTCGGGCGGGACGATGTCCGTGTAGCGCTCGGGCTCGTCGATGACGAGGACGACCCGGACCATCGACGGGGACAGCAGCTCGCGGGAGCGCACCGTCAGGTTCAGCTGCGGCTTGCGGGGTCTGGCGGGCCGGGCCCCGGGGGTCGTCGTCATGCCGCCCACCCTAACGGAGGCCCGCCGGTGTCACAGCCGCCAGTCGACGGGCTCCGCGCCCTGCTGCTCCAGGAGCTGGTTGGTGCGCGAGAACGGCCGGGAGCCGAAGAAGCCCCGGGAGGCGGACAGCGGGGACGGGTGCGCGGACTCGACCGTGGGGAAGCCGTCCAGCCAGGGGGCGGTGTTCCGTGCGTCCCGTCCCCACAGGATGGCCACCAGCGGCGTCCCCCGGGCGGCGAGGGCCTGGATCGCGCGTTCCGTGACCGCCTCCCAGCCCTTGCCGCGGTGGGAGGCGGGCGTGCCCTCGCGCACGGTGAGGACCCTGTTCAGGAGCATCACGCCCTGCCGGGACCACGCGGAGAGGTCCCCGTGCTCCGGGGGGTCGACGCCGAGGTCCTCGCGCAGCTCCTTGTAGATGTTCTGGAGGGAGCGGGGCACGGGGCGCACGTGGGGCTGCACGGAGAAGGACAGGCCCATGGCGTGACCGGGGGTGGGGTAGGGATCCTGCCCGACGACCAGCACCTTGACCTGCTCGAGCGGTTCCTGGAACGCCCGCAGGACCGCCGGGCCCTCCGGGAGCGTGCGGTGTCCGTCGGCGTGCTCCTCGCGCAGGAACTGCCCCATCCGCCGGATCTGCGGTTCCACCGGGGCGAGGGCCTCCGCCCAATCGGGGGCCATGATCCTGTCCAGGGGTTGAGGCTCGCTCACGATGCTCCTCGGTGCGGGTGTCGGTGCCGGTGTGCGGGCGGGTGCGCCGTGCACCACTCTAGGCCGGTGCCGCGCCGTCCCCGGCACGGGCGTGCTCCGTGGGGTCGGGACCGGAGTGCCGACGGCGCAGTGCGCGGCCCTCCTCGACGAGCTCCTGCTCCTTCGCCTGCAGCTTCCGGACGCCCCGGAGGTCCCGGGGTGGCAGCCGCAGGTTCTCCTCGGCCTCGATCCCGGCCTGGAGCTGGCGTCCGCGCTCGATCTCGGCGTTGAGCTCGGCGCCCGCGAGCAGCACGATGTTCATGATCCAGATCCACAGCAGCAGGACGATCACGCCGCCGATGGCACCGTAGGTGGCGTTGAAGTCGTTGACGTTGGACACGTAGAAGCTGAACCCGCTGGTCGCAGCGCTCATGACCAGGATGGCGACCACCGAGCCGATGCTGAGCCACCGGAACCTCGGCTGCCGGATGTTCGGGGTGGCGTAGTAGAGCAGGGCGATCACGAAGACGAGCAGCAGGAGCAGGGCCGGGATCCGGGCGGCCTGCCAGAGCCGGAGCGCCGCCTCGCCGAGGCCGATCAGCCCGCCGAGCCGCTCGGCGACCGGCCCGGAGAGCAGCAGGAGCAGCATCATGCCCACCACCAGGACCACCAGGGACAGCGTCACCGCGATCATCACGGGGTAGAGCTTCCAGGCGGGGCGGCCCTCCTCGACCTCGTAGATCCGGTTCATGGACCGTCCGAAGGCCCGCACGTAGCCCGA
The DNA here is from genome assembly GCF_040981075.1 of Kocuria sp. CPCC 205263. NCBI lineage: Bacteria > Bacillati > Actinomycetota > Actinomycetes > Micrococcales > Micrococcaceae > Kocuria > Kocuria sp. CPCC 205263. Next base: position 25,759 of record NZ_JAVKPV010000015.1, on the reverse strand, counting down.
GGCCGTCCACAGGGCGCCGACCAGACCGGTGACCAGCGCCAGGTCCGCGGACGGGAAGCCGGTGAGCTCGCCGATCGGCCCCTCGAGCACGGCCACGGCCCCCTCCGGGACCCCGAACTCGTCGAGCAGGCGCAGCAGGGTCCTGGTGGTCGCCTCGGCCTGACCGACGACGCCGAGCATCGACACCACCGTGAGCAGCCCCGGGAAGATGGACAGCACGGCGAAGAACGTCATCACCGCCGCCGAGTCCGTGCACTCGTCGCGGCGGAACTCGTGGACGGTCCGGCGCAGGATGTAGTTCCACGAGGGTCTCGTGATCTGCGCCGGCGACGAGGGCTTCTCCGCGCTGTCCGGGTCCGCCCCGGGATCTCCCGCGGCGTGGGGGTCGGCTGCCATGGGGCTCCTCCGCGTGGTCGGCTGCGGGCCAGGATACCGGGGCCGCCACCGTCCCGGCCCGTTCCGTCCGGGGCGGGCGGGACCGGCGGCGGACTGGCTAGAGTGGGCGCATGAGCGCTTCCTCCACCGAGACCCGACCCCTCGCCGTCGTCACCGGTGCCACCGGAGGCATCGGCCGCGCGTGCGTGGTGGACCTCGCCCGCGACCACGACGTCCTGGCCCTGGGCCGCGACGCCGGCCGGCTGGCCGAGCTCTCCGGCATCCCGCACGTCACCGTCCGCGCCGCCGACCTGACCGACGTCGCAGCCCTGCCGTCCGTGGTGGCCGGCCTGGACCGGGTCGACGTCTTGGTGCACTCGGCGGCCGTGGCCGGGCGCACCACGGTGGAGGCCGCCTCCGTGGCGGACTGGCGGGGGCAGCTCGAGCTCAACGTGGTGGTCCCCGCGGAGCTGACCCGGCTCCTGCTGCCGGCCCTGCGAGCGGCCCGGGGGAAGGTCGTGTTCCTCAACTCCGGCTCGGGGCTCAACGCCCGCGCCGGGGACGCCGTCTACGCGGCCTCGAAGTTCGCCCTGCGCGCGCTCGCCGACTCGCTCCGCCAGGAGGTCGAGGCCGACGGCGTCGTGGTCAGCTCGGTGCACCCCGGCCCGGTCGACACGCAGATGCAGCGGGACATCCAGGCGGGCCTGGGCCACGAGTACGTCCCGGAGCGCTACCTCCGGCCGGAGTCCGTGGCCGCGGCAGTGCGCGCCGTCGTGGACGCGGGCGAGGACGCGCAGCTGACCACCCTCTCCCTGCGGCCGCGGGCCGAGTCGCGGTGACCGGCGAGGACGCGGTGCCCGACGACGCGGTGCCCGCGGACGCCCGGCCCGACGACGACGCCGCCCTCGGCGCGGAGCCGGTGCCGGCCGAGGAGGCTGCACCCGGCGCGGAGCCGGTGCCGGACGGGGAGGCCGCCCCCGACGGGGAAGACCCCGGGGAGGGGGCCGGCCTGGACGCCGTGGACCGCGAGATCCTCTCGCTCGAGAACCTGCAGTGGAAGTACCAGGGGGCGAAGGAGATGGAGATCCGCCGCCGCCTGAACCTCTCGCCCACCCACTACTACCAGCGGCTCAACGTCCTGATCGACACCCGCGCCGCCCTCGAGCACGACCCGATGCTCGTGGCCAGGCTGCGCCGGCAGCGAGGAGACCACGGATGACCCAGTACCCGCACGACGAGTTCGACGACGTCCCCGAGGACGGGCCCCGCCAGGGCGCCCACCGCGGTGTCCGGCCGACCGTCCGCGTGGGCGCCCGGGAGCTCACCGCCATCGTCCTGGCTGGGGTGCTGACCCTCGGCGTCGGGGTGTTCTCGTTCCTCAACGCCCCGGGCGAGGCCGCCCCGGCGCCGGGCGCCACGTCCCCGGGGTCCTGAGCCGACCCGGTCCCCGAGGCGTCCCCCCCCGTCGGCTCCGGTCCCGGAGCCCGTCCGCCCCGACGTCGTTCACCACGACGTCGTTCATCCCCGACGCCACCGGAAGGAACCACCGTGCAGATCGAAGGAAGCCGAGTCCGCGTCCGCGACTGGACCGAGGAGGACCTCGTCGACTACGAGGCGTGGATCATGCCGCCCGCCGGCGGCGGCGAGCACGAATGGCAGCGCACGGACGGCCCGTTCTACCCGAACTTCACGGCCGAGGGCGCCCAGCGCTGGCTGGGCACCCTCCGGGAGCACGTGACGGCCGGGGACTGGCCGGACCCGCGCGAGACGATGGTGATCGCCGACGCCGCCGACGACCGGTTCATCGGGCAGGTGTCCTGGTACTGGTCGGAGATGCCCACCGAGGACCCCGGTGACGGCACGCACCTGCTGCCGCTGCGCTCCCTGGGCATCACCGTGTACTCCCCGGAGCACTGGAGCGGCGGCTACGGCACCGAGGCGATGCGCCTGTGGATCGACTACCTCTTCGCCCACTCCGACTCCCACCGCCTCGACCTGGAGACGTGGAGCGGCAACGCGGGCATGTGCCGTGTGGCGGTGAAGCTGGGCTTCACCGAGGAGGCCAGGATCCGCCGGGCCCGCAGGGTCGGCGGCGAGTACTACGACCGGCTGATCTACGGCGTCCTGCGCGAGGAGTGGCAGGGCTGAGCGGAATTGGCTCAGGGGTTTGCACTCTCCGGGGACGAGTGCCAAGATTGCGATTAGCACTCAGTCGTGTGGACTGCTAATGGCTCGGTCCCCGGCCCGACCCGGGCAGCCACCGGCACAGGAGTGACACCTCAACCACCACGGTGAGGTGCCGCACGGCGTCGGGAAGAGTCCGCCGTCGTGCGCGCCGTCCGTCGCGGGCACCGTGGAGGTCGACCGTTTGTCTACCGTCCAGGAGGGACGAAGTCACATGGCAAAGATGATTGCTTTCGACGAAGAGGCACGCCGCGGACTCGAGCGGGGCCTGAACACCCTGGCCGACGCCGTCAAGGTCACCCTCGGCCCGCGCGGCCGCAACGTGGTCCTCGAGAAGGCCTGGGGCGCCCCCACGATCACCAACGACGGCGTGTCCATCGCCAAGGAGATCGAGCTCGACGAGCCGTTCGAGAAGATCGGCGCCGAGCTCGTCAAGGAGGTCGCCAAGAAGACCGACGACATCGCCGGCGACGGCACCACCACCGCCACCGTGCTCGCCCAGGCGCTCGTCAAGGAGGGCCTGCGCAACGTGGCCGCCGGCGCCGACCCGCTGAGCCTCAAGCGCGGCATCGAGAAGGCCGTCGCCGCGGTCACCGAGGAGCTGCTGGCCTCCGCCAAGGAGGTCGAGACCGAGGAGCAGATCGCCGCCACGGCGTCGATCTCCGCCGGCGACCCCGAGATCGGCCGCCTCATCGCCCAGGCGATGGAGAAGGTCGGCAAGGAGGGCGTGATCACGGTCGAGGAGTCCAACACCTTCGGGCTGGACCTCGAGCTGACCGAGGGCATGCGCTTCGACAAGGGCTACCTGTCGGGCTACTTCGTCACCGACGCCGACCGCCAGGAGGCCGTCCTCGAGGATCCCTACATCCTCGTGGTCAACTCCAAGATTTCCGCGGTCAAGGACCTGGTCCCCGTGCTCGAGAAGGTCATGCAGGCCGGCAAGCCGCTGCTGATCATCGCCGAGGACGTCGAGGGCGAGGCCCTGGCGCTGCTGGTGCTCAACAAGATGCGCGGCTCCATCAAGTCCGTGGCCGTCAAGGCCCCCGGCTTCGGCGACCGCCGCAAGGCGCAGCTGGCCGACATCGCCATCCTTACCGGTGGCCAGGTCATCACCGAGGAGGTCGGGCTCTCCCTCGAGACCGCCACCGTGGACCTGCTGGGCCAGGCCCGCAAGGTCGTCGTGACGAAGGACGAGACCACCATCGTCGACGGCGCCGGCACCGCCGAGGAGATCGAGGGCCGCGTGGCCCAGATCCGCGCCGAGATCAACAACTCGGACTCGGACTACGACCGCGAGAAGCTGCAGGAGCGCCTGGCCAAGCTGGCCGGCGGCGTGGCCGTCCTCAAGGCCGGTGCCGCCACCGAGGTCGAGCTCAAGGAGCGCAAGCACCGCATCGAGGACGCCGTGCGCAACGCCAAGGCCGCCGTGGAGGAGGGCATCGTCGCCGGCGGCGGCGTGGCCCTGATCCAGGCCGGCCAGAAGGCGTTCGACAAGCTGCAGCTCACCGGCGACGAGGCCACCGGCGCGAACATCGTGAAGGTCGCCATCGACGCCCCGCTGAAGCAGATCGCGATCAACTCGGGCCTCGAGGCCGGCGTGGTCGTGGACAAGGTCCGCGGTCTGCCCCAGGGCCACGGCCTCAACGCCGCCACCGGCGAGTACGAGGACCTGATGGCCGCGGGCATCAACGACCCGGTCAAGGTCACCCGGTCCGCGCTGCAGAACGCGGCGTCCATCGCCGGGCTGTTCCTCACCACCGAGGCCGTCGTCGCCGACAAGCCGGAGCCCGCGGGCGCCGGCGCCGGTGCCGACGACGGCATGGGCGGCATGGGCGGCATGATGTGATCGACGGCTGACCCGTCGAGCGTGCCCAGCACGCATCCGGCACGGGCCGGGCACCTCGCGGAGGTGCCCGGCCCGTCGTCGTCCCGCACCTGATGCCGCGGGGCCGGAAGTGGTGTTCAATCGTTAGCACCAGCTGCCGGAGGAGGTGCCGTGGACGTCGTCGTGTGGGACGCGGTCCCCGTCCAGGTCGCGCTCGTGCTGATCGCCTTCGGCCTCACCTCGCTGGTGGGCCTCGAACGGCGGCTGCGGCGCAAGAGCGCCGGGCTGCGCACGCACACCCTGGTCGGCACCGGGTCGGCGGTGTTCACCCTCGTGTCCGCCTACGGCTTCGGTGTCTTGCCCGGCATCGACGCCGGTCCCGACCCCTCCCGCGTGGCGGCGCAGATCATCACGGGCATCGGCTTCCTGGGCGCGGGCGTGATCTTCACGAACCGGGACGTGGTGCACGGCCTGACGACGGCCGCGAGCATCTGGCTCTCCGCGGCCATCGGGATGGCCTGCGGGGCCGGGCTCGTGCCGCTGGCCGTCGTCGCCACCGGCCTGCACTTCGTCTCCGCGATCCTGCTGACCCCGCTCTCCCGCCGCCTGCCCGGGATGGTGGCCCCGCAGGGACTGCGGCTGCGCTACGAGGACGGGCACGGCGTGCTGCGGGAGGTCCTGACGGTGGTCGACGAGCTGCAGCTGAGCGCCTCCGTGGTCTCGAGCCGGACGATCGAGGGGTCCGAGGGCACCGAGGTGGAGCTGCTCCTGCGGCTCGAGGGCAAGACGGACCTGCGCACGGCGGCCGTGCAGCTGTCGAGGGTCGCGGGGGTGCGCGACGTCGCCCAGCAGCAGCTCGAGCAGGAGCCCGGCGACTGAGCCGGTGGCGCACAGGAGCCGTGGCGCTCGGCGTCCGGGCGCCGTGAAAAGATGAGTGCCATGACGATCACTGCTGCCGCCGACGGCTCCGCGCTGGGCAATCCCGGTCCCGCGGGATGGGCCTGGTACATCGACGACAACACCTGGCGGGCCGGCGGGTGGCCGCACGGCACCAACAACATGGGCGAGCTCAAGGCCGTCCTGGACCTGCTCGAGGCCACGGCCCACCGCCCCGACGAGCCCCTGCGGGTGCTGTGCGACAGCCAGTACGTCATCAACTCGATCACGAAGTGGATGCCCGGCTGGAAGAAGAAGGGCTGGAAGAAGAGGGACGGCAAGCCCGTCCTCAACGTGGAGCTCATGAAGGCCCTGGACGCCGCGATGGCGGGCCGCGACGTGCACTTCGAGTGGGTCAAGGGCCACGCCGGCCACGAGCTCAACGAGGCCGCCGACGTCCGTGCCCGGGCCGTGGCCACGGCGTTCCAGACCGGGCGCCCCGCGCCCGAGGGACCCGGTTTCGACGGCGCCCACCGGCACCCGGACGGCGCGGGCCCCCGAACCCCGGCCCGGGAGCTGCTGGACGCCCCGGAGCCGGTGGACGCCGCGCCGCCGGGGGAGGACACGGATCCCGGCGCGTTCGAGGACCGGCACGACCCCGATCTGCTGAGCGAGCTGCTCGCCCACGAGGAGGAGCTGGCCCGCGGCCGCACGGCGGGGGAGACCGTCCAGGAGCTCGAGCGGGACCTGCTCCGCCCGGAGGTCAGGGCGGACGCGGGCCGGCTGGGCCAGCTGCTGCACGAGGCCTTCGCCGAGGTCGGGGCCTCGGGGTCGTGGCGCTCCCGGGCGGACGTCCTCGACCGGCTGCCCCGCGAACCGGGGCTCGGCGCGGTGGACGTGCACGTGCTGGAGGCCACCGAGCTCGGGCCCGCGGCCGTGCACCTCGTCTACCGGCTCACGGCGGGGGACCGCACGAGCCTGCGCAGCTCCCTGTGGGTCCGGGAGGACTCCCGCAACGAACTGGGGCCCTGGCAGCTGCGCTTCCACCAGGGCACCTACGAGTCCTGACGGGCCCGCTCACACCTCCGGGGCGTCGTCGGCGGGCTCGATGCCCGGCACGCGCACGGTCATCGTCGCCCCGCCGCCGGGGGTTTCGGTGAGCCGCACCGTGCCGTCGTGCTGCTGGACGATCGCGGCCACGATGGACAGCCCCAGCCCCGTCCCGCCGGTTTCGCGCGTGCGGGAGGAGTCGGCCCGGTAGAAGCGCTCGAAGACGCGCTCCGCGTCCTCGCCCTGGATGCCCGGGCCGTGGTCGCGCACCTGCAGGACGGCGTTGAAGGAGTCGTCGACCGAGCGCTCCACCCCCACCGCGATCTCGATCGGCGTGCCCTCCGGGGTGTAGCGCAGGGCGTTGGTCACGAGGTTCGCCACGACCTGGCGCAGCCGGAACTCGTCGCCGTGCACCCATGCCGAGACCGGGACCCCGCCCCCCAGGCCGCCGACCTCGATCCGCCGGTCGGGGGCGGAGGCGCGGGCGTCCCCGGCCGCGTCGAACGCGAGGTGGAGCAGGTCCACGTCGACGTTCTCGGCGGGCCGCCGCTCGTCGAGGCGCGCGAGCATCAGCAGGTCCTCCACGAGCTGCGTCATCCGCTTCGCCTCCGACTCGATCCGGGACATCGCCCCGGCCACGTCCTCGGGCTCCTGCAGGGCGCCGTGCCGGTAGAGCTCCGAGTAGCCCCGGATGGTCACCAGGGGCGTGCGCAGCTCGTGGGAGGCGTCGGCCACGAACCGCCTGAGCTTGGTCTCGGACCGCGTGCGGGCGTCGAAGGCGTCCTCGATGTGGCCGAGCATCGCGTTGAGCGACGCCGAGAGCTGGCCGATCTCGGTCTGCCGGTTGTAGCCCTCCATGCGCTGTGAGAGGTCGCCCTCGGCGATCCGGGCGGCGGTCTGCTCCACCCGGTGCAGGGGCGCGAACGCCCGGGTGACCAGGATCCAGCCGACCGCCATGGCCGCGAACAGGGTCGCCACCCCGAAGCTCAGCGTCAGGAGAGTCACTGCGCTCAGCATCGCGTTCATGTCGTCGAGCGGCTCGGCGACCGCGACCACGAGGTTCAGTTGTTCCGTCTCGGCCGCGACCACCCGCCACCGGCGGTCCGGGGCGTCCACGGAGCCCACGGTCGTCGGCTCGAAGGGGTTCTCCCGCACGTGCTCGAGGTCGACCTGCGACAGGTCCGGCCGCCGCTCGAGCACGCCCTCCGGGGTGTGCACCGCCTCGGCGAGGGTCTCGCCGTCGGCGTCGAGCAGGAACCCCGCGTGCGGCACCTGGACGCCCTGCGCCCCGCCCATGTCGGCGACCAGCACCGTGGAGACCGGCCGGACGGAGTCCCGCAGCCCGCGGTCGATGTCGTTCAGGAGCGAGGTGCGCAGCACCGAGATCGCCACGAAGCTCGTCACCAGGATGGACAGCGCCAGGAGCAGGCCCGTGAGCACCATGAGCTGCGAGCGCAGCGATGCCGAGCGCCACCGGGAGGACAGGGTGTGCATCCCGGGACCGGGTCAGTGGTTCTTGTGCTGGGAGCGCAGGAGGTAGCCGACGCCGCGCTTGGTGTGGATCAGCGGGGGCAGCTCCGGGTCGTTGTCGATCTTGCGGCGCAGGTAGGAGATGTAGGACTCCACGATCGAGGCGTCCCCGTTGAAGTCGTACTCCCACACGTGGTCGAGGATCTGCGCCTTGGACAGCACCCGGTTCGGATTGAGCATGAGGTAGCGCAGCAGCTTGAACTCGGTGGGGGACAGATCGATCTCCCGCTCGCCCCGGAACACCTCGTGCGCGTCGTCGTCGAGGACCAGGTCGTCCACGCGCAGCCGGGAGTCGTCCTCCTCGGCGGGCTGCGTGCGGCGCAGGACCGCGCGGATGCGGGCGACGACCTCGTCGAGGCTGAAGGGCTTGGTGACGTAGTCGTCGCCGCCCACGGTCAGACCGGTGACCTTGTCCTCGGTCTCGTCCTTCGCCGTGAGGAAGAGGATGGGGAAGTGCTGCCCGGACCCGCGCAGCTTGCGGGTCACGGTGAAGCCGTCCATGTCCGGGAGCATGACGTCGAGCACCGCGAGGTCCGGGTTCTCGGACTCCGCCTTGGCCAGGGCGTCACGGCCGTTGGCGGCGGTGACCACCTCGAAGCCGGCGAAGCGCAGGGACGTGGCCAGCAGCTCGAGGATGTTGGGCTCGTCGTCGACGACGAGCAGTTTCGCTTCGGGGTTGTCGTTCTTCACGCCGCCCATTTTCTCGGAACACCCTGAACGCCGCCTGAACGGCGCTCACCGGTCCTCGGGGAGTTCGCCGGGGGCCTCGACGGCGGCGGCGTCGACGATCCGGTAGGCGTAGCCCTGCTCCGCGAGGAAGCGGCGGCGCCGGGCCGCGTAGTCGGCGTCCACGGTGTCGCGGGCCACCACGGTGTAGAAGGTCGCCGGGCGGCCGTCGTGCTTGGGCCGCAGCAGCCGGCCCAGGCGCTGCGCCTCCTCCTGGCGGGAGCCGAAGGCCCCCGAGACCTGCACCGCGACCGAGGCCTCCGGCAGGTCCACCGAGAAGTTCGCGACCTTGGAGACCACGAGCACCGGCAGCTCCCCGGCCCGGAACGCGGCGAAGAGCTTCTCCCGCCGGGCCGTGCCGGTGCTGCCGTTGAGCACCGGGGCGGCCAGCAGCGCGCCCAGCTCGTCGAGCTGGTCCAGGAACTGCCCGATCACGAGCACCGGCTCCCCTCGGTGGCGGGCCACGAGCCGGGCCACGACGTCGAGCTTGTGCGCGGAGGACGAGGCGAGGCGGTGCCGGTCGGCGTCCTCAGCGGAGGCGTAGGCCATCCGGTCCGCGAGGGGCAGCTCCACCCGGACCTCGACGCAGTCGGCGGGGGCGATGTGGCCCTGGGCCTCGATCTCCCGCCACGGCGCGTCGTAGCGCTTCGGGCCGATGAGGGAGAACACCTCGCCCTCGCGGTGGTCCTCGCGCACCAGGGTGGCCGTCAGGCCCAGCCGGCGCCGCGCCTGCAGCTCGGCGGTCATCCGGAACACGGGGGCGGGCAGCAGGTGCACCTCGTCGTAGACGATCAGCCCCCAGTCGTGCCCGTCGAGCAGCTCGAGGTGCGGGTGGATCCCGCCACGGCGCGCCGTCAGCACCTGGTAGGTGGCGATCGTCACCGGGCGGACCTCCTTGACGGCTCCGGAGTACTCGCCGATCTCGTCCTCCGTCAGGGTGGTCCGGCGCAGCAGCTCGGCCTTCCACTGCCGCGCCGAGACCGTGCTCGTGACCAGGACGAGCGTCGTCGTCGAGCTCGCGGCCATCACCCCGGCGCCCACCAGCGTCTTGCCCGCGCCGCACGGCAGGACGACGACGCCGCTGCCGCCCGCCCAGAAGTTCTCCACCGCGTGGCGCTGGTAGGGGCGCAGGGCCCAGGCCTCGCCCGTCAGGGGGTCCGTCTCCGTCAGGGCGACGGGGTGGGGCGTGCCGTCCACGTAGCCGGCCCGGTCCTCCGCCGGCCACCCCACGGTGAGCAGCAGCTGCTTGAGCTGGCCGCGGGCGCTCGCGTGCACCACCGTGGTGGCGCCGTCGATGCGGGGACCGAGCAGCGGGGCGATCTTCCGGTGCCGGGCGATCTCCTCCAGGACGGGGGCGTCGTGGCAGCGCAGCACGAGCCCGTGCACCGGGTCCTGCTCGAGCACCAGGCGGCCGTAGCGGGACATCGTCTCGTCGATGTCCAGGAGCAAGGCGTGGGGGACCGGGAAGCGGGAGCGGGTGAGGAGGACGTCGAGCACCTGCTCGGCGTCCAGCCCGGCGGCCCGGGCGTTCCACAGGCCCAGCGGGGTGATGCGGTAGGTGTGCACGTGCTCCGGGGCGCGCTCGAGCTCCGCGAAGGCCGCGAGCTCCCGCCGGGCGTCGTCGGCGTCCTCGTGGTCGAGCTCGAGCAGCACGGTCCGGTCGCTCTGGACGATCAGGGGTCCCACGGGGCGGCTCCTCCGCTGTCGGTCGGGTCGTCGATCAGATCCTCGGCCAGGTGCTCGGCCGGGTCGTCCGGCGGGCGCCGCGCGCGGTCCCGGCCGGTGAGCCGGTCCACCAGGTCCTCGATCTCCTCCGCGGAGTGTACGGGCAGGCGCGGAGCGGGCACCTCGAGCAGCAGGGTCGGGTCCGCGGCGGGGTCCTGCGGCGCGGGCTCCGCGGGGGCGACGTCGAGGGCCGGCTCCGTGCCGGTGGCCCGGACGGCCGCCGCGAGCTCCCGGAGCCCGCTCTCCCGGCCGGCGGGTCCCCGGCGCCGGCCGGGAGCCTCCTCCCCGGCGTCGACCACGAGCACGCCGGGGGCGGGCCGGCGCAGCCGCCGCCCCGCGAGGTCCGGGGAGCCGGCGAGCGCCTCCAGCAGCTCCTCCTCGCCGGTCAGCACCCAGTCCGCCCGGGTGATCCGGATCCGCCCGTGCCCCCGGCCGGCCTCCTCGACCAGGTAGGCCAGGGCCTGGGGCACCGGGCCCCGGCCGTGCTCCTCGAGCCAGGCCAGGATCGAGGGCGGGGTCCAGCCGGCGTCGAGCGCCCGGTGCAGGGAGCGCTCGCTGAAGCGGTGCCGCGGGACCGGCCCGTGGCCCTCCGGCTCCGCCAGCCGGTCGAGGGCGCGCGCCACGTCCGGGGCGAGGTGGCCCGTGGCCGTCGCCGTGAGGTCGCTCTGCAGCAGCACCGTCCGCGAGGGCGCGGGCAGCCACCCGCCCACGGAGCGGACGGCGTCTTCGGGCCGGTCCTCCGCGAGCGCCCGGCCGGGCTCGGTGAGGGCGTCGGCACCCACCAGGCCGAGCTCGGCGGCCTCCGTCAGCATCCCCTGGCCCCACCGGTCCAGGGCCCGGGCCAGGCGCGGGCGCCGCCAGCGGGCGAGCACCAGCACGTCCTCGGGGCCGTGGCCACCCGGCGCCCGCTCGGCGAGCTCGGCGTGGGCGGCGAGCAGTGCCCGGCGCACCACCGGGGCCTCCGGGGCGTGGGTGCCGCGGGTGAGGACCCCGACGACCGTGCCGTCCGCGAGGGGCAGGCCCACCGCGGAGGGGACGACGTCGGAGGCCAGCCACGACCGGACCACGTGCCACCACTGGTCGGCGCGCTCGGCGTCCTCGAAGGGCGCCGGCGCTGGGCGCCAGGCCGAGGTGTCCGGGTCCAGCCGCACGAGCCCGGCCAGTTCGCCCAGACCGAGGAGTCGGACGAGCTCGGGGTGCTCGATCCCGAGGGCGGAGCGCAGCCGGCGCAGCTCGCGCACGCCGATCCCGCCCGCCCGCAGGGTGGTCAGCGGGCGGGCCCGCAGCTCGGTGCGCAGGGTCGCGGTCCGGCGCAGCAGCTGCTCGACCGCCGCCGCGGCGGCGTTGTCCCGCAGCCGGTCGGGCACCCGGAGGGCCGGCCCGACCGGCGGCTCCGAGGAGGTCGTGGCCCACGGGTCGGGCCCGCGCAGGAGCAGCCCGACCTCCCTCGGGAGCTCCACGTGGCGGGAGTCCACGGGGATGAGGACGCCGTGGGCCAGGAGCCAGTCGACGGGCCGGGCGCCGGCGTCGACGGCCGGGTCGACACGGCGCAGGGCGTCCGGCAGAGCGCCCACGGGACGGGAGCGGAACCGCTCGAGGACCTCCCGCGCGGGGGCGGGCCACTGCGCGAGGTCCTCGGCGGTGCGCGGCAGTGCCGCGGTCCCCGCCGCGTCCGGTGCCCCGCCGCGCAGCCGGGCGGCGAGGGCGGCGAGCACCGGCCGCGGACGGCCGAGACCTGCCGGATAGCGGCCGAGGGCCTCCGCCAGGCCGGGCACGAGCCGGAGCGCGTCGTCGTCCCGGTGGACCAGACCCAGACGGTGCAGCCGGTCCCAGGGCGGGTCGGTCAGCAGCCGCGCGGCGGGATCCTCCGGCGGGCCCAGCAGCACGGCGCGCTCGACGGCGTCCAGCTCGGGCCGGGAGAGGGCGTCGAGGGCCCGGCGCAGCCCCGCCCGGGACAGCAGGGCCTCGGCGAGGTCCTCGAGGGACTCCGTGCCCGGGCGCGCGGCGTCGGGCCGGGCGGCGAGCAGCTCGCCCAGCTCGGCGGGGGAGCGGGACGCGAGATCCCGGAGCAGCCCGTCCGGGAGCACGGATCAGGCCCGGCGGCGGCGCAGCAGGGAGCGCACGAGGACCGCGCAGAACAGCAGGAAGGCTACCGGGAACGCGAACCACGGCACCACCGTGAGCCCGTCCCAGGGGTCCGCTCCGACGGCCGTGAGCACGAGCAGCAGGGCGAGGCACACGGCGCACACCAGGCCGAGCACGACCGCGGAGACGCCGAGGACGTCGATCCCTGGGCGTCGGGCGGTGCGGTGCGCGGGCGCGCGGTCGTCGGAGACAGGCATGGCTCCAGGGTACCGAGCGCAACGGTGTGCCGCTGACCGCGCCCCGGCGGTCCCCGCCCCCGGAGCAGGGCTAGAATGGGAGGTTCCACAGGGTGGCTCGGCGGCAGGGACCGACGGGCCGCCCCTCCACGAACACGAGGGAGACAGCGTGCCCACCGGCAAGGTCAAGTGGTTCGATGCGAAGAAGGGCTTCGGCTTCCTGGCGGCCGACGACGGCCAGGAAGTGTTCCTGCCCTCCTCGGCGTTGCCCTCCGGTGCCACCACGGTGAAGCCGGGCACGCGGATGGAGTTCGGGGTGGCCCAGGGGCGGCGCGGCGCGCAGGCGCTCTCCGTCCGGATCCTCGACCGGACCCCGTCGGTCGCGAAGAACGTCCGGAAGCCCGCCGACGAGATGGCGGTCATCACGGAGGACCTCATCAAGCTCCTGGACGAGATGTCCAACGGGCTGCACCGGGGCCGCTACCCGGACTCCGCGCACGGGAAGAAGATCGCGGCCATCCTGCGCACGGTGGCCGACAACCTGGACGTCTGAGGCCGCCGCGCCGTTCCGTCCACCGATCCCGAGCACCCATCCGCCGGCCCCGCCGGCACCCACACGAGGGAGACCAGCAGTGACCGAGGAGACCGTCCAGGACGCGCCCGCCGAGGCCGTGCCGCCGGCGCCCGAGCAGGCTGCACCGGTGGCAGCGGCGCCCCGCCGGCGCCGGGCCCCGAAGCAGGACCCCCTGCTGGTGGCCGACGTCGCCACGGCTCGCGCCGGGGTGGAGCAGATCGCGGAGCCCTCGCAGATCGGCGCCGGTCACCGGGTGACGGTGGAGGAGGACCGGCTGGTCGTCCACCACTTCGAGTGCGCGCTGCCCGGGTACCGGGGCTGGAACTGGTTCGCGAGCCTGGCCCGCGCCCCGCGCAGCAAGGCGGTGACGGTCTGCGAGGTCGGCCTGCTGCCGGGGGAGGACGCCTTGCTGGCGCCCGAGTGGGTCCCGTGGTCCGCCCGCGTCAGCGCCGAGGAGAAGGCCCAGGAGGAGCAGGACCGGGCCGAGGACGAGGCCGGGGAGAACGCGGCGGCCGACGGGCCCGAGGGCTCCGGCGGCGCCCCTGACGGCGAGCCGGCGTCCGGTGACTGGGCCGAGGACAGGCCGGTCCCGCCGCAGGAGGGCGAGGGGCTCTGACCGCTCCGCCGGGGCCGGGGACCGCGAGGACGGACGAGGCCCCGGAGCCCGCGCGCGGGATGTTCCGGTCCTTCCGGTTCCGCAACTACCGGCTGTGGTTCCTGGGCGCGCTCGTGTCCAACATCGGCACGTGGATGCAGCGCACGGCCCAGTCGTGGCTGGTCTTCGACGAGCTCTCGGACCACGACGCCACCGCCATGGGCGTGGTGACGGCCCTGCAGTTCCTGCCACAGCTCTTCCTCGCGCCCTGGGCCGGCGTGCTCGCGGACCGGCTCGACCGGCGGCGCCTGCTGCTGTGGACTCAGACGGCCATGGCGGTGCTGGCGGCCGGTCTGGGAGTGCTGGTCCTGGCCGACGCGGCCACCCTGTGGCACGTCTACGGCTTCGCCCTCGCCCTGGGCGTCGTCTCCACCCTCGACGCCCCCGTGCGCCAGACCTTCGTCTCGGAGATGGTCGACGACGCCTACCTCTCCAACGCCGTGGCCCTGAACGCGACCTCGTTCAACGCCGCGCGGATGATCGGGCCCGCCGTGGCCGGCGTGCTCGTGGCCTCCATCGGCTCGGGCTGGGTGTTCCTCCTCAACACGCTGACCTTCGGCGCGATGCTCGCCGCCGTCCTGGCGATCCGCGCCGACGAGCTGCGCGGGATGCCGCGCTCCGGCCGGGGGCGGGGCCAGATCCGGGAGGGGCTGGCCTACGTGGCCGGCCGCCCCGACATCGTGGCGGTGCTGGTCACCATCTTCCTCATCGGCACCTTCGGGCTGAACTTCGCGGTCTTCCTGGCCGCCATGGCCGGACCCGAGTTCGGCCGGGGATCGGAGACCTTCGGGCTGCTCAACTCGGTGCTCGCGGTCGGCACGGTGGCCGGGGCCCTGCTCTCGGCCCGGCGCCGCAGCGCCCGGCTGCGCTACGTCTACGGGGGCAGCGCCGTCTTCGCCCTCAGCTGCCTGGGCGCGGCGACGGCACCCACCCTGCCGCTGTTCGCGCTGTGGCTGGTCCCCTGCGGGCTGTCCTCCCTGACCATCATGACCACCGCCAACGCGTACGTGCAGTCCACCACCTCCCCGGTGATGCGCGGACGCGTCATGAGCCTCTACATGGCCATCTTCATGGGCGGCACCCCGATCGGGGCGCCGGTCGTCGGCTGGATCACCGACGCCCTCGGGGCGCGCTGGGGCATGGGGGTCGCCGTGGCGGCGGGTCTCGGCGGGGCCCTGGTGGGCTTCGTCGTCTGGTTGCGGCTGCGCGCGGAGCGCTCCGCGCCCGGCAACTCCGGCTAGCGCCCGGCTCCTCCGCGGAGCTGCTCGACGACGTGGTCCACACAGGCCAGCAGCCGGGCGACGTCGTCGGGCTCGATGGAGACGAACGTGGCGATCCGCAGCTGGTTGCGCCCCAGCTTGCGGTAGGGCTCGACGTCGACCACGCCGTGGGCGCGCAGGGCCGCCGCGACGCCGGCCGCGTCCACGGAGCCGTCGAAGTCCACGGTGGTGATCACGGTGGAGCGGTCCTCGGGGCGGGCCACGAACGGGGACGCGAAGGACGAGGCCTCGGCCCACCCGTAGACGAGGTCCGAGGAGGCCTTCGTGCGGGCCGCGGCCCAGGTCATGCCGCCCTGGTCGTTGAGCCAGCGGACCTGCTCGTCGAGCATCACCAGAGTGGCCAGGGCCGGGGTGTTGTAGGTCTGGTTCTTCCGGGAGTTCTCGAGCGCCGTGGTCAGCTGCAGGAAGTCGGGGATCCACCGCCCGGAGGCGCCGATCCGCTCGATCCGCTCGATCGCCGCGGGGGAGAACGCGCCCAGCCACAGTCCGCCGTCCGAGCCGAAGTTCTTCTGCGGGGAGAAGTAGTAGACGTCCGCCGCGGCCACCTCCGCGGCCATCCCCCCGGCCGCCGAGGTCGCGTCCACCAGCACCAGCGCGTCGTCCGCGATCCCGGAGGGCCGGTGCACGGGCGCGGCGACACCGGTGGACGTCTCGTTCTGGGGCCACGCGTAGACGTCCACGCCTTCCTCCGCACGGGCCTCCGGGCGGGTGCCGGGGGCGGAATCCACGATCGAGGAGGCCTCCAGGAACGGTGCGCCGTCGGTGGCCTGGGCGAACTTCGCGCCGAACTCCCCGAACACCAGGTGCTGGGCCCTCCGCTCGACGAGCCCGAACGCGGCGGCGTCCCAGAACGCGGTGGCCCCGCCCAGGCCCAGGAGCACCTCGTGGCCGGCGGGCAGGCCGAGGAACTGCGCGAGGCCCTCGCGCACCGAGCCCACGAGCTCCTGCACCGGCGCCTGGCGGTGGGAGGTGCCGAGCAGGCCGGCTCCGGCGCGCGACACGGCCTCGACCTGTGCCGGGCGGATCTTGGAGGGGCCGGCGCCGAAGCGGCCGTCGGCGGGCAGCAGGTGCTGGGGGATGGTGACGTGTGCGGGCAACGGGCGCTCCCTCGTGGGTGACGTGCGGCGGGTGGTGCGCGACGGGCACGGCCGCCGCGGGGGCCGCTCGCGCCGTTCGCGACTCGGCCCATTCTGCCCCACCCGCGGGGGAGGGCCCCGCGGGCGCCTCCTCCCCTCCGGGCGGCCGGAGGGCGCGCGGACTAAGCTCGTGCGGGTAGACCGGACCGGGCGGGATCCCCGGGCCGGGACGGCCGGACGAAGGATGACTGAGGCATGAGCGACTTGATCGACACCACGGAGATGTACCTGCGGACCGTCCTCGAGCTCGAGGAGGAGGGGATCACGCCGATGCGGGCGCGGATCGTCGAGCGCCTCGACCACTCCGGGCCCACGGTCTCGCAGACGGTGTCCAGGATGGAGCGGGACGGGCTGCTGACGGTGGGCCAGGACCGGTCGCTGCTGCTCACCCCTGCCGGCCGTGAGCGTGCCGTGCAGGTGATGCGCAAGCACCGGCTGGCGGAGCGGCTGCTCGCCGACGTCATCGGCCTGGACCTCGCCCAGGTGCACGACGAGGCGTGCCGGTGGGAGCACGTGATGAGCGAGCAGGTCGAGCGGCGGCTCGTGGACCTGCTGCACAGCCCCCGGTACTCGCCGTACGGCACGCCGATCCCCGGTCTGGCCGCCCTCGGGGTCGAGGAGAGCCCCGCAGCGGCCCATCCCTCCCTGCTCGACGCCGCCCGCCACGACCCGGTCGGATCGCACACCGTGGCGCTGCTGCCCGAGGTGGTCCAGGCGGACGCGGACCTCCTGGGCGTGCTGAGCGACGTGGGAGTGCTCACCGGGGCGGAGGTCACGGCCCGGGTGGACGGTCAGATCGTGCGCATCGAGGTGGCGGCCACGGGGCGGTCCGCGGAGATCGACCTGCGCACCGCTGCGGCCATCCGCGTCCTCGCTCCCTGAGGCGCCGCCGCCTCTCGGAGCGGGCCGGCGAACGGTTCGTCCCGGGTGTGGGGACGTTCACAAGCCACTTTCGGCCAGTTCGGCCCGGTCCGGACCCCGGAGGCGCGGCTTCCCTGGTGACAGGCGGATTGTCAGGGCGCTCGAAGGCCCTGCACAGCTCGTCACGGGTGCGAATTGATCGTCCCACGCGTCTCAATGGCTTGGCATTGAGACCCGAGGCGTTGTTCGGCTGTTATCTGTCGTGATCAAAACGTGACGCTTCCGTAATCTGTCATGTACTGTTCAACGCGTGCCGATCACTGGTCGGATCGGCGCCCTCGGAGCACATTGCCGAATTCTGCCGGTGCCCGTGGCCTCTACACAGAAACTGCTTGGCAGAAGCGGGGGAACCATTTTCGGTCCCGGTGATCCGGGTCCTTGGGGTTAAGTCGTCAGAGCGCGTGCGTTCTGCGGCCGGGTGTCTCCCACCCGAATCCGACAGCTCACCTCGTAGGCAAAGGGAGGAACTCAACCATGTCGCTTTTCACGCTGAACGCTGCCCGCCACCGTGCCGAGACCACCTCGCACGTCGTGCGCAACACCACCATCGCCGCCGCTGCCGGCGCCGCGATGATCGGCTCCGTCGCCCCGGCCCAGGCCTTCGCCCAGGCCCCCGTCGAGACCGGCGCGGCCTATTCGGCCCCGGCCTCCGCCTCGCTGGCCGAGTACTCCTCGTACACCTACCAGGCCCCGGTCGCCGCGCAGCCCGCCGCTCCCGCCTACGAGGCCCCGGCTCCGGCCCCGCAGCAGACCGCCGCCACCTCGAGCGTCACCCCGCAGTCCACCGCCACCACCGAGATCGCCCCGGCCGCCGGCGGCGTCGTGGGCACCGCGATGTCCGCGCAGGGTGCGGGCTACGTCTACGGCGGCACCGCCTACGGCGCCTGGGACTGCTCCGGCTTCACCCAGTGGGTCTTCGCCCAGAACGGCATCGACCTGCCCCGGACCACCTGGTCCCAGTTCGCGGCGGGCACCCCCACCGCCAACCCGCAGCCCGGTGACCTCGTCTCGCAGAACGGCGGCGCCCACGTGGGCATCTACATCGGCGGCGGCAAGATGATCTCCGCCCTCAACCCGACCCAGGGCACCCAGGTCCACTCCGTCAACGCCATGCAGCTGGACGGCTACTACACCTTCTGATCCGGTCCGCCGCCCGCGACGACCCCGCTCGTCGCGGGCGGCACCCGATCACCCCCCTCCCGCACGCCGAGAGCCGCTCTCCCGGTTCCCGGCGGTGCCTGCTGTCCGACCGGACGGCGCCCCCCTCCTCCGCTCGCCCGGCCGTCGTTCCCGATCCCGGAACGCACCCCTGCCGGACACCGTTCCACCCCGCGCGCTGCCCGGGGTGATCCGTGCTGTCACCCGCGCCCTCCGGCAGGCCCGGCTCCGAAAGAAAGTCGTCTGAACTCCTCATGACCCGTGATCTGACCTCCTCGAACGTCATCGGCTCGCTCTTCTCCGGCAAGGCCCGCACCGTGGCCGCCGTGGCCGCCTTCTCCGGGCTGGCCCTCGCCACCACCGTCTCCGTGCAGGCCGCTCCGGCCCAGGACGCCTCCGCCGATGCCCCGCTGTCCGCCGTGGCCGCGGCCACCCCCGCCGCGGCGCCCACCGTGTCCCTCGAGCCCGTCGCCCACGTGCAGAAGGCCGAGCCCCAGCCCGACCGGAAGACCGAGAAGAAGAAGGTCGAGACCCCGGTCGTCGCGGCTCCCGCCGTGGCCGCTCCGGCGCCGAAGGCCGCCGCCGCGCCCGCCCCGGTCGCCGCCCCGCAGCCGGCCGTGCAGGCGGCTCCGGCCCCGAAGCCCGCCGCCGCGCCCGCCCCGGCCCCGAAGGCCGCTCCGGTCGCCGCTCCGAAGCCGGCCGTGCAGGCGGCTCCGGCCCCGAAGCCCGCCGCCGCGCCTGCCCCGAAGCCGGCCGTGCAGGCCGCTCCGGCCGCCCAGCGCACCGTCGCCCCGCAGAGCTCGGCCTCCGGCAAGGGCGCGACCATCTCCTCCGCCGCCATGGGTCAGCTCGGTGTGGGCCAGGACTGCACCGCGCTCGTCACCAACGCGCTGCGCGCCGCCGGCATCAACCACCACGGCTGGCCGGCCTCCTACCTGAGCCTCGGCACGCAGGTCTCCGCCGGCCAGGCCCAGCCCGGCGACCTCGTCTACTACGCCGACGGCGGCATGGGCTCGGCCCACATCGGCGTCTACATCGGTGGCGGCAAGGCCGTCCACGGCGGCTGGAACGGCGGCACGACCGTCATCGACAGCGTCAACGTGGGCTCCGGCCCCGTCTACGTCCGCGTGCGCTGACCGCACGCGAGAGCACTGCTTCGGGTGCGCGGTTCCTGGTCGGCCAGACGGGAACCGCGCACCCGCTGTCGTCCCGGCACCCACCGCGCCGGCCACCCCGGCGCCCCGCCGGCGGCCGATAGACTGGGCCCATGTCCACCGACTTCAGCCGCAACGCCCGCACGAGCCTGGATCGCGAGTACGCCTACATGGCCTACGGCATGATCGGCGGCGCCGTGCCCGGCATCGTGGCCGGCTTCGTCGTCGCCGCGTTCGTGGGGCACGCCGCGATGTGGCTCTCGGTCTTCGGCGGCATCGGGATCGTGCTCGGCCTGGTCACCGGGATCCTGCTCCACCGGAGGCGGCACGCTGCGGCCGGGACCGAGGACCCCCGGGAGCGCGGCGCAGCGCCGGAATGACGTGCTCCCGCAGCAGCGGGGCCAGGTCCGCGGGCAGCGCGCCGGGGAAGTCCCCGTCGACGGGCTGCCAGCGCAGCTCCTCGATCTCCGCGAGCGGCACCGGCCGCCCCGTGAGAGGCGCCGTGAACACCGTGCACCGCACCCACGTGCCCGCCTCGTTCGCGGCCGGCGCCACGAACACCCCTAGCAGGCGCAGCTGGGCGGCGTCCAGCCGCAGCCCCACCTCCTCCGCCGTCTCCCGCACGGCGGCGGCCACTGGGGACTCGCCCGGGTCGAGCTTGCCGCCCACTAGCATGAAGCGCTCCGTGCCCCGCTTGCGCACCGTCAGCAGCGCCCCGTCGTCGTCCCGCAGGCACACGGCGGTGATGGTCAGCACCTCGGCGTCCGCCGGGGGAGCGTCCGGGGACTCCTCGGCGGCCGAGCGCAGCCGGCCGATCTCCTCGTCGAGGTTGCGGGCCGCCGCCGGACCCCACCGGCGCTGGGCCGTGTCGGTCCGGAACAGCGGCTGCCGGCCCCGGAGATCCTCCAGCACCTCCAGCCGGGCCCGGGCGAACACCGGGCCGGGCACGTGCGCGTACTCCTTCCGCACGCCCGCCGTGTAGGCGGCGTACCCGTCCGGGTCCGCGCCGAGCACGGAGAGGTCGGCGTCCAGGAGCACCCGTCCGGCGGCGTCGCCGTCCGAGACCCGGTGCCCGAGGGTGAGCAGGACGAGCCGCTCGACCTCCGCCACGAGCGGCTCGGCGAAGCCGGCGGCGCCCAGCCGGGTGCGGGCCAGCTCCGCCGACTCCCGCTCGTCCGCCCCGGGGCGGCCCCGGTAGACGGCGTCGTGGAACCAGGCGGCGAGGACCAGGGCGGCGGACCGGTCGGGGCCGAGGTCGACGCCGGTCCGCAGCAGGTCGACGGCCTCGAGCACCGCCAGCAGGTGAGCGGGACCGTGGTAGTGCCGGTGCGGCTCGCTCCATCGTTCCACGAGCTCCTCGCCCATCGCCGGGTGCCCCGGGAAGCGGGCGGCCCACCGCCGCAGCAGGACCCGGGCGATCCGGTCCGGGCGCGCCCGCGCCGGGACGCGCAGCCCGCTGCGCACGAGCAGGCGCGTGAGCTGCCGCCCGTCGACCGGCACCGCGCCCGCGGCCACCGCCCGCCGGTACTGGCTCTCCGGCACGTCGTAGTGGTCCCGGTCGAAGGCGCGCCGGGCCACGCCCAGCCGGTCCGCGAAGTCGTGCAGCTCCTCGTAGGACGTGTCGGAGACCAGGTGCGAGAAGTGCGTCCCGTGGGCGGGCCAGAGCGGCGGATCGATGTAGACGGGCATGCGACCGATCCTAACGGGGCCGGTTAGCGGGGGTCCGGGGGACCCCCTAGACTGTTCGCGTCGCCCTCGTAGCTCAGGGGATAGAGCACGGCTCTCCTAAAGCCGGTGTCGTTGGTTCGAATCCAATCGGGGGCACGCACGGACGCCCCGGACCGCACGGTCCGGGGCGTCCTGCTGTCCGGAACGGAGCCGGCGGGGTCGGGCGGCCTCTGCGCGGCCGGGAGCCGGGCTCACCCCCGCGGCCCGGAACGCGGGTCCTGCCGCGGGGCGCCGGCGGCCCTCGACCGGCGCCGCAGTGCCTCCACGGCCACGGCCCCGGTC
This sequence comes from Kocuria sp. CPCC 205263, assembly GCF_040981075.1. Classification (NCBI taxonomy): domain Bacteria; kingdom Bacillati; phylum Actinomycetota; class Actinomycetes; order Micrococcales; family Micrococcaceae; genus Kocuria; species Kocuria sp. CPCC 205263. Next base: position 4,259 of record NZ_JAVKPV010000015.1, on the reverse strand, counting down.
ACGGCGAGCAGCAGCACGAGCAGCACCCAGCGGGCGATCACCAGCACGGACGCCGTGGTCACGGCGGCGCCGTCCCCGGGGTCCGCGAGAGCCGCGTCGATGGCCGCGTTGCCGGCCAGGGACACGGCCGCGAAGCCGAGCACCACCGCCGAGCGCAGCCACCGCCGGGCGCGGGACTGCGTGTTGACCGCCACGAACAGCAGCCACGCCAGCCCCACGAACAGCGGCGCCAGCAGCCCGGAGGAGGCGTGCACGGCCTCGTACTGGGCGAGTCCCTCCTCGCCCAGCGCCGCGGCGAGCCGCTGGGCGTGCGCCTGGTCGAAACCGCCCGGCATCCACTCGGGCAGGGTCAGCCCGCCGGCCGCGACGGCGCCGAACCGGGGGAGGACCCGGGCGTGCACCCAGAGCCACAGGAGCGCCGAGACGGACATGGCCACGCCCACCACCAGCCCCGAGCTCGACCTCGTGGGCTCGGGGCGGAGCTCCCCGGGAGCCGCCTCGTGCAGGCGGGTCCCCCGGGCCGGTCCCGGGGCTGCCGTGCTGCCGCCGTGCTTGCGTGCCTTCTGTGCGCGTGTCAGTCCCATGCCCCCATTATCCGGCGCGCGCCCGCCGCCCAACGCCGGGACCGCGGGGTAGGCTGGGGCCACCCGCACCGGCCCTGACGGGCCGCACGGGGGGCGGACCGGCCGACGACGACCGGGCGCTCGACGAGGACGACACGGAGGTGCCGGTCATGGAACTGTCCATCGGACTCCCGGACGGCCTGCTCATGCGGCTGACCGAGGGCAACGTGCTGACGCTGTTCGAGAAGGACCACGAGACGGTGCGCCGCACGGTGGACTGCTCCGTCCTCGGCGGCGCCCCCATCGCCGACATGGTGTGGTCGCACAAGCTCTCGGCCGTGATCGTGGCGGTGCCCTCCCTGCACCGGCTCTTCCGCTGGGACCCGTACACCGACGTGCTGTACGAGTTCGCGGGCACGGGCGAGTCCGGGCGGCGGGACGGGAAGGCGGCGCAGGCCAAGTTCGCCGCGACCGTCTCCATCACCGAGGACGGCAACGGCACGCTGTGGCTCATCGACCGGGACTCCTCGTCCCTGCGCTGCATCGAGATCGACACCGACAAGCCCGACGGCGGCCCGCAGGTCTGCACCGTGGTCGGCCGGGCGGGCGCGGGGTTCGCGGACGGGCCCGCGGACGTGGCCCAGCTGGACCACCCCGAGGACCTGCAGATCCTCTACGACGGCTCCATCGTGATCGCCGACACCGGCAACGACGCCATCCGGCACCTCGACCCGGCCAACCGGGAGCTCGACACCGTCTACGGCGGAGGGACCGAGGGCTCCGTCGAGTTCGACGACGAGATCGAGCTGAAGCGGCCCGTCCGGGTCACGGTCGCCGACTCGGAGCTGTGGGTCGAGGACGACAACGGCCGGCACCGGCTCGAACTGCACTTCGTCTGAGGGCCGTCCCCCGGCCGGCCCGGCTGTCGCCGGGCCTCGGTAGACTGGGTCCACGATGGACTACCTCTTCGACAACCCGCTCCTGCCCTCCGCCTCCGTGGCCCGCCCCGGCACCGACACCCGCCCACGGCTGGGCACCGTCTCCGCCGACGCCCTGGTGGAGGGGCTCAACGACCCGCAGCGGGCAGCCGTGGAGCACTCCGGCTCACCGCTGCTGATCGTCGCCGGCGCCGGCTCGGGCAAGACCCGGGTGCTGACCCACCGGATCGCGCACCTGCTGGCCACCGGGCGCGCCCACCAGGGCGAGATCCTGGCGATCACGTTCACGAACAAGGCCGCCGCCGAGATGCGCGAGCGCGTGGTGGAGCTGGTGGGGGACTCCGCGAGGTCGATGTCGATCTCCACCTTCCACTCCTTCTGCGTGCGCGTGCTGCGGCGGGAGGCCGCCAGCGTGGGCCTGAAGTCGACCTTCTCCATCTATGACTCCGCCGACTCCCTGCGGTTGCTCACCCTCGTGGCCAAGCAGCACGACCTCGACCCCAAGCGCTTCGCGCCCAAGAGCATCCAGCACCGGATCTCCGCGCTGAAGAACGAGCTCGTCGACGACGAGACGTACCTGTCCCGGGTCTCCGAGACCGACCCCTTCGAGAGCGCCGTGGCCCAGGTCTACCGCGGCTACACGGAGCGGCTGCGCGCGGCCAACGCCATGGACTTCGACGACCTCATCGCCCAGACCGTGCACATGCTCCGGGCGTTCCCGCAGGTCGCCGAGTACTACCGGCGGCGGTACCGGCACGTGCTCATCGACGAGTACCAGGACACCAACCACGCGCAGTACGCGCTGGTCCGGGAGCTCGTCGGGACCGGGGCGGACGCCGGGACCGGACCGGGGGCGAGCCCCGTGCCGCCCGCCGAGCTGACCGTCGTGGGGGACTCGGACCAGTCGATCTACGCGTTCCGCGGGGCCGACATCCGCAACATCGTCGACTTCGAGCAGGACTACCCCCAGGCCCGCACCATCCTGCTGGAGCAGAACTACCGGTCCACCCAGAACATCCTCACCGCGGCCAACGCGGTGATCGCCAAGAACAAGGGCCGCCGGGACAAGCGGCTGTGGACGGCCTCCGGCAGCGGCGAGAAGATCACCGGCTACGCCGCCGAGAACGAGCACGAGGAGGCCCGCTTCATCGCCGAGGAGATCGACCGTCTCCAGGACGAGGACGGGTACCGCCCCGGCGACGTCGCCGTGTTCTACCGCACCAACGCGCAGTCCCGCTCCCTCGAGGAGATCCTCATGCGCGTGGGCCTGCCCTACAAGGTGGTGGGCGGCACCCGCTTCTACGAGCGCAAGGAGATCAAGGACGCCCTGTCCTACCTGCGCGCGATCGTGAACCCGGACGACGACATCAACGTCCGCCGGATCGTCAACGAGCCCAAGCGCGGGATCGGCGACCGCGCGGAGGGCGCCGCCGCGGCCCTCGCCGAGCGCGAGCGGGTCTCCTTCATGGCCGCGCTGCGCCGCGCCGACGAGGCGCCCGGCATGGCCACCCGCTCCCTGAATGCGGTCAAGGCCTTCGTCCAGCTCATGGACGACCTCGCCTCGGTCGCCGAGGGCTCGGGGGCCGCCACGGTCCTCGAGGCCGTCCTGGAGCAGTCCGGATACCTCGCCGCGCTGCGCCAGTCGCAGGACCCCCAGGACGAGTCCCGGGTCGAGAACCTCGCGGAGCTCGTGGCCGTGGTCCGCGAGTTCGAGCGGGACCACCCCGACGCCGGGCTGCCCGAGTTCCTCGAGCACGTCTCCCTCGTGGCCGACGCCGACCAGATCCCGAACCGGCCCGCCGCCGGCACCGTGGGCGGGCCGAGCGCCGAGCAGATCGCGGCCGAGGTCGCCGAGGCCCGCGCCCAGGGCGTGGTCACCCTCATGACCCTGCACACCGCCAAGGGCCTCGAGTTCCCCGTGGTCTTCCTGACCGGCATGGAGCACGGGCTGTTCCCGCACCAGCGCTCCCTCACGGACGAGAAGGAGATGGAGGAGGAGCGGCGGCTCGCCTACGTGGGGCTCACCCGGGCCCGCGAGCGCCTGTACCTCACCCGCTCCGAGTTCCGCTCCATGTGGGGGCAGTCCCAGTACAACCCGGCCAGCCCGTTCCTCGACGAGATCCCGGCGGAGCTCCTCGACTGGAAGCGCGAGGGGTCCTCGGCCCCGGCGTCGTGGGGCTCCTCGCTGCACGGCGGCGGCTCCGGGCAGCGGGACCCGATGCGGGGCTCCTACTGGGGCGCCGCCGCGGCGTCGAACGCGGCCTTCGAGCGGATGGCGCCGTCCCGGGCCACCACGGCCGGACGGGTCCAGCCCAACAAGGAGATCCCCAGCCTCACGGTCGGCGACACCGTGGACCACACGGCGTTCGGGAAGGGCACCGTGGTGTCCCTCGAGGGCGCCGGCGACAAGACCGTGGCGAAGGTGCGGTTTGGGGCCGACGAGAAGCGGCTGCTGCTGCGCTACGCGCCGCTGACGAAGGTCGGCTGAGCCGACCCGGTTCCGCCCGCTCCCGCGGGGGTCGTTCCGGTGGCACTCGCCCCCGGTCCCGTGCCGGAACCGGGGCGGAACGTGCGGAGAGCCTCCGGCCGGACGTGGTCCCTGACCACACTCCGACCGGAGGCTCTCCGCACGTCAGGGCATCCCTGCCGCTGACCTCTCAGGGCGCCCCTAGGAGGACTTCGCCTTCACCGTGTAGATCGCGCCGGTCGAGACGTCCTCCTCGAGGGCCTCGAGCGTGCGTCCCCGGGTCTCCGGGAC
>NZ_JAVKPV010000014.1:0-78981 GCF_040981075.1 Kocuria sp. CPCC 205263 | reverse complement strand
TGCCGAAGGTCCGTCCGCGTCGGTCAGCATCAGGATCTGGAACACTCGTGCTTCTCCACTCTGGCGTACGGACTGAGCTGTCAGTATAGGTCCGGGCGGGCGACCGGCTCTGCGACCCCGCCGGTCCGGAGCGTCCCGCGGCCCGTGCCCGCCCGGCGCCGGGCCCTGTTCCCGGCGCTGCACCCGGACCCGGCGCTCCGCCCGCGCCCCGCGGCGAGCCGCTATCGTTGCTCGTGTCCGCCCGGGCGCAGGTCCCGACCCCCGACAGTGCAGGAACCCGATCACCATGAGATACGCCATGATCGCCGCGTGCAGCGTGGCCGGGCTGGTGGCGGCCCTCGTGGCGGTCGCGGTCGCCGGGCCCGCGCCGCTGGTGCTGGCGCTGGGCATGTCCGTGGTCATCGGCTTCGGCTGGCCGGCGGCCACCGGCATCGCGGCGAGGCACCGCCACAACGTGATCATGACCGCCGCCGGCGTCGTCGCGGCCCTGCTCGTGCAGTTCCTGCCCGGCCAGCAGCTCGTGTGGCTGCCCGCCGTCGTCGGCGTGGCCCTCATGACGGTGTTCGCGGCGGAGCTGGTGCGCGGCGAGGGCGCCGAGCACCGGCTCGAGTCCGCGATCGCCTCCACGGCGGGCGTGCTGGCGGCGGTCAGCTCCTCCGGCTGGATCGCCCTGGCCGGCGACTACCGGGCCACGGGCCCGGACCCCGCCCTGCTCGTGGTGGTCGGCGCCGTCCTGGCCGCGCTGGTGGCCCTCGTGGGCGGGCGCGTCATCGCGGCGGCCCCGAAGAGCTCGCCCAAGCGGGGCGTCGTGGCCCTCGGCGTGACCCCCGTGGCGTTCCTCGGGGTGGGGGCCGTGTTCACTGCCCGGCTGGTGAGCACCGTGGTAGTTTAGGGCCATGCTTGCACTCGAAATCTTTTACCTCGCCTTGCTCGGCATCTCGGGCCTGTTCATCGCCGGGATCTCCCTGAAGGTGGTCCTCGGACTGTTCAAGGGACAGCACTAGTCCCGTGCCGATCGAGATCCCCTCGGATCTGCTGCCGGAGCTCGTCCCCTTCGCCTGGCTGCTGGGCACCTGGGAGGGTGACGGCTTCATGGGCTACGGCGAGGTCGAGCAGCGGCCTTTCCGGCAGCGCGTGACCTTCGAGCAGAACGGGCTGCCGTTCCTCGACTACCGGGCGCAGACCACGCTCCTCGACGACGAGGGGCAGCCGATGCGCCCGGCCACCGTGGAACAGGGCTTCTGGCAGCTCGACCGCACCCTCGAGGACGGTGACGTGGGCCCCGGGATGCTTCCGCCGGACCTCGTGCCCGTGCTCCAGGGCGCCGAGGACGTGGAGCGGATGCGCAACGCGGACGGCGGCTTCGACGTCCTCGTGACCCTGACCCACCCCGGCGGCGTCGCCGAGCTCTACGCGGGGCAGATCAAGGGCCCGCGGATCGATCTCGCCACCGACGCCGTGATCCGCGCCCGCGGGGCCAAGGAGTACAGGTCCTCGACCCGCATGTACGGCCTGGTCCACGGCGACCTGTTCTGGGCCTGGGACATGGCCGCCCTCGGCGAGCCCCTGAACACCCACGCCTCCGCACAGCTGCGGAAGATCGGCTGAGTTCCGTGACCGAGCACCGTTCTCCCCTGCTCCACCGGCCGGGCGCCGTCGAGGCCGAGGGCCTGGACCGCGGGGTGGCCGCCCACTACGGCGACCCGCTGCGCGAGCAGCGCTCCCTCGTGCGCACCCCCGGCACCGTGGTGGACCTCTCCCACAAGGGCGTCGTGACCGTCACGGGGCCCGACCGGCTCAGCTGGCTCACCACCCTCTCCTCCCAGGTGCTCACCGGGCTCGAGCCCGGGCGCAGCACTGAGACCCTCTTCCTGTCCGTGCAGGGGCGGATCGAGCACGCCCCGCACGTGGTGGACGACGGCACCAGCACCTGGCTGATCACCGAGGCCGACGAGACCGCGCCCCTGGTGGCGTGGCTCGAGGGCATGCGCTTCGCGCTGCGCGTCGAGATCGAGGACCGCACCGGGCAGTGGGCCGTGCTCGGCGCCACGGGCCCCGTGCCCGGCCTGCCCGCCACGGTCGTGTGGCGGGACCCCTGGCCCCACGTCGCCCCCGGCGGGTGGAGCTACGCCGTCCTCGAGGGGCCCCACCCCGGCGAGGAGCGCACCTGGTGGGAGCACCTCGTGCCCCGCGACGAGCTCGACGCCCTGACCCTCGACCTCCCGCTCGCCGGCGCCTGGGCCGCCGAGGCGCTGCGGATCGCCGCGTGGCGCCCCCGCCTGGGCGCCGAGACGGACGAGCGGACGATCCCGCACGAGCTCGACCTCCTGCGCACCGCCGTGCACCTGGCCAAGGGCTGCTACAAGGGCCAGGAGACCGTCGCACGGGTGCACAACCTCGGGCACCCGCCCCGCCGGCTGGTGCTGCTCGACCTCGACGGGTCGGAGCACACGCTGCCCGCCGCCGGGGCCGAGGTGGTCGCGGGGGAGCGCACGGTGGGGCGCGTCACCTCCGTGCAGCTCCACCACGAGCAGGGCCCCATCGCCCTGGCCGTGCTCAAGCGCACCGTCGATCCCGCCGCCGAGCTCGTCGTCACCGACGGCGAGCAGCGGTGGGCCGCGGCGCAGCAGGTCGTCGTGCCGCCGAACGCCGGTCAGGTGGTCGGCCGGCAGACGGGCTTCCTCCGCGGACCCCGCCCCTGACCTCGCCGGCCCCCGGGGTGCGCCCCGGAGCTCCGCCGGACCCCGGCGGCGCACGCCCCGGCCTCGGCGTTCGCCGGGACTCCCGTCACTGACGTCCGCCCCGGGCCCGGAGCGGCGCAGGACCGGGCCCCGGGCGGGGCGGACCCGCGGGCCTGGCCGCCGCCCGTCTCAGCGGCCGAAGAGGACGCGGGCCTCGTCCCAGCGGTCCTGGGGAACGGTCTTGAGCCCCTCGAGGGCCTCGGCGAAGTCGACGCGGACCATGTCGGTGCCGCGGATGGCGACCATCCGCCCCCACTGCTTTTCGTGCACGAGATCGACCACGGACATCCCGAACCGGGTGGCGAGCACGCGGTCGAAGCCCGTGGGGGCGCCCCCGCGCTGGATGTGCCCGAGCGTGGTGTTGCGGGTTTCGATGCCGGTGAGGCGCTCGATCTCCTGCGTGACGTACTCCCCGATCCCGCCCAGGCGCGGACGGCCGTCGGCCTCGGTGCCCTTCCCGGCGAGCACGTCCTCCCGGTCCTCGGGGATGAACCCCTCCGCGACGACCACCAGCGGGGAGCGGCCGCGGTCGTAGACCTCCTGCACCCACGCGCAGACCTGGTCCATGGAGACCTTCTGCTCCGGGATCAGCACCGCGTGGGCGCCGGCGGACATTCCCGAGTGCAGCGCGATCCACCCGACGTGGCGGCCCATGACCTCGGCCACCATGCACCGGTGGTGGGACTCCCCGGTGGTGCGCAGCCGGTCCATGGCGTCGGTGGCGATGGACACGGCCGTGTCGAAGCCGAAGGTGTAGTCGGTGGCCTGCAGGTCGTTGTCGATGGTCTTGGGCACGCCCACCACGGGCAGCCCGGCGTCGGCCAGGCGCTTGGCGCCGGCCAGGGTGCCCTCCCCGCCGATGGCCACGATCGCGTCCACCGCGTGGCGCTCGAGCATCACCCCGATGTTCTCCGGCCCGCCCCCGGGCCCTGAGTAGGGGTTCGTGCGGGAGGTGCCGAGGATGGTCCCGCCCTCCCGGGCGAGGCCGCGGACCCGGGTGCGGGGCAGGTCCATGATGTCGCCCTCGAGCACCCCGCGCCAGCCGTCGCGGAAGCCCACGAACTCGTGGCCGTAGGTCTTGATCCCGTGCAGCACGGCGCCGCGGATCACCGCGTTGAGTCCGGGGCAGTCCCCGCCGCTGGTCAGCAGTCCGATCTTCATCCGTACAGTCTCCTCCGGGTGGGCGGGGCGTGCGTGGCGGCCGGACGTGCGCCGGCACGCCCAGTCTAGTGAGTCCGGGCCCGGGCGGCAGGGCCCGGGCCCGGCCGTGGTGGCCCCCGGCGTCGGCCGCCCGCCCGCGGCCTAGACTTCCGGGGAGGGGGCCCCGACGGGCCCGGAAGGAGGGGTGGCGTTGAACGCGGACAAGGAACCGGCCCGGGAGAACCTGCGGGAGTTCATCGACAAGCTGGTCGACCAGGGGTACACGGTGCGGGACGGGCAGTCCCCGGACCCGGACCTCATCGATCCCGGGGGATCGGCCGTGGAGACCTGGCGGGAGGACTACCCGTACGGCGAGCGGCTGTCGCGGGAGGAGTACGAGCTGGAGAAGTACCAGCTGCAGATCGAGCTGCTGAAGTTCCAGTACTGGGGCCAGGACCACGACCTCCAGCACGTCATCGTGTTCGAGGGCCGGGACGCGGCCGGCAAGGGCGGCACGATCAAGCGGTTCACCGAGCACCTGAACCCGCGCGCGGCCCGGGTGGTGGCCCTGACGAAGCCCTCGGACCGGGAGCGGGGCCAGTGGTACTTCCAGCGCTACATCCAGCACCTGCCCACGGCGGGGGAGATCGTGATGTTCGACCGATCCTGGTACAACCGCGCCAACGTCGAGCGCGTCATGGGCTTCTGCACGGACCCGCAGTACGAACAGTTCATGGCCCAGGCGCCCGTCTTCGAGAAGATGCTCGTGGACTCCGGCATCCACCTCACCAAGTTCTGGTTCTCCGTGACCCAGCACGAGCAGCGCACCCGGTTCGCGATCCGTCAGATCGACCCCGTGCGCCGGTGGAAGCTCTCGCCCATGGACCTGGCGTCCCTGGACCGGTGGGAGGACTACACCGAGGCGAAGGAGGAAATGTTCCTGCGCACGGACACCGACCACGCACCGTGGATCACGGTGAAGTCCAACGACAAGAAGCGCGCCCGGCTCAACGCGATGCGCTTCTTCCTGGACCAGTTCGACTACGAGGACAAGGACCCGGACGTGGTCTATCCCCCCGACCCGCTGATCGTGCGCCGCGGCCTGGAGGCTGTCGGCGACTGAGGCGCGGCCCGGGGGCACGGGACGACGACGGCGCCGCCCGTCCCCTTCCGGGGGCGGGCGGCGCCGGGGCGCGGCGGTCGCGGCTCAGCGGCCGGGGCGGTCCACCAGGACGGCGCTGGCGGCGGCGTTGACGGCGGTCACGGCCAGGACCGACGGCCAGGCCCCGATCCGCCGGGCCAGCGGGTGGGAGAGCCCGAAGCCCAGGACGTAGAGCGTGGCGAGCGCCGCGGTGGTGCCCGGCCCGCCGCGGTGCCACCACGTGTGGGCGGCCGCCGCCCCGGCAGCGGCCAGCACCGCCCCGCCCAGGGGGCGGACGCCGGTCGCCCGGGCGGTGGCGTACCCGCCGATCAGCCCGGCGCTCACGAGCGCCGCCGCGGGCACCTGCTCCACCGCGGCCACGGCGGTGTCCCGGGCGTCCGTCGCGGCGCTCACGCGGCGCCGCCCAGGTACTCCTGGAGCCGGCGCAGGCCCTCCGCGAGGTCGTCGTCGCCGAGGGCGTAGGACAGGCGCAGGAAGCCGGAGGGGCCGAACGCCTCGCCGGGCACCACGGCCACCTCCGCCTGCTCCAGGATCAGCTCGGCCAGCTCGGCGGAGGTCTGCGGCGTCGCGTCGCCGAAGCGCCGGCCGAGCAGGCCCCGCACGTCCGCGTAGGCGTAGAACGCGCCGGTCGGGGTGGGGCACTCCACGCCGTCGATGGCGTTGAGGGCCTCGACCATGGCCCGGCGGCGGCGGTCGAAGGCCTCCCGCATCCGGTGGGCCTCGTCGAGCGGCCCGGACACGGCCGCCAGCGCGGCCCGCTGGGCCACGTTGTTGACGTTGGAGGTCAGGTGGGACTGCAGGTTCGTGGCCGCCTTGATGACGTCGGGGGCCCCGATCATCCAGCCCACCCGCCAGCCGGTCATCGCGTACGTCTTGGCCACGCCGTTGAGGACGACCACGTTCTCGCCCAGCTCCGGCACGGCGGCGGCGATCGAGGTGAACGGCACGCCGTCGTAGGTGAGGTGCTGGTAGATCTCGTCGGTCAGCACGAAGATCCCCTTCTCCGCCGCCCAGCGGCCCACGGCCGCGGTCTCCTCGGGGGAGTACACGGCGCCCGTGGGGTTTGACGGCGAGCAGAACAGCAGGGCCTTGGTGCGCTCGGTCCACGCCGCCTCGAGCAGCTCGGGGGTGACCTTGTAGCCGAGCTCCGGCCCGGCGAAGACCTCGACCGGGTTGCCCCCGGCGAGCTTGATGGCCTCGGGGTAGGTGGTCCAGTACGGGGCGGGCAGCAGGACGTCGTCGCCCTCGTCCACGACCGTCGCGAAGGCCTGGAACACGGCCTGCTTGCCGCCGTTGGTGATGAGCACCTGGGAGGGCTCCACCGCGTAGCCGTCGTCCCGGGAGGTCTGCTCGGCCACCGCCTTGCGCAGCTCGGGCAGGCCCGCGGCCGGCGTGTACCGGAAGTTCGCCGGGTCCTGCAGGGCGGCCGCGGCGGCGTCCACGATGTACTGGGGGGTCGGGAAGTCGGGCTCCCCGGCGCCGAAGCCGATCACGGGCCGGCCGGCGGCCTTGAGGGCCTTCGCCTTCGCGTCCACGGCGAGCGTCGCGGACTCTGCGATGGCGCCGACGCGCCGGGAGATGCGGGACGTGGTCATGACCGGGGGCCTCCTGGAGGGGAACGGGCGGTCTCCGCCGGGTGCGGGGACGGCGGTGCGGACGCCCCCATGCTACTCGGGCGTCCGCACCGCGGGCCCGGCGCCCCGGCGGCCGCGCCTGCCCGGATTGCACCCCGCCGCCCGGGTCGCCTAGGATGGACGACTGGTGTCATCGGCGTCTGCTCGGCCGCGCCGTCACGGCGGGACCGGATGGTAGAGTCGGTGACCGGGTCCGAGCGATCGAGACCGGCGTCCCCACGCCGGCCGAGGCCGCGAGGCACGTAGGGCAGTGGCGCAATTGGTAGCGCAGCGGTCTCCAAAACCGCAGGTTGCAGGTTCGAGTCCTGTCTGCCCTGCTCCAGTCCGGGGTGGTCCCCGGCACCCCCACGGGGTGCCGGGAGCCGCCGCGGCGACGGCGGGCCGGCAGCACTGCGCGGCACGCACGAGTCCACACAGGGAGAGCCGATGTCGCAGACCACCGCCGGCCGCGCGTCGGGCCAGCCCCCGGAGCAGGGTGCGGAGAGCCCCCGCGGCGTCTTCGGGCGCCTGTTCCTGTTCCTGCGCCAGGTCGTCGGCGAGCTCCGGAAGGTGGTCACCCCCACCCGGCGCGAACTGGTCAACTACGTCCTGGTCGTCCTCGTGTTCGTCGCGTTCATGATGGTGCTCATCTCGGTCCTGGACCTGGCGTTCGGCCAGGCAGCCCTGTGGATCTTCGGGCAGGGGGACGCCGCCGGCTGATCCGGGCGGCGCACGGACCGGCGCGGCCGGCCACCGTGACCCAGCAGAACACGACATCCACGAAAGAACTTTGAGGGAGATCCAGTGACCGAGCACGAGCTCGAAAACGGCACCGAGGCACCGGCCGAGGTCGACCAGCAGGCTCCGGAACTGCCGGAGGCCGAGACCTCCGTGCAGGAGGACGACTTCGCGGCCGCCCACGACCCGGAGCACGCCCCGGCGGCCCCGGTCGCCGACGAGGCTCCCGCCGCGCCCGCCGCCGACGAGGCTCCCGCCGACGAGGAGGCCCCGCTCGAGGCGGCGGCCCCGGCCGACGAGGCGGCCCCCGCGGCCGAGGACGAGGCGCCCGCCGTGGACCCCGTCGAGGAGTTCAAGTCGAAGCTGCGCCGCCAGGAGGGTGACTGGTACGTCATCCACACCTACGCCGGCTACGAGAACCGCGTGAAGACGAACCTCGAGACCCGCATCCAGTCCCTCAACATGGAGGACGACATCTTCCAGATCGAGGTGCCGATGGAGGAGGTCGTCGAGATCAAGAACGCTCAGCGCAAGATCGTGCGCCGGGTGCGGATCCCGGGCTACGTGCTGGTGCGCATGAACCTCACCGACGCCTCCTGGGGCGCGGTCCGCCACACCCCGGGCGTCACCGGCTTCGTCGGCCAGGACGCCTACAACCCGGTGCCGCTGCGCCTCGACGAGGTCTTCGAGATGCTCAACCCGGTCTTCGAGGCGCCGCAGGGCGCGGGGGCCGAGTCCTCCGCCCAGCCCAGCGCGCAGCCGCAGATCGACGTCGACTTCGAGGTCGGCGAGTCCGTCATCGTCAAGGAGGGCCCCTTCGAGACCCTCCCCGCCACGATCTCCGAGATCAAGGTGGAGTCCCAGCAGCTGGTCGTCCTCGTGTCGATCTTCGAGCGCGAGACCCCCGTCACCCTCGGCTTCAACCAGGTCTCCAAGATCTGAGCCCCGCGGGCCGCTCCGGCCCGCCCCAGTTCCCGGCCCCGCGGTGCATGCTTCGCCGCCGGGCCGCCCGGCCGCCGCGCCACGGCGGCCACCCGCCGTCGTACGCTCCTGTGCGCCGGTACGTCCAGCAGAAGAAGGACCAGCACATGGCTCCCAAGAAGAAGAAGGTCTCCGGCCTGATCAAGCTGCAGATCCAGGCAGGCGCCGCCAACCCGGCTCCTCCCGTGGGTCCGGCCCTCGGTCAGCACGGCGTCAACATCATGGAATTCTGCAAGGCCTACAACGCGGCCACGGAGTCCCAGCGCGGCAACATCGTGCCCGTGGAGATCACGGTCTACGAGGACCGCTCGTTCACCTTCGTCACGAAGACCCCGCCCGCCGCGCAGCTGATCAAGAAGGCCGCCGGCGTCGCCAAGGGCTCGGGTGTCCCGCACACCCAGAAGGTCGGCAAGCTCAGCATGGACCAGGTCCGTGAGATCGCCGAGACCAAGAAGGAAGACCTCAACGCCAACGACATCGACGCCGCCGCGAAGATCATCGCCGGCACCGCCCGCTCCATGGGCATCGAGGTCGAGTGACCAGCCTCGGCTGATCACCACCCACCGTTATTGACGTGGCAGGGCCGAGCGCGGCCCGCAGACCACAACTGCACAAGGAGAAGAAGCAGATGGCAAAGCGCAGCAAGGCATACCAGGCGGCCGCCGCCAAGATCGACGCGGGCACGCTGTACGCCCCGGCCGAGGCCGTGGCCCTGGCCAAGGAGCTCGACACCGCGAAGACCGACTCCACCGTGGAGGTCGTCCTCCGCCTCGGTGTCGACCCCCGCAAGGCCGACCAGATGGTCCGCGGCACCGTGAACCTGCCCAACGGCACCGGCAAGACCGCCCGCGTCGTCGTCTTCGCGACCGGCGACAAGGCCGCCGCCGCGGAGGAGGCCGGAGCGGACTACGTCGGCTCCGACGACCTGATCGCCCGCATCCAGGGCGGCTGGACCGACTTCGACGCCGCCGTGGCCACCCCGGACATGATGGGCAAGGTCGGCCGGCTGGGCAAGGTCCTCGGCCCCCGCAACCTGATGCCGAACCCCAAGACCGGCACCGTCACCATGGACGTGACCAAGGCCGTGAACGACATCAAGGGCGGCAAGATCGACTTCCGCGTCGACAAGCACTCGAACCTGCACTTCATCGTGGGCAAGACGTCCTTCGAGCTCGAGAAGCTGGCGGAGAACTACGGCGCCGCCCTCGAGGAGATCCTGCGCCTGAAGCCCTCCGCGTCGAAGGGCCGCTACATCACGAAGGCGACCGTCTCGACCACGTTCGGGCCGGGCATCCCGGTCGACCCGAACGCCACCGAGGTCGTCGTCGGCGCCTGACGCCGTGCACCGGAGCCCGCGGGGCTCCGACGGGTGGGGGCCCGGCCGATGCGGCCGGGCCCCTTCCCGTCCGACGGGACCACCCCTCCCACGACCCAGCAGCCGGCGGGCGTCCGCCGGCGCCCACGGAACGGAGACCCCCCACGTGAGCGAGCACCCCCCAGTGCGCATCGAGCAGATGCGCATCCCCGACGAGTTCGACGACGCCGCGCAGGAGCTGCTGGGGCGCGTCGCGGAGCTCGTGCGCCGGTCCCGGCAGCACGTGTGGGGGATCTCGGACCTCACCGGTGACGCCCAGGAGCTCTACCGGGACCTGCTGGACCCCTTCGAGCGCGTGGTCGTCCTGCTGGCGTGGGCCGGGGACCGGCTCGCGGGACGGGCCGAGGTGCGGATGCCCCTGGTCACGCTCACCGACTCCGCCCACATCACCGTCGACGTGGACCCCGACGTCACCTCCCAGGGCACCGGCAGCGAGTTGCTGGCCGCCGCCGAGCAGCTCGCCGTGGGCGAGTCCCGCCGGCATCTGCGGATCCAGACCGAGCACCCGGGGCCCGAGGAGATCCAGGGCGACGGCAGCGTCACCGGGGTCTTCCCGCTGGTCACGCCTGGGATGGTCGAGTGGGTGGACGCCGCCGACGGCTCGGGCCGGCTGCCCGTGTCCAACCGGCAGACCCGCTTCGCCCTCAGCGCCGGCTACCGGCTCGAGTCGGTCAGCGACTTCGGGGTGCTGGACGTCCCCCTGCCGCCCGAGCGCGTCGCGGCCCTGCTGGACGAGGTCGCGGCCTCGCCGGCGCAGGAGCCGTACCGGATCCACGTCTGGAGCGGCCCGGCCCCCGAGGACCGGCTCGACGAGCTCGCCGCCCTGCACTCGCGCATGGCGACCGACTCGTTCCTGGCCCCCGTGGCCGCCGCCGAGCCCGAGCCCTGGGACGCCGAGCGCGTGCGGCGGACCGAGCACCTGCGCGCCGAGGCGGGCAACCTGTCGCTCGTGGCCGTCGCCGAGCACGAGCCCACCGGACGCCTCGTCGGGATGACCGAGATCGTCCTGGCGGGGGAGGAGCCGCCGATCGGGATGCAGGACGAGACCGTGGTCCTGCGCGAGCACCGCCGCCGGTGGCTCGCCACCCGGCTGAAGCTGGCCAACCTGCAGCAGCTCGAGCGGCTGGCCCCGAGCGTGCGCACCGTCTACTCCTGGAGCCACAGCGGCGACGACCGGATGAGCCGGGTCAACGCCCGTCTGGGCTTCCGCGTGGCCGGGCGCAGCGGCGTCTGGGCCCGCGACTTCCCCTCCGCCTGAGCCGGGTCCGGGGCCGTCCCGGAGCCGATTTGGCCGCGGCGGGGGCCTCCGGTAGCCTGGGAGACACCAAAGACCGCCGGTCGTGGTCCCCCTGCCCCGTGCGCCCCGTTTCGGAGTGCGCAGTGCGGGAGGACAGCCGTAAGAGTTCCTCCAGGAACCGCCAGCGCAGGTGAACCAGCACAGCGAGCACGTCCCGTCCTGCACGGGGTGCGACGCCGAGCCCCGGGCATCTGCGCGGGGCTTTTTCTGTGCCTGGGCCCTTGCGGCAGCGACCGGCATCGAAGACCGGAAGGAGTACCATGGCGAACCCGGAAAAGGCAGCCGCGGTCGCCGAGTTGAAGGAGATGTTCTCCAACTCGGACGCCGCTGTCCTGACTGAGTACCGCGGCCTCACCGTGGCCCAGCTCAAGGAGCTGCGCCGCTCGCTCGGTGAGAACGCCGAATACGCCGTGGTGAAGAACACGCTGACCGCGATCGCGGCCAAAGAGCTGGGGATCGACGCGTTCGACGGCCAGCTCGCCGGCCCGAGCGCGATCGCCTTCATCTCGGGGGACCCCGTCGAGGCCGCCAAGAGCCTGCGTGACTTCGCCAAGGCGAACCCGCAGCTCGTCGTCAAGGGCGGTTACCTCGAGGGCAAGGCCCTGAGCGACGCGGAGATCAAGCAGCTCGCGGACCTCGAGTCCCGCGAGGTGCTGCTGGCCAAGGTGGCCGGTGCCGCGCAGGCGTCCCTGTCCCAGGCCGCGGCGCTGTTCCAGGCGCCGCTGTCGAAGACCGTCCGCACGGCCGAGGCGCTGCGCGCCAAGGTCGAGGAGCAGGACGCCTGACCAGCATCCCCGCCGCGAGGCACATTCTCACCACGGAACCAGACCGTCCCGCGCCGACGAACCCGGCCGGGGCACACCATCGAAAAGGAGCCACAACCATGGCCAAGCTCACCACCGCTGAACTGATCGACGCGTTCAAGGAGCTCTCCCTCATCGAGCTCTCCGAGTTCGTGAAGGCCTTCGAGGAGACCTTCGACGTCACCGCCGCCGCCCCCGTGGCCGTCGCCGGTGCCGCCGCTCCGGCCGCCGCCGCCGAGGAGGCCGAGGAGCAGACCGAGTTCGACGTCGTCCTCGAGGCCGCCGGCGAGAAGAAGATCCAGGTCATCAAGGAGGTCCGCGCGCTGACCTCCCTCGGCCTCAAGGAGGCCAAGGACCTCGTGGACTCGGCCCCCAAGGCCGTCCTCGAGGGCGCCACCAAGGAGGCCGCGGACAAGGCCAAGGAGGCCCTCGAGGGCGCCGGCGCCACCGTCACCCTCAAGTAGGACCCCGGACGCGTCCCCTCCCGGACGCTCCTGCGAGGCCCCGGACGCACGGCGTCCGGGGCCTCGTGCCGTGCCGGGCCCGGACGGTCTGTGGGAGACTGGGGGCACGACCACATCGGCCGCCCACGCGCAGCGGGAGAGTCCGGGCGGGGGAGGGCGGACGGGCCCCACCGGGCCTCGGACCACGAGGAGCTCACCTTGTCCTTCCTGCCACGCCACCTCGGCCCGGACGCCGCCGAGACCGCGATCATGCTCGAGACCGTCGGCGCGGCCGACCTCGACGAGCTCGTCGCCCGCGCCGTCCCCGCGACCATCGCCTCCTCCGAGCCGCTGGGCCTGCCCGCCCCGATGTCCGAGCACGAGGCCCTCGCGGCCCTGCGCCGGGTCGCGGCGAAGAACCGGGTGATGACCCAGATGATCGGGCAGGGCTACGCGGACACCGTGACCCCGCCCGCGCTGCGCCGCAACATCCTCGAGAACCCCGCGTGGTACACCTCCTACACCCCCTACCAGCCCGAGATCTCGCAGGGCCGCCTCGAAGCCCTGCTCACGTTCCAGAACGCCGTCATGGACCTCACCGGCCTGGACCTGGCGAACGCCTCCCTCCTGGACGAGGCCACCGCGGTGGCCGAGGCCGTGCTCATGATGCGCCGCGCCAACCGGAAGGCCACGAGCCGGCGCGTCGTCGTCGACGCCCGGACGCTCCCGCAGACCCTCGCCGTGCTGCGCGGGCGCTGCCGGGCCGTGGGCATCGAGCTGGTCGTCGCCGACCTCGCCGAGGGGCTGCCCGAGGGCGAGCTCTTCGGGGTGGTCCTGACCCAGGTGGGCGTCGACGGCGAGGTCGTCCCCCTCGCCGAGCGCGCCGAGGAGGCGCACGCGCGGGGGGCGCTCGTGGCCGTGGCCACCGACCTGCTGGCCCTGACCCTGCTGCGCTCCCCGGGGGAGCAGGGCGCGGACATCGCCGTGGGCTCGGCCCAGCGCTTCGGGGTGCCCCTGTTCTTCGGCGGGCCCCACGCGGCGTTCCTCGCCTGTCGCAAGGGCCTCGAGCGGAACCTGCCCGGCCGCCTGGTGGGCGTCTCCACCGACTCCTCCGGCCGGCCCGCCTACCGGCTGGCCCTGCAGACCCGCGAGCAGCACATCCGCCGCGAGAAGGCCACCTCGAACATCTGCACCGCCCAGGCGCTGCTGGCCATCGTGGCCGGCGCCTACGCCGCCTACCACGGCGCGGACGGGCTCCGCGCCATCGCCGAGCGCGTGCACGGGCTGGCCGCCCGCCTGGCCACCGGGCTGACCGCGGCGGGCGTGCGCGTGGTCCACGACCCATTCTTCGACACCGTGCTCGCCGAGGTCCCCGGCCGCGCCGACGCCGTCGTGGCCGCCGCCGCGGAGCGCGGGATCAACGTCCGCCGGGCCGGCGCGGACCACGTCTCCGTGTCGGTGGGGGAGCCCCACGACGAGCGCGACGTCGACGCCGTGCTCGCGGCCTTCGGCGCCGCGGCCACGGACGACGCGGGCGGGGGCTGGGACCTGCCCGCCGAGCTGCTGCGCACCGACTCCTACCTGACCCACCCCGTGTTCACGCTGCACCGCTCCGAGACCGCGATGATGCGCTGGCTGCGCTCCCTCGCGGACAAGGACCTGGCCCTCGACCGGACCATGATCCCGCTCGGCTCCTGCACCATGAAGCTCAACGCCGCCGCGGAGATGGAGCCCATCAGCTGGCCCGAGTTCGCCTCGATCCACCCGCTCGCCCCCGAGGACCAGACCCTCGGCTGGCGCGAGCTCATCGCCCAGCTCGAGTCCTGGCTCACGGAGATCACCGGCTACGCCGCGGTCTCCGTCCAGCCCAACGCCGGCTCCCAGGGCGAGCTCGCCGGGCTCCTCGCGATCCGCCGCTACCACCTCTCCCGGGGCGACCGGCAGCGCACCACCGTCCTCATCCCGTCCTCGGCCCACGGCACCAACGCCGCCTCCGCGGTGCTCGCGGACCTGAAGGTGGTGGTCGTGGCCACCGCCGGGGACGGCTCCGTGGACCTCGAGGACCTCGCCGCGAAGATCGGGAGCGCGGAGGAGGAGCTGGCGGGCATCATGGTCACCTACCCCTCGACGCACGGCGTGTTCGAGGAGCAGATCACGGCCGTGTGCGAGGCCGTGCACGCGGCGGGGGGCCAGGTCTACGTGGACGGCGCCAACCTCAACGCCCTCATGGGCCTCGCCCGGCCGGGCCGCTTCGGCGGGGACGTCTCCCACCTGAACCTGCACAAGACCTTCTGCATCCCGCACGGCGGCGGGGGGCCCGGCGTGGGGCCCGTGGCCGTGGCGGAGCACCTCGTGCCGTTCCTGCCCGGGGACCCCGCGGCCGCGGACGGCGGGGAGGACTCCTTCCCCGTGTCCCAGGCCCGCCACGGGTCGGCCGGGGTGCTGCCGATCTCCTGGATGTACATCGCCATGACCGGCGCGGAGGGGCTCACCGCGTCGTCGCGCACCGCGATCCTCAGCGCGAACTACGTCTCCGCCCGGCTGGCCGACGTCTTCCCGACCCTCTACACGGGACCCGGCGGGTTCGTGGCCCACGAGTGCATCCTCGACCTGCGCGCGCTCACGAAGGCCTCCGGGGTGACCGCGGAGGACGTCTGCAAGCGGCTCGTCGACTACGGCTTCCACGCCCCCACCCTCGCGTTCCCGGTGGCGGGCACGCTCATGGTGGAGCCCACGGAGTCCGAGAACCTCGCGGAGCTCGACCGGTTCGTGGCCGCGATGCGCGCGATCCACGCGGAGATGACCGCCGTGGCCGACGGCGAGGTCGCGCTCGAGGACTCGGTCCTGCGCCACGCGCCGCACACCGCGGAGGTGCTCACGGCCGACGAGTGGGACCGGGCCTACCCCCGGTCCCGGGCCGCCTACCCGCTGCCCGAGCTGCGCCGGGCCAAGTACTGGCCGCCCGTGGGCCGGGTGGAGAACGCCGCCGGGGACCGCAACCTCGTCTGCAGCTGCCCGCCGGTCGAGGCGTTCGCGGCCGCGGGCTGACCCGCCGGGCCCGGCGCCCCCGGGGGCAGTGAGACCCGGAGCACGAAATTTTCCATCCTACGACCGGTGGACGCCCGCGTCCACCGGTCGTGTGGACAGGGCCGCACTTCGCGTCTATGCTGGATCTTTGCGTTGTCCCTCATTCTGCGTGCCTTCATATAGCGGTGGGCGCCCCCGGGGAGCGAACCAGCATCTCGAGTCCGCTGGCCCTCGCACACCCGTACACCCGATCGGGTACTGCGCGATTCAACTGCAGGTCTGTGGAAGGAATCCATCTTGGTCGCCTCGAGCACCGATTCGAACGTAACCGCTAACCGACCGGCCGACGGGAACATCCCGCGCCGCATCTCCTTCGCCAAGATCCATGAACCGCTGGACGTGCCGAACCTGCTGGCCCTCCAGACGGACAGCTTCGACCGTCTCGTGGGCAACGAGCGGTGGCAGGCCCGCGTCCAGCAGGCCATCGAGACCGGGGAGCAGGGCATCGCCCGCACCTCCGGCCTGTCCGACATCTTCGAGGAGATCTCCCCGATCGAGGACTTCCAGGGCACCATGTCCCTGTCCTTCTCGGAGCCGGAGTTCTACGACCCGAAGTACACCATGGACGAGTGCAAGGACCGGGACGCCACGTACTCGGCGCCCCTGTACGTCAAGGCCGAGTTCATGAACAACAACACGGGCGAGATCAAGCAGCAGACCGTGTTCATGGGCGACTTCCCGCTGATGACCGAGAAGGGCACCTTCGTCATCAACGGCACCGAGCGTGTCGTCGTGTCCCAGCTCGTCCGCTCGCCGGGCGCCTACTTCGAGCGCGGCCAGGACCGCACCTCGGACAAGGACATCTACTCCGCGAAGATCATCCCCTCGCGCGGCGCCTGGTTCGAGCTCGAGATTGACAAGCGCGACCAGGTCGGCGTGCGTCTCGACCGCAAGCGCAAGCAGTCGGTCACCGTGCTGCTCAAGGCCCTCGGCTGGAGCGAGTCCCGCATCCTCGAGGAGTTCGGGGAGTTCGACTCCATCCGGGCGACCCTCGAGAAGGACACCGTCGAGTCCCGCGAGGACGCGCTGCTGGACATCTACCGCAAGCTGCGCCCGGGGGAGCCGCCCACGGTCGACGCCGCGCAGGCGCTGCTCGACAACATGTACTTCAACTCCAAGCGCTACGACCTCGCGAAGGTCGGCCGGTACAAGATCAACCGGAAGCTGGGCCTCGACAAGGCGTTCGAGGACGAGGACGCCTCCGTGCTGTCGGTCGACGACATCGTCGCGATGATCCGCTACCTCGTCACCCTGCACGCCGGCGGCGGCACCATGAAGGGCGTGCGCGACGGCGAGCCCCGCGAGGTCGTCGTGGACGTCGACGACATCGACCACTTCGGCAACCGCCGCATCCGGGCCGTGGGCGAGCTGATCGAGAACCAGATCCGCACGGGCCTGTCCCGCATGGAGCGCGTGGTGCGCGAGCGCATGACCACCCAGGACGTCGAGGCGATCACCCCGCAGACCCTGATCAACATCCGTCCCGTCGTGGCGGCGATCAAGGAGTTCTTCGGCACCTCGCAGCTGTCGCAGTTCATGGACCAGAACAACCCGCTCGCGGGCCTGACCCACAAGCGCCGCCTGTCCGCGCTCGGCCCGGGCGGTCTCTCCCGCGACCGGGCCGGCATGGAGGTCCGTGACGTCCACCCGTCGCACTACGGCCGGATGTGCCCGATCGAGACCCCCGAGGGCTCCAACATCGGCCTCATCGGCTCGCTGGCGACCTACGGGCGGATCAACCCCTTCGGCTTCATCGAGACCCCGTACCGCAAGGTCGTCGACGGCCTCGTCACCGACGAGGTCGAGTACCTCACCGCCGACGACGAGCGCGGCGTGACGATCGCCCAGGCCAACGCCCCGCTGGGCGCGGACAACCGGTTCGCCGAGGACGCCGTCCTCGCGCGCGCCGCCGACGGCTCGGGCGAGGCCGTGCTGGTCGACCCGACCGCCGTGCAGTTCATGGACGTCTCCCCGCGCCAGATGGTGTCCGTGGCGACCGCGCTCATCCCGTACCTGGAGCACGACGACGCCAACCGCGCGCTCATGGGCGCCAACATGCAGCGCCAGGCCGTGCCGCTGCTCGAGTCCGAGGCCCCGCTCGTGGGCACCGGCATGGAGCGTTACGCGGCCCTGGACGCCGGGGACTCCGTGCTGGCCCGCAAGGCCGGCGTGGTCGAGGAGGTCTCGGCGAACCTCGTGCGCGTGCTCAACGACGACGGGACGACCACGGTCTACCCGATCAACAAGTTCACGCGCTCCAACCCGGGCAACACCTACAACCAGCGCGTCATCGTCTCCGAGGGCGATCGCGTCGAGGAGCGCTCGGTCATCGCCGACGGCCCCTCCACGGACCAGGGCGAGCTGGCCCTGGGCAAGAACCTGCTGGTCGCCTACATGTCCTGGGAGGGCCTCAACTACGAGGACGCGATCATCCTCTCCCAGCGCATGGTCTCGGAGGACGTGCTCACCTCGATCCACATCGAGGAGCACGAGATCGACGCCCGCGACACGAAGCTGGGCGCCGAGGAGATCACCCGGGACATCCCGAACGTGTCCGAGGAGGTGCTGTCCGCCCTCGACGAGCGCGGCATCATCCACATCGGCGCGGAGGTCCAGGCCGGCGACATCCTCGTGGGCAAGGTCACCCCGAAGGGCGAGACCGAGCTGACCCCGGAGGAGCGCCTGCTGCGGGCGATCTTCGGCGAGAAGTCCCGCGAGGTGCGCGACACGTCCCTGAAGGTGCCCCACGGCGAGTCCGGCACCGTCATCGGCGTGCGCGTCTTCGACCGCGACGACGAGGACGACGACCTGCCCGCGGGCGTCAACCAGGTGGTCCGGGTGTACGTGGCGCAGAAGCGCAAGATCACGGACGGCGACAAGCTCGCCGGCCGCCACGGCAACAAGGGCGTCATCTCGAAGATCCTGCCCCTGGAGGACATGCCGTTCCTCGAGGACGGGACCCCCGTGGACATCATCCTCAACCCGCTGGGCGTGCCCGGCCGCATGAACCTGGGGCAGGTCCTCGAGGTGCACACCGGCTGGCTCGCGAAGCAGGGCTGGAACATCGAGGGCGACCCCGAGTGGCTCGACCGGCTGCCGAACTTCCCGAAGCAGTCCGGCCCCACGAACGTGGCCACCCCGGTGTTCGACGGCGCGCGCGAGGAGGAGATCTTCGACCTCCTCGACCACACCAACCCGACGCGCGACGGCGTGCGGCTGATCGACCGGTCCGGCAAGGCCCGGCTGTTCGACGGTCGCTCCGGCGAGCCGTTCCCGGACCCGGTGTCGGTCGGCTACCAGTACATCCTGAAGCTGCACCACCTCGTGGACGACAAGATCCACGCGCGCTCCACCGGCCCGTACTCCATGATCACCCAGCAGCCGCTGGGCGGTAAGGCGCAGTTCGGCGGCCAGCGCTTCGGCGAGATGGAGGTCTGGGCGCTCGAGGCGTACGGCGCCGCCTACACGCTGCAGGAGCTGCTGACGGTCAAGTCCGACGACGTGCACGGGCGCGTGAAGGTCTACGAGGCCATCGTGAAGGGCGAGAACATCCCCGAGCCGGGTGTCCCCGAGTCCTTCAAGGTCCTCATCAAGGAGATGCAGTCGCTGTGCCTGAACGTCGAGGTGCTCTCGGCGGACGGCAACACCATCGAGATGCGCGATTCGGATGACGAGGTCTTCCGGGCGGCCGAGGAACTGGGCATCGATCTCTCGCACTCCGAGCCCAGCTCGGTCGAAGAGGTCTGATCCCGCTCGGTCCACCCCGACGAGACGTCAACTTTTCCAGAGAAAGAGATAAAGGACCCTCATGTCCAACGAATCTTCACTAGGCCTCATGCGGATCGGTCTTGCGACCGCGGAGGACATCCGGACCTGGTCCTACGGCGAGGTCAAGAAGCCGGAGACCATCAACTACCGCACGCTCAAGCCCGAGAAGGACGGCCTGTTCTGCGAGAAGATCTTCGGTCCCACCCGGGACTGGGAGTGCTACTGCGGCAAGTACAAGCGCGTGCGCTACAAGGGCATCATCTGCGAGCGCTGCGGCGTGGAGGTCACCCGGGCCAAGGTGCGCCGTGAGCGCATGGGCCACATCGAGCTCGCCGCTCCCGTGACCCACATCTGGTACTTCAAGGGCGTGCCCTCGCGGCTCGGCTACCTGCTGGACCTCGCCCCGAAGGACCTGGAGAAGGTCATCTACTTCGCGGCGTACATGATCACGTCGGTGGACGAGGACGCCCGCCACGACGACCTGCCGAACCTGCAGGCCGCCGTGGACCGGGAGAAGGCGCAGATGGAGTCCACCCGCGACTCCGACATCGCCGCGATCGCCCGCGACCTCGAGACCGAGCTCGGCCGGGTCGAGGAGGAGGGCGGCAAGGCCGCGGAGAAGCGCAAGCTCCGCGACTCCGCCGACCGCCAGATGGCCAACGTGCGCAAGCGCGCCAACCTGGAGATCGATCGCCTCGAGCAGGTCTGGGACCGCTTCAAGAACCTCAAGGTCAACGACCTCGAGGGTGACGAGGCGCTCTACCGCGTCATGGTGGACCGCTACGGCATGTACTTCGAGGGCTCGATGGGCGCCGAGGCGATCAAGAGGCGCCTCGAGACCTTCGACCTCGAGGCGGAGGCCGAGTCCCTGCGGGAGACCATCGCCACCGGCAAGGGCCAGCGCAAGACCCGCGCCCTGAAGCGGCTAAAGGTCGTCAACGCGTTCCTGACCACGGACAACTCCCCGCTGGGCATGGTCCTGGACGCCGTCCCGGTGATCCCGCCGGAACTGCGCCCGATGGTCCAGCTCGACGGCGGCCGCTTCGCCACGTCGGACCTCAACGACCTCTACCGGCGCGTGATCAACCGCAACAACCGGCTCAAGCGCCTGCTGGACCTGGGCGCCCCGGAGATCATCGTCAACAACGAGAAGCGGATGTTGCAGGAGGCCGTGGACTCGCTGTTCGACAACGGCCGCCGCGGCCGCCCGGTCACCGGGCCGGGCAACCGTGCGCTGAAGTCGCTGTCCGACATGCTCAAGGGCAAGCAGGGCCGGTTCCGGCAGAACCTGCTCGGCAAGCGCGTCGACTACTCCGGCCGCTCGGTCATCGTGGTCGGCCCGCAGCTGAAGCTGCACCAGTGCGGTCTGCCCAAGCAGATGGCGCTGGAGCTGTTCAAGCCGTTCGTGATGAAGCGGCTCGTGGACCTCAACCACGCGCAGAACATCAAGTCGGCCAAGCGCATGGTCGAGCGCTACCGCCCCCAGGTGTGGGACGTGCTCGAGGAGGTCATCACCGAGCACCCGGTGCTGCTCAACCGTGCCCCCACCCTGCACCGTCTGGGCATCCAGGCGTTCGAGCCGCAGCTCGTCGAGGGCAAGGCCATCCAGCTCCACCCGCTCGTGTGCGGCGCGTTCAACGCCGACTTCGACGGCGACCAGATGGCCGTGCACCTGCCCCTGTCCCCGGAGGCCCAGGCCGAGGCGCGCATCCTGATGCTGTCCTCGAACAACATCCTGAAGCCCTCGGATGGCAAGCCGATCGCCCTGCCCTCGCAGGACATGATCATCGGGCTGTACCACCTCACCACCGTCCGCGAGGGCGAGGAGGGGGAGGGCCGCTCGTTCTCCTCCGTGGCCGAGGCGATCATGGCCCACGACGCCGGCCGGCTGCACCTCAACGCGCTGTGCCGGATCGAGCTGGACGACTTCGTGCCGTTCGAGGGCTGGGAGGCCCCCGAGGGCTGGGAGCCGGGTCAGCCGGTGCTGGTGCAGACCACGCTGGGCCGCGTGCTGTTCAACGAGACGCTGCCCGAGGACTACCCCTGGGACGAGGCCGTCGCGGACAAGAAGCACCTCTCCGCGCTGGTCAACGACCTCGCGGAGCGGTACCCGATGGTCACCGTGGCGCACACGCTGGACGAGCTCAAGGACGCCGGGTTCCACTGGGCGGCCCGCTCGGGCGTGACCGTGGCGATCTCGGACATCGCGACCCCGCCGGAGAAGCCCGCCATCATGGAGGGCTACGAGGCGCAGGCCGCGAAGATCCAGGGCCAGTACGACCGCGGTCTGATCGACGACGACGAGCGCCGCTCGGAGCTCATCGACATCTGGACCAAGGCCACGGACGAGGTCGCCCAGGCCATGCAGGCGAACCTGTCCCCGCTGAACACCATCAACCGCATGGTGTCCTCCGGCGCCCGAGGCAACTGGATGCAGGTCCGCCAGATCGCCGGCATCCGTGGGCTCGTGTCCAACCCCAAGGGCGAGATCATGCCCCGCCCGATCAAGTCCTCGTACCGCGAGGGCCTGTCCGTGCTGGAGTACTTCATCGCGACCCACGGCGCCCGCAAGGGCCTGGCCGACACCGCTCTGCGCACGGCGAACTCGGGCTACCTGACCCGTCGTCTCGTCGACGTCTCCCAGGACGTCATCGTGCGGGAGGCGGACTGCATGACGGAGCGCGGCCTGAACCTGCCGCTCGCCGACGTGCAGGAGGGCGGGTCCCGGGTGCTGCACGAGGACATCGAGAACACCGTGCACGGCCGGGTGCTCGCGGTGGACGTCGTGGACGCCAACGGCGAGATCCTAGCCGAGGCCGGCACGGACCTCTCCGACGGGCTCATCAGCGCCCTGTTCGCGGGCGGGGCCGACACGGTGCGCGTGCGCTCCGTGCTGACCTGCGAGTCCGCGGTGGGCGTCTGCGCGGCCTGCTACGGCCGCTCGCTGGCGTCCAACCAGCTGGTGGACATCGGCGAGGCCGTCGGCATCATCGCCGCGCAGTCCATCGGCGAGCCGGGCACGCAGCTCACGATGCGCACCTTCCACACCGGTGGTGTGGCGTCCTCGGACGGCGACATCACCCAGGGTCTGCCCCGTATCCAGGAGCTCTTCGAGGCCCGCACGCCCAAGGGCGTCGCGCCGATCTCGGAGGTCGCCGGGCGGGTCAGCATCGAGGACACCGAGAAGGCCCTGAAGCTCGTCGTGACCCCGGACAACGGCGACGAGGCGATCGGGTACCCGGTGCTGCGCCGCGCCAAGCTGCTCGTGACCGAGGGCGACCACGTCGAGGTCGGCCAGCAGCTGGTCTCGGGCGCCGTCGACCCCAAGGAGGTGCTGCGCATCCGCGGTCCGCGGCAGGCGCAGAAGCACCTCGTGGACGAGGTGCAGCGCGTGTACCGCTCCCAGGGCGTGGGCATCCACGACAAGCACGTCGAGGTCATCGTGCGGCAGATGCTGCGCCGCGTGACGATCATCGAGTCGGGCGAGACGGACCTGCTGCCGGGCGAGCTCGTCGAGAACGTGCGCTTCCTGGAGGCCAACCGCAAGGCCGTGGCCGAGAGCAGCCGGCCGGCCGCCGGCCGTCCGGAGCTGATGGGCATCACCAAGGCCTCGCTGGCCACCGACTCGTGGCTGTCGGCCGCGTCCTTCCAGGAGACCACCCGCGTGCTCACGCAGGCGGCCATGGAGGGCAAGTCCGACCCGCTGGTGGGCCTCAAGGAGAACGTGATCATCGGCAAGCTGATCCCGGCCGGCACCGGGCTCGCGCGGTACAACAACATCGACGTGGAGCCGACGGAAGAGGCGAAGGCCTCGCTGTTCACGGAGCCGGGCTCGTTCTCGGACTTCAGCTACGCGGAGGAGAACTCCTCGCCCGCCGAGTTCCAGGCGATCCCGCTGGAGGACTACGACTTCGGCTCCAACTGAGGTCGGCGTCCCGCGCAGGACGTGATCACCCTTGTGGTCACCACGGCAGCCCCGTTCCGGAAGAAGCGTCTTCCGGGGCGGGGCTGCCCCCGTCCCGCGGCCGGCCACGGGGCTGGGCCGCGGACCAGGAAGGAGCCCCAGGAGTCACCATGGCGAACTCACCCACCGGGGAGTCCGTGCTCGAGCGGGCGGACCGGATCCTCGCGGCGTTCACGGCGGAGGACTCCCGGCTGACCGGGGGCCGGATCGCGGCCCTCACCGGGCTGCCCACCGCCACCGCGCACCGGCTCGCCCGGGACATGGCCCGCCAGGGCTGGCTCGAGCGGGTGGAGGGCGGGCACTACGTGGTCGGCACCCGGCTGTGGGAGCTGGTCAACCGCTCCTCGCGCGAGCTCGGCCTGGCGCGCGCCGCCCGCCCCTTCATGGGCGACATCCACGCGGTGCTGCGCCAGCACGTGCAGCTCGGCATCGTGGAGGGCCGCGAGGTCCTGCTCGTGGAACGGCTCTCCCACCCCCGGGCGGTGCCCGTCCGGTCGGAGGTGGCCGGCCGGCTGCCCCTGCACCTGTCGGCCACGGGCCTCGTGCTGCTGGCGCACGCCCCCCAGGACTACCAGGAGGAGTACCTGCAGGGGCCCCTCACCGCGTTCACCGAGCTCTCGCCGACCGACCCCGCGGTGCTGGCCGCGGAGCTCGAGCGGATCCGCGGCGCGGGCCACGCCCTGCAGACCGGCTATCTCGAGGCCGGCACGGCGGGCATCGCCGTCCCCATGCGGGGGCGCGGCGACCAAGTGGTGGCGGGCCTGGGCGTCATCACCCCGGCGGGCGACCCGGCCGCGCGGGCCGGGGCGATCGTCCAGGCGCTGCACACGGCGGCGCACGGCATCCGCCGGACCCTGCGGGACGCCCCGCGCTGAGACGGGCCGCGGCACCGGCTCCCGGGCACACCGCGCCCGTCGCCCCCGCATCCCGTTCAACGGGACGACTGTGGTGCCGCCCACAGGCCGCTGAGACACTGGACACGATTCCCGTCGTATCACCAGGAGCACTCATGAGCGCACAGCGCACCGTTCTCAGCACGCAGGTCGGCATCGTGGGCGGCGGCCCGGCCGGGCTGATGCTGGCCCACCTGCTCGGCCGCGCCGGCATCGACAGCATCGTGGTCGAGAGGCGCGACAAGGACACCATCCACACCACCCACCGGGCGGGCATCCTCGAGGCGCCCACGGTGCGGATGCTGACCGACTCCGGCGTCGACGGGCGGGTGCTCACGGAGGGCCACGAGCACGAGGGCACCGTGCTGCGCTTCGAGGGGGAGAGCCACCGGATCGACTTCAAGGAGCTCGTCGGCGAGTCCGTGTGGCTCTACCCGCAGAACGAGGTGTTCCTGGACCTGGCCGACGCCCGGGAGCGCGACGGCGGCGACGTCCGCTGGTCCGTCACGGACACCGAGGTGGTCGACCTGACCACCGACCGGCCCGGCATCCGCTTCACCGACGCCGCGGGCGAGGACTTCGAGATCCGCTGCGACATCCTCGTGGGCGCCGACGGGTCGCAGAGCATCTGCCGCCGCGCCATCCCGGAGCAGGAGCGCACCGACAACTTCATCGAGTACCCCTTCGCCTGGTTCGGCATCCTCGCCGAGGCCCCGCCGAGCGCCCCGGAGCTCATCTACTCGAACTCCGAGCACGGCTTCGCCCTCATCTCCCAGCGCAGCGGGACGGTCCAGCGGATGTACTTCCAGTGCGACCCCGAGGAGGACGTCGACGACTGGGACGACGAGCGGATCTGGGCCGAGCTCCAGCGCCGGGTCGAGGGCCCTGACGGGCTCCGGCTACAGGAGGGCCCCATCTTCGACAAGACCGTGCTGAAGTTCCGCTCCTACGTCTGCGAGCCCCTGCGCCACGGCAACCTGTTCCTCGTCGGCGACGCCGGCCACACCGTCCCCCCGACCGGCGCCAAGGGCCTGAACCTCGCGTTCTGCGACGTCCGCGTGCTCGCCCCGGCGATCGTCGAGTTCTTCCGCTCGGGCGACGGCACCGGGCTGGCCGGGTACTCGGCCACGGCGCTGGAGCGGGTGTGGAAGGCGCAGAACTTCTCCTACTGGGCCACCCACCTCATGCACACCCAGCCGGGGGAGAACCCCTTCAACCAGAAGCGCCGGCGCGGCGAGTTCAAGGCGATCACCGGCTCCGAGCGCGGCGCCGCCTACTTCGCGGAGTCCTACACCGGCTGGCCCGACGACCGCTGACCCCCGGCCCCGCCGGGGCCTTCCCACTGTGACCCCACAATAAGTTCGCACAGTGAACACATGTGCGAATGCTGCACCGGATGCGCTAGCCTCGGAGAGTTCGCCGCGGACGCGCCGACCACCGCGCCCGCCGGTGCGGCAGCCACCTCGCAACAAAGGAGCTGAACCATGACCGACCAGGACCAGGGGCCGGAGGAGTCCTTCGTGCACCTCACCCCGAAGGGCCCCGACGACGCGGCGGACACGCAGGCCGACCTCGACCGCGAGATGGCCGGCATCAGCGCCGACTACAGCGCGTCCGGCCGCACCGAGACGCAGCCGCGGCTGGACTACGCGCCCTACCGCAGCTCGATCCTGCGGCACCCCACCAAGGATCTGCACCACGCGGACCCGGAGACCATCGAGCTGCACGCCCCCGCCTTCGGCGAGAGGGACGTGCACCGGCTCGAGTCGGACCTGACCATCCAGTCGGGCGGGGAGCCCATCGGCGAGCGGATCAAGATCCGCGGCCGGGTCCTCGACGGCGACGGCCGGCCCGTGCGCCGCCAGCTCGTGGAGATCTGGCAGGCCAACGCGGCCGGGCGGTACATCCACAAGCGGGACCAGCACCCGGCTCCCATCGACCCGAACTTCACCGGCGTGGGGCGCTGCCTGACCGGCGACGACGGCTCCTACGAGTTCGTCACCATCAAGCCCGGGCCGTACCCCTGGAAGAACCACCACAACGCCTGGCGGCCCGCGCACGTGCACTTCTCCCTGTTCGGCACGGACTTCACCCAGCGGATGATCACCCAGATGTACTTCCCCTCGGACCCGCTGTTCGCGCTGGACCCGATCTTCCAGTCCATCGTGGACCCCGAGGCCCGCCGCCGGCTCGTGGCCGACTACGATCACGGCGCGTCCGAGCACGAGTGGCTGCTCGGCTACACCTGGGACATCGTGCTCAGCGGCTCGAACCGCACCTGGACGGAAGGCGACTCCAATGTCTGAGACCCCCGCACTCCCGGCCACCCCCGGCCAGACCATCGGGCCGTTCTTCGGCTACGCGCTGCCCTACGACAAGGGCGAGCTGCTGGTCCCGCTCGGGCACCCGCAGGCGGTGCGCCTGCACGGCACGGTGACCGACGGCGACGGCGACCTCGTGCCGGACGCCATGCTCGAGATCTGGCAGGCCGACGGCAACGGCGACGTGCCCACCGCGACCGGCTCGCTCGTGCGCGACGGCTACACCTTCACCGGTTTCGGCCGCGCGTCCGTCGACAACGAGGGCCACTACACCTTCACCACCGTGGACCCGGGGCCGACCGAGCCCGGCAAGGCGCCGTTCATCACGCTGACCGTCTTCGCCCGGGGCGTGACGAACCGGCTGTTCACCCGCATCTACCTGCCGGAGGACACCGAGGCCCTCGCGAACGACCCGCTGCTGCGCTCCCTGCCCGAGGACCGCCGCCGCACCCTGGTCGCCGAGCGGGAGGCCGACGGCTCCCTGCGCTTCGACCTCCGGCTCCAGGGCGAGGGCGAGACCGTCTTCCTCACCTACCCGAACCTCGAGGCGTGACCGCTCCGTGCGGGGGCCCCGGACGCCCCGGGCCCCCCGCACGGCACCACCCCGCCACGGACGACCCGACGACCACCGAAGGAGGACCCGCATGACCGACTCCGGGCTGCTCCGCCCCGGAGCCCACCGGGGTGACGCGCACACGGACGACACCGCGGTGCTCCAGGCGCTGCTCGACGTCGAGGCCGCCTGGGTCGCCGCGCAGGCGGACGCCGGACTCGCCCCGCGCGCCGCCGCGGCGTCCGCGCGTGCGGCCGCCCGCGCCGCCGACTACGACGCCGGGGACATCGCCCTGCGCGCCGAGGGCGGCGGCAACCCCGTCATCCCGCTCCTCGCCGACTACCGGCGCCGGCTGGGGGAGCTCGACCCCGGCGCCGTGCGCTTCGTGCACCGCGGCCTGACCAGCCAGGACGTCATGGACACCGCCATGATGCTGCTGGCCCGGCGCGCCGCCGTCCTCCTCGACGAGCAGCTGTCCGACACGGCCGACGCCCTGGCCCGGCTGGCGGACGACCACCGCGGCACCGTCCAGGCCGCCCGCACCCTGACCCAGCACGCGCTGCCCACCACCTTCGGGCTCAAGGCCGCCGGCTGGCTGGCCGGGCTGCAGGACCTCGAGGCGGACCTCGCCGGGCTCGCCCGGCTCCCGGTGTCCTGCGGCGGCGCCGCCGGCACCCTCGCCGGCAGCCTCGCGCTCTTCCCGGGCGCCCCCGACGCCGCCGAGCAGGCCCTCGAGCTCGCCCGCCGGTGGGCCGACGATCTCGGCCTGAGCCTGCCGCCGCACGTGTGGCACGCCACCAGGCGGCCGGTGCTGCGCACCGGCGAGACCTTCGCGGCGGTCTGCGCGGCCCTCGGCCGGATCGCCAACGACGTCCTGCTGCTGTCCCGCCCCGAGCTCGGCGAGCTGCGCGAACCGGCCGCCGAGGGCCGCGGCGTGTCCTCGGCGATGCCGCAGAAGCAGAACCCGGTGCTGTCCGTGCTGCTCAAGCGCACCGCCCTGACGGCGCCGCAGCTCGTGGCCCAGCTCCACGTCGCCGCCTCCCAGTTCGTCGACGAGCGCCCCGACGGCGCCTGGCACACGGAGTGGCCGGCGCTGCGGGAGCTCGCCCGGCTCGCCGTCGCGGCGTCGTCGCACGCGGCCGAGCTCACGGCCGGGCTTACCGTGCAGAGCGCCCGGATGCGGGCCAACCTGGACGCGTCGGGTCCCGCCGTGCTCGCCGAGCGGATCAGCGCGGAGCTCGCGCCCCTGCTGTCGCCCGCCGCCGACGGCGCCACAGGGCGGCAGCGCGTGCAGGCGGTCGTGCGCGAGCACGCGACCGACGGGCCGGGCATGCTCGACGCCCTCGTGGGCCTCGCCGCCGGCACCGCCCTGGCCGACGGCACCCCCGTGGACCGGGACGTCGTGGCCGGGCTGCTCGACCCCGCCGGGTACCTCGGGGCCAACGACCTGCTGATCGACCGCGTGCTCGCGCAGCACCGCCGGTCCGCGAACGACCGTCCGTCCACGACTCGGACCCGCCCAGGAGCACCCGCATGACCGTCCCCGTCCTGACCCTCGTCGAGTTCTCGACCCGCCGGGCCCCGTCGCCGCGGGCGCCCCTGCTGGTGCTCGGCCCCGGCCTCGGCACCTCCGCCGCCTCGCTGTGGTCCGCCGCGGCGCGCCTGCTGGAGGCCGACCTGCGCGTGGTCGGCTGGGACCTCCCCGGCCACGGCGGCTCCGCGCCCACCGACGAGCCGTTCGGCACCGCCGAGCTGGCCCGGGCCGTGCTCGACGCCGTGGACCGCTACCGCGAAGCCGCCGGCGTCGAAACCGGAGGCCCGTTCTACTACGCGGGCACCTCCCTCGGCGGCTGCGTCGGCCTCCAGCTGCTGCTCGACGCGCCGCACCGGCTGGCGGCGGCCGTGCTGGTGGGCACCGCCGCCCAAGTGGGGGAGCCCGCCGCGTGGTCCGAGCGCGCCCGGCTCGTGGCCGCCGCCGGCACCCCCACCCAGATCATGGGCTCCGCGCAGCGGTGGTTCGCCCCGGGCTTCATCGAGCGGGACGCGGTCACGACCACCGGGCTGCTGCACGCCCTCCAGGACGCGGACCGGTTCTCCTACGCCCGGGCCTGCGAGGCCCTCGCCGGCTTCGACGCGACCGGGCGCCTCGGCGCCGTCGACGTCCCCGTGCTCGCCGTGGTCGGCGCGCAGGACGCCGCCACGCCGCCCGACGCCGCGGCGGAGCTGGCCGGGGCGACCGGCGGCCGCCTCGTGGTCGTCGAGGACGCGGGCCACCTGGTGCCCGCCGAGGCCCCGCAGGACGTGGCGCGCCTGCTGGACGAGCACATCGGCGCCCACCCACCCCACCACGAAGGAGCACGAGCATGAGCGGCAATCCCCGGCGCACCGAGCAGGAGGCCCACGCGGACGGCATGACCGTGCGCCGCGAGGTGCTCTCCGACGCCCACGTGGACCGCGCCGAGGCCGGCAAGGACGCCTTCACCGCCGAGTTCCAGGACTTCATCTCCCGCTACGCCTGGGGCGAGATCTGGACCCGGCCGGGACTGGACCGGCGGATGCGCAGCGCCGTGACCCTGACCGCGCTGATCGCCGCCGGGCACTGGGAGGAGTTCGAGATGCACGTGCGCGCCGCCCTGCGCAACGGCCTGGAGCGGGACGAGATCAAGGAGATCCTGCTCCAGTCGGCGATCTACCTCTCCGTGCCCTCCGCCAACAACGCCTTCAAGCACGCCAAGCAGGTCCTCGACGCCCTCGACACCGAGGACTCCGGGGCGCCCCCGGCCCCCTGACCTGGCGGACCTCCGACCTGCCGGCCCTCCGACCACCCGATTCCGACACCCCGTGACCGACGTGCAACGACGCAAGTGAGGAACACCATGACCGAGGCCTACATCTACGACGCCGTGCGGACCCCCTTCGGCCGCTTCGGCGGCGCCCTGGCGGGCGTGCGCCCCGACGACCTGGCCGCCCTGGTGATTGGCGAGCAGGTCCGGCGCGCGTCCGCGCTGGACCCCGCCGCGATCGACGAGGTCGTGCTCGGCAACGCCAACGGCGCCGGCGAGGAGAACCGCAACGTCGCCCGCATGGGCACGCTGCTGGCCGGCCTGCCCGTCGAGCTCCCCGGCACCACCGTCAACCGCCTGTGCGGGTCGTCCCTGGACGCCGCGATCATCGCGTCCCGGCAGATCAACGCGGGCGAGGCCGACCTGATGCTCGTCGGCGGGGTCGAGTCCATGAGCCGAGCCCCCTGGGTGCTCCCGAAGACGGAGAAGCCCTACCCGGCCGGCGACCTGACCCTCGCCTCCACCACGCTGGGCTGGCGCCTCGTGAACCCGAGGATGAACCCGGAGTGGACCGTGTCCCTGGGCGAGGCCACCGAGCAGCTCGCCGAGCGCCACGGCATCACCCGCGACCGGATGGACGAGTTCGCGTTCCGCTCCCACCAGCTCACCCAGCAGGCGTGGGACGAGGGCTTCTACGACGACCTCACCGTCCCGGTCCCCGGCACCGAGCTGACCCGGGACGAGTCCGTCCGCGCGTCCTCGACGGTCGAGAAGCTGGGCGGGCTCAAGACCGTCTTCCGCCCGGCGGAGCAGGGCGGCACCGTCACCGCCGGCAACGCCTCCCCCCTCAACGACGGCGCCTCCGCGGCGCTGCTGGGCTCCGAGAAGGCCGCCGAGCTGACCGGCCTGCAGCCCCTCGCCCGCATCGCCGGACGGGCCGCCGCGGCCAACGAGCCGCAGTTTTTCGGCTTCGCCCCGGTCGAGGCCGCGAACCTGGCGCTGCGCCGCGCCGGGATCACGTGGGACGACGTCGCAGCCGTCGAGCTCAACGAGGCCTTCGCCGCCCAGTCCCTCGCCTGCGTCGACGCGTGGGGGATCGACCCCGCGAACGTCAACCGGCACGGCGGCGCCATCGCCATCGGCCACCCCCTCGGGGCTTCGGGCACCCGCATCCTCGGCACGCTCGCGAAGTCCCTGCGGGCCTCCGGGGCCCGCTGGGGCGTGGCGGCCATCTGCATCGGCGTGGGCCAGGGCCTCGCCGTCGTGCTCGAGAACCAGAACGCCTGAGACCCGTGCGGGACCCGGGCGGAGAAGACCACCGAAGGAAGGCACAACGCATGCTGAACATCGCAGAGAGCTGCGCGCAGGCCGTGGCCCCGATCCACGACGGCGCCGTCGTCATGATCGGCGGCTTCGGCGTGGCCGGCCAGCCCGTCGAGCTGATCGACGCGCTCATCGAGCACGGGGCCACCGACCTGACGGTCGTGAACAACAACGCCGGCAACGGCGACGTGGGCCTGGCCCGGCTGATCCAGCTCGGCCGCGTGCGGAGGATCATCTGCTCCTTCCCGCGCCAGTCCGACTCCTGGCACTTCGACGAGAAGTACCGCGCCGGGCAGATCGAGCTCGAGGTCGTGCCCCAGGGCAACCTCGCCGAGCGGATCCGCGCCGCCGGCGCCGGCATCGGGGGGTTCTTCACCCCCACCGGCTACGGCACCCTGCTCGCGGAGGGCAAGGAGGTCCGCGAGATCGACGGCCGCCACTACGTGCTCGAGCACCCCATCAAGGCCGACTTCTCACTGACCAAGGCGCACGTCGCCGACCGGGCCGGCAACCTCGTCTACCGCAAGACGGCCCGCAACTTCGGCCCGATCATGGCCGCCGCCGCCACCACCTCCATCGTGCAGGTCGCGGAGGTCGTGGAGCGCGGCGGGCTGGACCCCGAGGCCGTCGTGACCCCCGGCATCTACGTGGACACCGTCGTGCGGATCGACGCATCCGCCCAGACCGACCCCCGAGAGGACATCTGAGATGAGCGAGAACACCGTGGACACCGTGCCCAGGACCTCCGAGACGCCCCTCGCCCCGGAGGAGCTGGCCCGCGTGGTGGCCCGCGACATCCCCGCCGGCTCCTACGTCAACCTCGGCATCGGCCAGCCCACCCTGGTCTCCAACTACCTGAGCGCCGAGGACGACGTCACCCTGCACACCGAGAACGGGATGCTCGGCATGGGCCCCGAGGCCCACGGCGACGAGGTCGACGCCGACCTCATCAACGCCGGCAAGATCCCCGTGGTCGAGACGCCGGGCTGCTCCTACTTCCACCACGCGGACTCCTTCGCCATGATGCGCGGCGGGCACCTGGACTACTGCGTGCTCGGCGCCTTCCAGGTGGACCGGACGGGCAACCTCGCCAACTGGCACACCGGCAGCCCGGACGCGATCCCCGCCGTGGGCGGGGCCATGGACCTGGCCACGGGTGCGAAGATGACCTTCGTGATGATGTCCCTGCTGACCAAGAAGGGCCGGTCCAAGCTCGTGGAGCAGTGCACCATGCCGCTCACCGGCGTCGGCTGCGTCTCCCGGATCTACACCGACCAGGCCGTGTTCCTCCTCGAGGAGGGCGGCGTGACGGTGCGCGAGACCTTCGGCACGAGCTTCGAGGAGCTCCAGCAGGTCGTCGACGTCCCGCTGCGGCCCGCCCGCTGAGCCCAGCACCGCTCCCGGGGCGCGGCGGGCCGGCACCGGCCGCCGCAGCCCGGACGAGGCCCGCAGGAGGCCACCGATGACCGAGCAGGACCCGACCGCCCCGGCGGGGGAGCGGGGCACCCCCGGACAGTTCGTGCAGTCCCTGGCGCGCGGGCTCGGCGTGATCACGGCCTTCGACGCCCGGCACCCCCGGATGACCCTCAGCGACGTGGCCCGGCGCACCGGGCTGACCCGCGCCACCGCGCGCCGGTTCCTGCTCACGCTCGAGGAGCTGGGCTACGTCCGGACCGACGGGCGGCTCTTCGAGCTCACCCCCGTGGTCCTCCAGCTCGGCTACTCCTACCTCTCCTCGCA
This sequence comes from Kocuria sp. CPCC 205263, assembly GCF_040981075.1. Classification (NCBI taxonomy): domain Bacteria; kingdom Bacillati; phylum Actinomycetota; class Actinomycetes; order Micrococcales; family Micrococcaceae; genus Kocuria; species Kocuria sp. CPCC 205263. The sequence goes on along the minus strand of NZ_JAVKPV010000014.1, from coordinate 46,256 downwards.
GCCGCTGCCCGCCCTGGCCGCCCCGCACCTCGAGACCCTCTCGGCGCAGGTCGAGGAGTCCACGTCCGCCTCGGTGCTGGACGGCGCCGACATCGTCTACGTCGCCCGCGTCTCCACGCACCGGATCATGACCGTGGCGATCGCCGTGGGCACCCGGTTCCCCGCCCACGCCACGTCCATGGGCCGGGTGCTGCTGGCTGGGCTGGACCCGGAGGAGCTCGCCGAGTACTTCCGCACGGCGCGGATCGAGCGCCTGACCGAGCGCACCCTCACCGACCGCGCGGCCCTCGAGGCCGACCTGCGCCGGGTCCGCGCCCAGGGCTGGGCGCTCGTCGACCAGGAGCTCGAGGTCGGGCTGCGCTCGGTCGCCGCCCCCGTGACCGACGGCACCGGGCGCGTGGTCGCGGCCGTGAACGTCTCCATGCGCGTGGGGATGCCCGGCGCCAGCGCCGGGGACCCCGTGGACGACGTCGTGCCGCTCCTGCTCGAGTGCGCCCGGAGGATCTCCGCCGACCTCGCCGCGACCGGGCGCTGAACGGGGCCGGCCCGGCCCCGTTTCCCCGCCCCGGCCGGGGTCTGATAGGCTGTCGAGGAATTGAACGGTCATCCCTCGGCGCCCGCGCCCCTGGAGGCCGAAGAAATCATGGCAGAACGGACTCGGTCCTCCGGTACGCGTTGTGTACCGAAATGCCATCCTTTTCGTCTGCCCAGCTACCTTCGGCGCGGCGACCGTGGTGCCCGCCCGCCGGGCCCACGACAGGCGCCGCACCCGCTCCCGGCCCCGGCCGGACGCGGGGGAGCCGAACACCCAGCGGGCCGCTGACGCGTCCCGTCCGATCAGGAGACACTGTGCCTACAATCCAGCAGCTGGTCCGCAAGGGCCGGACCCCGAAGGTCGTCAAGACCAAGGCGCCCGCACTCAAGGGCAGCCCCATGAAGCGCGGCGTGTGCACCCGCGTCTACACCACCACCCCCAAGAAGCCGAACTCCGCGCTGCGCAAGGTCGCCCGCGTGAAGCTCAACGGCGGCGTGGAGGTCACGGCCTACATCCCCGGTGAGGGCCACAACCTGCAGGAGCACTCCATCGTGCTCGTCCGCGGCGGTCGCGTGAAGGACCTCCCCGGTGTCCGCTACAAGATCGTCCGCGGCGCGCTCGACACCCAGGGTGTCAAGGGCCGCCAGCAGGCCCGTTCCCGTTACGGCGCCAAGAAGGAGAAGAAGTAATGCCTCGTAAGGGTCCCGCTCCCAAGCGCCCGCTCGTCGTCGACCCGGTCTACAGCTCCCCGGTCGTCACACAGCTGATCAACAAGGTCCTCCAGGACGGCAAGAAGTCCACCGCCGAGCGCATCGTCTACGGTGCCCTCGAGGGCGTCCGCGCCAAGTCCGGTGCCGACCCCGTCGCCACCCTCAAGAAGGCCCTGGAGAACGTCAAGCCGGCCCTCGAGGTGAAGTCCCGCCGCGTCGGCGGCGCCACCTACCAGGTGCCCGTCGAGGTCAAGCCGGGCCGCGCCCAGGCGCTGTCCCTGCGCTGGCTCGTCGGCTACTCGAAGATCCGTCGTGAGAACACCATGACCGAGCGTCTGCAGAACGAGATCCTGGACGCGTCCAACGGTCTCGGTGCCGCCGTGAAGCGCCGGGAGGACACCCACAAGATGGCGGAGTCCAACAAGGCCTTCGCCCACTACCGCTGGTAGAATCTTCCAGGCCTGTCGGCCCCACCCGGGCCGACAGGCCGCCGGCACCATCTCCGAAAGGGAACCACCGTGGCACTTGACGTGCTTACCGACCTCAAGAAGGTCCGCAACATCGGCATCATGGCGCACATCGATGCCGGGAAGACCACCACCACCGAACGCATCCTGTTCTACACCGGTATCTCCCACAAGATCGGCGAGACCCACGATGGTGCCTCCACCATGGACTGGATGGCGCAGGAGCAGGAGCGCGGCATCACGATCACGTCCGCCGCGACGACCTGCTACTGGCACGACAACCAGATCAACATCATCGACACCCCGGGCCACGTGGACTTCACGGTCGAGGTCGAGCGCTCCCTGCGCGTGCTCGACGGCGCCGTGGCGGTCTTCGACGGCAAGGAGGGCGTCGAGCCCCAGTCGGAGACGGTCTGGCGTCAGGCCGACAAGTACGACGTCCCCCGCATCTGCTTCGTCAACAAGATGGACAAGCTGGGCGCCGACTTCTACTTCACCGTCGACACCATCATCAACCGCCTCGGCGCGAAGCCGCTGGTCATGCAGCTGCCGATCGGCTCCGAGTCGGAGTTCACCGGCGTGGTCGACCTGCTCACCATGAAGGCCTTCGTCTGGCCGGGCGACTCCAAGGGCGACGTCTCCCTCGGCGCCAAGTACGAGATCGAGGAGATCCCCGCCGACCTGCAGGAGCGGGCCGAGGAGTACCGCAACCAGCTGGTGGAGTCCGTCGCCGAGGCCGACGACGAGCTGATGGAGAAGTACCTGGGCGGCGAGGAGCTCACCCTCGAGGAGCTCAAGGCCGGCATCCGGAAGCTCACCATCACCTCGCAGGCGTACCCCGTGCTGTGCGGCTCCGCGTTCAAGAACCGCGGCGTGCAGCCGATGCTCGACGCCGTCATCGACTTCCTGCCGTCCCCGCTGGACGTCCCGAACGTCGAGGGCCACGCGCTGAACAACGAGGAGGAGATCCTCTCCCGCCCGGTCGACTCGACCGCGCCGTTCTCCGCGCTCGCCTTCAAGGTGGCCAACCACCCGTTCTACGGGCAGCTGACCTACATCCGCGTGTACTCCGGCAAGGCGTCCAACGGCGACCAGGTGCTCAACTCCACCAAGGGCAAGAAGGAGCGCATCGGCAAGCTGTTCCAGATGCACTCCAACAAGGAGAACCCGGTCGACACCGTCCAGGCCGGGCACATCTACGCCGCGATCGGGCTCAAGGACACCACCACGGGGGACACCCTGTGCGACCTGCAGAAGCCGATCGTGCTCGAGTCCATGTCCTTCCCGGCCCCGGTCATCTCGGTGGCCATCGAGCCGAAGACCAAGGGCGACCAGGAAAAGCTCTCCATCGCGATCCAGAAGCTCTCCGCCGAGGACCCCACGTTCACCGTGTCCCTCAACGAGGAGACCGGCCAGACCGAGATCGGCGGCATGGGCGAGCTCCACCTGGACATCCTGGTGGACCGCATGAAGCGCGAGTTCAAGGTCGAGGCGAACGTCGGCAAGCCGCAGGTGGCCTACCGCGAGACGATCAAGAAGGCCGTCGAGAAGATCGACTACACGCACAAGAAGCAGACCGGCGGCTCCGGCCAGTTCGCCAAGGTGCAGATGGCGTTCGAGCCGATCCCTCTGGATGCCGAGGAGCTCTACGAGTTCGACAACAAGGTCACCGGCGGCCGCGTCCCGCGCGAGTACATCCCCTCCGTGGACGCCGGCATCCAGGACGCCATGCGTCTCGGCATCCTCGCCGGGTACCCGGTCGTGGGCGTCAAGGCCACGCTGCTCGACGGTGCCTACCACGACGTCGACTCCTCCGAGATGGCGTTCAAGATCGCCGGCTCGATGGTGTTCAAGGAGGGTGCCCGCAAGGCGCAGCCCGTCCTCCTCGAGCCGCTCATGGCGGTCGAGGTGCGCACCCCCGAGGAGTACATGGGCGAGGTCATCGGCGACCTGAACTCCCGCCGCGGCCAGATCCAGTCGATGGAGGACGTGAGCGGCATCAAGCTGGTCAGCGCCCTCGTCCCGCTGTCCGAGATGTTCGGCTACATCGGCGACCTCCGGTCCAAGACCCAGGGCCGCGCCGTGTACTCGATGCAGTTCGACAGCTACTCGGAGGTCCCCAAGGCCGTCGCCGAGGAGATCGTCCAGAAGAACCGCGGCGAGTAGGCACCACCCCTCGGCCCCGGCCGGGAATTTCATCAATCACGTACAGCCAAAGTAGACTTGCAGAGGTTTCAGTACTGCTGAGCGCCTCAAGCTCCCCCCGGAAACACGCGGTGGGGTAGTGCTGAGCAAGTTTCGACAAATGTTCTAGGAGGAACAACCATGGCGAAGGCCAAGTTCGAGCGCACCAAGCCGCACGTCAACATCGGCACCATCGGCCACGTCGACCACGGCAAGACGACGCTCACGGCTGCCATCTCCAAGGTCCTGGCCGACAAGTACCCGGACCTGAACGAGAAGCGCGACTTCGGCGCCATCGACTCCGCTCCGGAGGAGAAGCAGCGCGGCATCACCATCAACATCGCGCACATCGAGTACCAGACGGAGAAGCGCCACTACGCGCACGTCGACGCCCCGGGTCACGCGGACTACGTCAAGAACATGATCACCGGTGCGGCGCAGATGGACGGCGCCATCCTCGTGGTCGCCGCCACGGACGGCCCCATGGCCCAGACCCGCGAGCACGTGCTGCTCGCCCGCCAGGTGGGCGTGCCCTACCTGCTGGTGGCCCTGAACAAGTCCGACATGGTCGACGACGAGGAGCTGCTGGACCTCGTCGAGATGGAGGTGCGCGAGCTCCTCGCCGACCAGGGCTTCGACGGCGACAACGCGCCGGTCGTCCGCGTCTCGGCGCTGAAGGCCCTCGAGGGCGACCCCGAGTGGGTCGCCAAGGTCGAGGAGCTCATGGAGGCCGTCGACGAGAACGTGCCCGACCCCATCCGTGAGATGGACAAGCCGTTCCTCATGCCCATCGAGGACGTTTTCACCATCACCGGTCGCGGCACCGTGGTGACCGGCCGTGCCGAGCGCGGCACGCTGCCGATCAACTCCGAGGTCGAGATCGTCGGCATCCGTCCGGTCCAGAAGACCACGGTCACCGGCATCGAGATGTTCCACAAGCAGATGGACGAGGCCATGGCGGGCGAGAACTGCGGCCTGCTGCTGCGCGGTCTCAAGCGTGACGACGTCGAGCGCGGCCAGGTCGTGTGCAAGCCGGGTTCCATCACCCCGCACACCGACTTCGAGGCCAACGTCTACATCCTCTCCAAGGAGGAGGGCGGGCGTCACAACCCGTTCTACTCGAACTACCGTCCGCAGTTCTACTTCCGGACCACCGACGTCACCGGCGTCATCACGCTGCCCGAGGGCACCGAGATGGTCATGCCCGGCGACAACACCGAGATGACGGTCGCGCTGATCCAGCCGATCGCCATGGAGGAGGGCCTCGGCTTCGCCATCCGTGAGGGTGGCCGCACCGTGGGCTCCGGCCGCGTCACCAAGATCATCAAGTAGTCCCCGGACTGCCGATCTGCGCAGAACCCCCCGTCGCTCCTGCAGCGGCGGGGGGTTCCGCGCGTTCCGGGGTCGCCACGACGGGGCTCAGCCGGTGAGCTGGTGCAGGCACAGGACGTTGCCCTCGGAGTCGGTGAACCACGCCGCGCGCATCCCGTCGGCGGTGAGGACGTGGTCGACGGTGCGCAGGCCGGGCAGGTCGTAGTCCTCGAAGCGCACGCCCCGGCCCTCGAGCTCCCGGACCGCGGCCTCGACGTCGGGGACCTCGAAGCTGGCCTGTGTCAGCTCGGACGCCGGCGCGTCCGGGCGCAGCAGCAGCTGCAGGCCGGTGTGCCCGTCCTCGCTGAACAGGACGCTGTCCGGCTCGGGGGCGTCGGCGGGGGAGAGACCCAGCGTCTCCTGGTAGAACCGGCGGGCGCGGTCGAGCTCCCGGACGGGGACGATCGCGACCAGTCTCGCGGTGGACAGCATGGGACCCATCTCCTGGGACGTCGGGGTGCGGACGAGGCCAGGATACGACCGTGGGCGCCGGCGCCGGTCGCGGTTGCCTCACGGTTCCGGCACGGTTGCGCACGGCCCGCCCCCGGCCGTGCGTTTGCACCGGTCTGCCATCTCTGGCAGGATGGAGGACGTTGTTCAAGCGCCGACGCGTGCTCCCAACGGTTCGAACCGGCAGACCCCAGGACACCATCGGGTTCCGAAGCAGAACCGGGGTCAGCAGCTCCTCGAAGCTGCCACGCACGGACCACATACAGCCCGCCCCGAGAAACGGAATCGGTGTGCCCCCGTGCCAGCACGGGACGACACGCCCGAGTTCGGGGGTCGGAGCTCCAGCAGGGTGAGGAACCCGGATCCTTCCGGATTCAGTCTGCGTGGAGGGGCGCCCACCAGGTGGCGCCATGCACAAGGAGCCCTCGGCTCCGTCACAGGGAAGATCGTTCAAGAAAGAGAGTCACGACGCCATGGCGGGACAGAAAATCCGCATCCGGCTGAAGTCTTATGACCACGAGGTCATCGACGTCTCGGCCCGGAAGATCGTTGAGACGGTGACGCGCGCAGGCGCCACGGTGGTCGGCCCCGTGCCGCTGCCCACGGAGAAGAACGTGTACTGCGTCATCCGCTCGCCGCACAAGTACAAGGACAGCCGTGAGCACTTCGAGATGCGCACGCACAAGCGGCTGATCGACATCATCGACCCCACGCCGAAGGCCGTCGACTCGCTCATGCGCCTCGACCTGCCGGCTGACGTGAACATCGAAATCAAGCTGTAAAGAGGATCGCATCCCAATGACTACCACTTTCGAACGCCAGGTGAAGGGCCTGCTGGGCACGAAGCTCGGCATGACCCAGGTCTGGGACGAGAACGGGAAGTTCGTGCCGGTGACCGTCGTCAAGGCGGACTCCAACGTCGTGACCCAGCTGCGCAACCAGGACCGTGACGGCTACTCGGCCGTCCAGATCGGGTTCGGTGCGATCGACCCCCGCAAGGTCACCCAGCCGCTGGCCGGCCACTTCGAGAAGGCCGGCGTCACGCCGCGCCGCCACGTCGTGGAGCTGCGCACGGCCGACGCCGACACCTACGAGCTGGGCCAGGAGCTCTCCGTCGAGCTCTTCGAGGCCGGCCAGAAGGTCGACGTGATCGGCAAGACCAAGGGCAAGGGCACGGCCGGTGTGATGAAGCGTCACGGCTTCTCCGGCGTCGGCGCCTCCCACGGTGCCCACAAGAACCACCGCAAGCCGGGATCCATCGGCGGCGCGTCCTACCCCGCTCGCGTGTTCAAGGGCATGCGCATGGCGGGCCGCATGGGCGCCGTCCGTCACACGACGCAGAACCTCACCGTTCACGCCGTGGACGCCGAGAACTCCCTGCTGCTCATCAAGGGCGCCCTGCCGGGCCCCAAGGGTTCGGTCGTCCTCGTCCGCACCGCAGTGAAGGGAGCCTGATCAGACCATGGCAACTCAGACCGTCAACGTCGACCTGCCCGCCGAGATCTTCGACGTCCAGACCAACGTGCCCCTGCTGCACCAGGTCGTCGTCGCTCAGCTGGCCGCGGCCCGCCAGGGCACGCACAAGACCAAGAACCGCGCCGAGGTCTCCGGCGCCGGCCGCAAGCCCTTCAAGCAGAAGGGCACCGGCCGCGCGCGCCAGGGCTCGATCCGCGCCCCGCACATGACCGGCGGCGGCGTGGTGCACGGGCCGACCCCGCGCGACTACAGCCAGCGCACCCCCAAGAAGATGAAGGCCGCCGCCCTGCGCGGAGCCCTCTCGGACCGGGCGCGCAACAACCGCATCCACGTCGTGGAGGCACTCGTCGAGGGCACCGTCCCCAACACGAAGGCCGCCCAGGCGACGCTGCGCGGGCTCTCCGACCGCAAGAACCTGCTGGTCGTCCTGCACCGCTCGGACGACGTGGCCGCGCTGTCGGTGCGCAACCTCGACGACGTGCACACCCTCTACGCGGACCAGCTCAACACGTACGACGTGCTGGTCTCCGACGACGTGGTCTTCACCAAGGACGCGTTCGAGTCCTTCGTGGCGGCCGCCAGCAAGAAGAAGCAGGAGGACGCCAAGTGAGCGCGACCACCATCAAGGATCCCCGGGACGTCATCATCGCGCCGGTCGTCTCGGAGAAGTCCTACGGGCTCATCGACGAGGGCCGCTACACGTTTTTCGTGGCGCCCGACTCGAACAAGACCCAGATCAAGTACGCCGTCGAGCAGATCTTCGGCGTCAAGGTCGAGTCCGTGAACACCATCAACCGTGCCGGGAAGCGGAAGCGCACGCGCTTCGGCTGGGGTCAGCGCAAGGGCACCAAGCGTGCCGTTGTGACCCTCAAGGAAGGCACCATCGACATCTTCGGCGGTCCGCTCGCCTGAGCGGAGACCACTTTAACGAGGAACTGACACATGGCTATCCGTAAGCACAAGCCGACAACCCCGGGCCGTCGCGGCTCCTCCGTTGCCGACTTCGCAGAAATCACGCGCACGACCCCCGAGAAGTCGCTGGTCCGGCCGCTGCCCAAGAAGGGCGGGCGGAACAACACCGGCCGCATCACCACCCGGCACAAGGGTGGCGGGCACAAGCGCCAGTACCGCGTCATCGACTTCCGTCGCCACGACAAGGACGGCGTCGACGCCAAGGTCGCGCACATCGAGTACGACCCGAACCGCACGGCGCGCATCGCGCTGCTGCACTTCGTGGACGGCTCCAAGCGCTACATCATCGCGCCGAACAAGCTGTCCCAGGGCGACGTCGTCGAGTCGGGCCCCGGCGCCGACATCAAGCCCGGCAACAACCTGCCGCTGCGCAACATCCCCGTCGGCACCGTGATCCACGCCGTGGAGCTCCGTCCGGGCGGCGGCGCCAAGCTCGCCCGCTCCGCCGGCGCGTCGGTGCAGCTCGTCGCCAAGGAGGGCAAGTACGGCCAGCTCCGGCTGCCCTCCGGCGAGATCCGCAACGTCGACGTGCGCTGCCGCGCGACGGTCGGCGAGGTCGGCAACGCCGAGCAGTCGAACATCAACTGGGGCAAGGCCGGCCGCAACCGCTGGAAGGGCGTCCGCCCGACCGTCCGCGGTGTGGTCATGAACCCCGTCGACCACCCGCACGGTGGTGGCGAGGGCAAGACCTCCGGTGGCCGTCACCCGGTCAACCCGAACGGCAAGCCCGAGGGCCGCACCCGCCGCCCCAACAAGGAGAGCGACAAGCTCATCGTCCGCCGTCGTCGCACCGGCAAGAACAAGCGCTAAGGAGCCTGACACATGCCACGCAGCCTGAAGAAGGGCCCTTTCGTCGATCAGCACCTTTTCCTGAAGGTCGCCAAGGAGAACGACAAGGGCACCAAGAACGTCATCAAGACGTGGTCCCGCCGCTCGATGATCGTCCCCGACATGCTCGGGCACACGATCGCCGTGCACGACGGACGCAAGCACATCCCCGTGTTCATCACCGAGTCGATGGTCGGGCACAAGCTCGGCGAGTTCGCCCCCACGCGGACCTTCCGCGGCCATGTGAAGGACGACAAGAAGGGCAAGCGCCGCTGATCCTTCGGGATCCCGCAGCGTGAGCACTTCGAGAAGACGAGAGAAGGAAAGCAATGGAAGCCAAGGCATCTGCGCGCTACATCCGCGTGACGCCTATGAAGGCCCGGCGCGTCGTCAACCTGATTCGTGGCCAACAGGCGAATGAGGCTCTGGCGATTCTGAAGTTCGCCCCCCAGGGTGCTTCGGAACCGGTGTTCAAGGTCCTCCAGTCGGCGGTCGCCAACGCGCGCCAGCTGGCGGACCGCGACGGCCTGCCGTTCAAGGAGGAGGAGCTCGTCGTGAGCGAGGCCTTCGTCGACGAGGGTCCGACCATGAAGCGGTTCCAGCCGCGGGCCCAGGGCCGCGCCTACCGCATCAACAAGCGCACGAGCCACATCACCGTGATCGTGGCGAGCCCTGACAGCGAGGAGGTCCGCTAAGTGGGACAGAAGATCAACCCGCACGGGTTCCGGCTGGGCATCACCACCGACCACGTGTCGCACTGGTACGCGGACTCCACCAAGGAGGGCCAGCGCTACAAGGACTACGTCCGTGAGGACATCAAGATCCGCAAGCTCATGTCCACGGGCATGGAGCGGGCCGGAATCTCCAAGGTCGAGATCGAGCGGACCCGGGACCGCGTGCGCGTGGACATCCACACCGCCCGCCCCGGCATCGTCATCGGCCGCCGTGGCGCCGAGGCCGACCGCATCCGCGGCGAGCTCGAGAAGCTCACCGGCAAGCAGATTCAGCTGAACATCCTCGAGGTCAAGAATCCCGAGGTGGACGCCCAGCTGGTCGCCCAGGGTGTCGCCGAGCAGCTCGCCTCCCGCGTGGCCTTCCGCCGCGCCATGAAGAAGGCCATCCAGTCGGCGCAGCGCGCCGGCGCGAAGGGCATCCGCATCCAGTGCGCCGGCCGCCTCGGCGGCGCCGAGATGAGCCGCTCGGAGTTCTACCGCGAAGGCCGTGTGCCCCTGCACACCCTGCGCGCGAACATCGACTACGGCTTCTTCGAGGCCAAGACCACCTTCGGCCGCATCGGCGTGAAGGTCTGGATCTACAAGGGCGACCTCACCGCGAAGGAACTGGCGGCCCAGCAGGCCGCCGCTCCCTCGCGCGGCCGCGGCGGCGACCGTGACCGTCGCGGCGGTCCCGGCGAGCGTCGTGGAGGCGGCGGCGGCGACCGTCGTCGTCCCGACCGTAACGACCGTGGCGGACGCCGTGAGCGCAACGACTCCGCCGCCTCCCCGGCTCCGGCCGCGGGAGCGACCAACGCAGAGGGTGGTAAGTAAATGCTCATCCCACGTCGTGTGAAGTTCCGCAAGCAGCACCACCCGAAGCGGTCGGGCGCTGCCAAGGGCGGCACCACTGTCGCCTTCGGCGAGTGGGGCATCCAGGCGCTCACGCCGGCCTACGTGACGAACCGTCAGATCGAGGCCGCCCGTATCGCCATGACCCGCCACATCAAGCGTGGCGGCAAGGTCTGGATCAACATCTATCCGGACCGCCCCCTGACCAAGAAGCCCGCCGAGACCCGCATGGGCTCCGGCAAGGGCTCCCCCGAATGGTGGGTCGCCAACGTCAAGCCCGGGCGCGTGATGTTCGAGCTCTCCGGTGTCTCCGAAGAGGTCGCCCGCGAGGCCCTGCGCCTGGCGATCCACAAGCTCCCGATGAAGGCACGCATCGTGCGTCGCGAAGGTGGTGAATGAGAATGGCTGTTGGATCCAAGGATCTGAGCATCGAGAACCTCGCGGCCCTCGACAAGGACTCTCTGGGTGAGGCGCTGCGCAAGGCCAAGGAGGAGCTGTTCAACCTCCGCTTCCAGTCCGCAACCGGTCAGCTCGAGAACAACGGCCGCCTCAAGGCCGTCAAGCGCGACATCGCGCGCATCTACACGGTGCTGCGCGAGCGCGAGCTCGGCATCCGGCCCCAGGCGGGCTCCGCCGAGACCACCGCCGAGACCACCTCCGAGGAGGACGCCAAGTGACCGAGCAAATCAACAACGAGGCCGATCAGGCCGACGAGCGCGGTGACCGCAAGAGCCGTCGTGGCTACGTGGTCTCCGACAAGATGGACAAGACCGTCGTGGTGCAGCTGCAGGACAACGTCAAGCACTCGCTGTACGGCAAGGTCATGCGCCGCTCCTCGAAGGTCAAGGCCCACGACGAGCAGAACGCCGCCGGCGTCGGCGACCTCGTCCTGATCGCCGAGACCCGTCCGCTGTCCGCGACCAAGCGGTGGCGGATCGTGGAGATCCTCGAGAAGGCCAAGTGACCCGAGCTCGCTAGAGCCGGCCACGGCCCCGACGGCCCGTCCCCTCCACGAGGGGGCGGGCCGTCGCCCGTTCACCGCCCGCACGGACGGCGCCCCGCCTGTGCTAGGCTGGTGAGCTTGTATGGGCGGAAATCTCTGCCCGTGCAATCCACAGCTCTTCGTGCCAGCGCATAATGACCGCGTGCAGGGCGCCCCCGTGCCACCTGGTGGCGGGTTCAGATGCTCCTGGCATGGAGGGCTGGGCCCGGTCCGGCGTGCGCGCCGGGGGAGGGCACATCATCCGACAAGCTGTTCCGCAAGGCCCGCACCGTGCTCTCGATCGGTGTTGGAACCGGCGTGACGACAGGAGTAATCAGTGATTCAGCAGGAGTCGCGACTGAAGGTCGCCGACAACACGGGTGCGAAGGAAATCCTCACCATCCGTGTTCTCGGTGGATCCGGACGTCGCTACGCAGGCATCGGCGACATCATCGTCGCCACCGTCAAGGACGCGATCCCCGGCGGGAACGTGAAGAAGGGCGACGTGGTCAAGGCCGTGATCGTCCGTACCAAGAAGGAGCGCCGTCGTCCGGACGGCTCCTACATCAAGTTCGACGAGAACGCCGCAGTGATCCTGAAGAACGACGGTGACCCCCGTGGTACCCGCATCTTCGGCCCCGTGGGCCGTGAGCTGCGCGACAAGAAGTTCATGAAGATCATCTCGCTGGCCCCGGAGGTGCTCTGACCATGGCGAAGTTCAAGATCAAGACCGGCGACCTGGTGCAGGTCATCTCCGGCAGCAAGGACAACAAGGGCAAGCAGGGCAAGGTCCTGCGCGTGATCCCCGAGACGTCCCGCGTGGTCGTGGAGGGCATCAACGTGATCACCCGCCACCGCAAGGCCTCCATGCAGGGCGAAGCCGGCGGCATCGACAAGGTCGAGGCCCCGATCCACGTGTCCAACGTGGCGCTCGTGGACCCGGAGACCAACAAGCCGACCCGCGTCGGCCACCGCACCGAGACCGTGGAGCGCGACGGACGCCAGAAGACCGTCCGCGTCCGCGTCTCCAAGAGCACCGGCAAGGACCTGTGATGACCGAAACCACCGAGATCAGCGTGTCCCCGCGCTTCAAGGACAAGTACCAGGAGACCGTCGTGCCCGCGCTGCAGGAGCAGTTCGGCTACGGCAACGTCATGGAGATCCCGCGCGTCGTCAAGGTCGTCGTGAACATGGGTGTCGGTGACGCCGCGAAGGACTCGAAGCTCATCGACGGCGCCGTCCGCGACCTCACCGCCATCACGGGCCAGAAGCCGCTCGTGACCCGGGCGAAGAAGTCCATCGCGCAGTTCAAGCTCCGCGAGGGCATGCCGATCGGCGCGCACACCACGCTGCGCGGCGACCGCATGTGGGAGTTCCTCGACCGCCTGGTGACCCTGGCCCTGCCGCGCATCCGCGACTTCCGCGGTCTGTCCGACCGCCAGTTCGACGGCAACGGCAACTACACCTTCGGCCTCACCGAGCAGTCCATGTTCCACGAGATCGACCAGGACCGCATCGACCGGGTCCGCGGCATGGACATCACGGTGGTCACCACCGCGAAGACCGACGACGAGGGCCGCGCGCTGCTGAAGGCGCTCGGCTTCCCCTTCAAGACCAACTAATCTCGCTACGTTCCAGGTCCGGCCGGGCGCCCACGGGCGCCGCCAGGTGCGGAAACCGGGACGAGGAAGGGCACGTGCCCCCAAAATGACAATGACAGATCCTGTCGCGGACATGCTGACGCGTCTGCGCAACGCCAACTCCGCCTACCACGACTCCGTGAGCATGCCGTACTCGAAGCTCAAGGCTCGCGTGGCGGACATCCTCAAGGCCGAGGGCTACATCGCGGACTACAAGGAGGAGGCGGCGGAGGTCGGTAAGACCCTCACGCTCTCCCTGAAGTTCGGCCCCAACCGGGAGCGCTCCATCGCGGGCGTCCGGCGCATCTCCAAGCCGGGCCTGCGCGTCTACGCCAAGTCCACCAACCTCCCCAAGGTCCTGGGCGGCCTGGGCATCGCCATCCTGTCCACCTCTTCCGGGCTGCTGACCGACAAGCAGGCCGCGAAGAAGGGCGTGGGCGGCGAAGTCCTCGCGTACGTCTGGTAACCCGGAACAGAAAGGAAGAGAACATGTCACGTATCGGACGTCTCCCCATCTCTGTGCCGGCCGGTGTGGAGATCAAGATCGACGGCAACGTCGTCTCCGTCAAGGGCGCCAAGGGCGAGCTGCAGCACACCGTTGCCAGCCCGATCACCGTCGCGCTCGACGACAGCACCCTCACCGTCACCCGACCCGACGACGAGCGCGAGTCCCGCTCGCTGCACGGTCTCACCCGCACCCTGATCGCCAACATGATCCAGGGCGTCACCCAGGGCTACACCAAGGGCATCGAGATCGTCGGCACCGGTTACCGCGTGCAGGCCAAGGGCCAGGACCTCGAGTTCGCCCTCGGCTACAGCCACCCGATCACCTTCAAGGCGCCGGAGGGCATCTCGTTCGCCGTCGAGGGCGTCAACAAGCTCTCGGTCAACGGCATCGACAAGCAGCAGGTCGGCGAGGTCGCCGCCAAGATCCGCAAGCTCCGCGCCCCCGAGCCCTACAAGGGCAAGGGCGTGCGGTACGCCGGCGAGCAGATCCGCCGCAAGGCCGGAAAGGCTGGTAAGTAACCATGGCTCTGAAGATCAAGGGCAAGTCCAAGGCCGCCGCCCGCAGCCGCCGCCACGTCCGGGTGCGCAAGCACCTGGCCGGCACGGCCGCGCGCCCGCGCCTGGTCGTCAACCGCTCCGCCCGCCACGTGTTCGTCCAGGTCGTCGACGACACCAAGGGTGTCACCGTCGCCTCGGCCTCCACCATGGAGGCCGACCTGCGCGGCGCCGACGCGGACAAGACCGCCAAGGCCAAGCGCGTGGGTGAGCTCGTGGCCGAGCGCGCCAAGGCCGCCGGTGTCGAGTCCGTCGTGTTCGACCGCGGCGGCAACAAGTACCACGGTCGCGTGGCGGCTGTCGCCGACGGCGCCCGCGAAGGAGGTCTGGCACTGTGAGCGAGCAGAACAACGAGAAGGAAACCCAGGTGACCGAAGCCAGCACTGCCTCCACGGAGGCGACCGGGGCCCAGCAGACCACCGAGGTCAACCGCTCCCAGGACTCCCGCGGCGACCGCGGGGGCCGTGGCGAGCGCGGCGGCCGCGGTGAGCGCGGGGGCCGTGGCGAGCGCGGCGGCCGCGGTGGCCGCGGCGGCCGCGACGAGGAGAAGGACAAGTTCCTCGAGCGCGTCGTGACCATCAACCGTGTCTCCAAGGTCGTCAAGGGCGGTCGTCGCTTCAGCTTCACCGCCCTCGTCGTCGTCGGCGACGGCAACGGCATGGTTGGCGTCGGCTACGGCAAGGCCAAGGAGGTGCCGGCGGCGATCTCGAAGGGCGTCGAGGAGGCGAAGAAGAACTTCTTCCGCGTCCCGCGCATCGAGGACCGCACGATCCCGCACCGCGTGCAGGGCGAGGCCGCCGCAGGCGTCGTCATGCTGCGCCCGGCGACCCCGGGTACCGGTGTGATCGCCGGTGGTCCGGTCCGCGCCGTGCTCGAGTGCGCCGGCATCCACGACGTGCTGTCGAAGTCCCTCGGCTCGTCGAACCAGATCAACATCGTGCACGCAACCATCGAGGCGCTCCGCCAGCTCGAGGAGCCGGCGGCCGTCGCGGCCCGTCGTGGGCTCCCGATGGACGAGGTCGTCCCCGGTCCGTTGCTGCGCTCGATCCAGAAGGCAGGTGCCTGATGTCCGGCAAGCGTATCCAGCCCGACGGCACGGAGCTGCGCATCACGCAGGTCCGGTCGGTGGTCGGCCAGAAGCAGAACATGCGCAACACCCTGCGGTCCCTCGGCCTCAAGCGGCCGGGCAACGTCGTGGTCCGCAAGGCCGACGGCGTGACCGCGGGCATGGTCAACACCGTCGCCCACCTGGTCAAGGTCGAGGAGGCCAAGTAACCATGGCAGAGAACACTGCTGAGAACACCGCTCAGAGCAATGAGAAGGTGCACGCGCTCAAGGTGCACCACCTGCGTCCGGCCCCGGGCGCGAAGACCGCCAAGACCCGCGTGGGTCGCGGTGAGGGCTCCAAGGGCAAGACCGCCGGCCGCGGCACCAAGGGCACCAGTGCCCGGTACCAGGTCAAGGCGGGCTTCGCGGGCGGGCAGCTTCCGCTGCACATGCGCCTGCCCAAGCTGCGCGGGTTCAAGAACCCGTTCCGCGTGGAGTACCAGGTCGTCAACCTGGACAAGCTCACCGAGCTCTTCCCGGAGGGTGGCGAGGTGACCGTGGAGTCGCTCGTGGCCCGCGGCGCCGTGCGCAAGAACCAGCCCGTCAAGGTCCTGGGCTCCGGCGAGATCGCGGTCGCGGTCGACGTGAAGGCGCACGCCTTCTCGGGTTCCGCCGCGGAGAAGATCGCCGCCGCCGGCGGCAGCACCACCGCGCTGTGAGCGCGGGCCGCGGGGCCGGGCGCACGCCCGGCCCCGCGGCACCCACGGATCAGGCCCCGTCCACGCCAGCGTGGGCGGGGCCTGATCCGTCAGCGGGCACGAGCCCGCCCCGTCGGCGCGCGCCCCCGGTGAGTCCCGGGCGGGCCGCGTTCGCTAGACTTGCCGGAGTCGTCCGCGCCCACCGGGCGCGGGGACCCCGGACCGAGCTCCCGCACCACCACACCCCCCGCCACCGCCACCGGATGCCGGTCGGACCCAGTCTCTAGGAGGACATGTGCTCAGCGCTTTCGGACGGGCGTTGCGAACCCCCGACCTGCGACGCAAGCTGGGGTTCACCCTCGCCCTCATCGTGCTCTACCGCCTGGGCACGTTCATCCCGGCGCCGGGCGTCGACTACGGCAACGTCCAGCAGTGCCTGGCCCTCGGGACCACGACGGGCGGCGTGTACGACATGGTGAACCTCTTCAGCGGCGGCGCGCTGCTGCAGCTGTCGGTCTTCGCCCTGGGCGTCATGCCCTACATCACCGCGAGCATCATCGTGCAGCTGCTGCGCGTGGTCATCCCACGCTTCCAGGAGCTGCACGAGGAGGGGGCGCAGGGGCAGACGCAGCTGACCCAGTACACCCGTTACCTCACCATCGGTCTCGCGCTGCTCAACGCCACCACGGTGGTCTCGCTCGCCCGGTCCGGCGCACTGCTGGGGGACTGCCCCCTGCCGATCATCCCGAACGACACCTGGCTGACCGTGCTGATCATCATCATCACGATGACCGCCGGCACGGCGATCATCATGTGGCTGGGGGAGCGGATCACGGAGAAGGGCGTGGGCAACGGCATGTCGCTGCTCATCTTCACGTCCATCGCCGCGACCTTCCCCTCCGCGCTGGGCGAGATCCTCCGCACCCGGGGCTGGGGCGTGTTCCTCTCCGTGCTGGCAGTGGGGCTCGTGGTGATCACCTGCGTGGTGTTCGTGGAGCAGTCCCAGCGCCGCGTGCCGGTGCAGTACGCCAAGCGGATGGTGGGCCGGCGCACGATCGGCGGGACCACCACCTACATCCCGCTCAAGGTCAACATGGCCGGTGTCATCCCCATCATCTTTGCGTCCTCGATGCTGATGCTCCCCGGCATGCTCGCCCAGTTCGGCATGCCGGACGACGGTACGGACATCCCCGGCTGGGTCAACTGGATCAACACCTACCTCGTCACCGGCGACCACCCCGTGTACATGGCGATGTACTTCCTGATGATCGTGTTCTTCACGTACTTCTACGTGTCGATCACGTTCAACCCGGAGGAGGTCTCCAACAACATGAAGCGCTACGGCGGCTTCATCCCGGGGATCCGCGCGGGACGGCCCACCGAGAAGTACCTCGCCTACGTGCTCAGCCGGATCACGTTCCCGGGTGCCCTCTACCTGGGCATCGTGTCGATGATCCCCCTCGTGGCGCTCGTGCTGATCGACGCGAACCAGAACTTCCCCTTCGGCGGTCCGTCGCTGCTGATCATGGTGGGCGTCGGCCTGGACACGGTGAAGCAGATCGAGGCCCAGCTGCAGCAGCGCAACTACGAGGGCCTGCTGCGCTGACCCCTCCCCGCCGTCCCCCGCCGGGGACGGCGGGCACGCCCCGGTAGACTGTGACCGCAGCCACCACCGACCGCAAGGAGACTTCATGACCCGCATGCTCATCATCGGACCGCCCGGCGCAGGCAAGGGCACGCAGGCCGTGCGCATCTCGGAGCGGCTCGGCATCCCGGCGATCTCCACCGGCGACATCTTCCGGGCCAACATCAAGGGCCGGACCCCCCTGGGGCAGGAGGCCAAGAGCTACATCGACGCCGGCGACCTCGTCCCGGACTCCGTGACCAACCGGATGGTCCGCGACCGTCTCGCCGAGACGGACACCGCCGACGGCTTCCTGCTCGACGGCTACCCGCGCAACGCCGCGCAGGTGGACGAGCTCGACGCCATCCTGGCCGAGCTGGGGCAGGAGCTCGACGTCGTGCTGAAGCTGACCGCCGACCGCGACGAGCTCGTCCAGCGGCTCCTCGGGCGGGCACAGAAGGAGGGGCGAACCGACGACACGGAGGCGGTCATCCGGCACCGCCTCGACGTGTACGACGCCGAGACGGCCGTGGTCGTCGACGTCTACGACCGGCGCGGCATCGTCCGCGAGGTCGACGGGCTCGGGACCGTCGACGAGGTCTCCCAGCGGATCATGACAGCGCTGTCCTGACGCACCGTCCCGCACCGCGCACGCCGTGACACCCCCGGACACCCCCGGGGGTCTCACGTTTAACCCACGACAGCCGCGAGCTCCCCGACCGGGGGAGCGGCTCGGAAGGAAGACCGCATGTTCGGCCGCCGCCGGATCGAGTACAAGACCCACGCCCAGCTGCGCACCATGCAGCGCGCCGGGGTGGTGACCTCCCGCGCCCTCGACGCCGCCGTGGCGGCCGCCGTGCCCGGCGCGACCACCGCGTCCCTCGACGACGTCTTCCGCTCCGTCCTCGACGAGCACGGGGCGAGCTCCAACTTCCTCGGCTACTTCGGCTACCCCGCCGCGGTGTGCGTGTCCGTCAACGAGGTGGTCGTCCACGGCATCCCGGGGGACCAGGTGCTGCAGGAGGGGGACATCCTCTCCGTGGACGGCGGGGCCGTGGTCGAGGGCTGGCACGGGGACTCCGCGCGCACCGTGCTCCTGGGCCGCCCGGACCCCGCGGACGCCGAGCTCTCCGACGTCACCCGCAACGCCATGTGGCACGGCATCGCGGCGGCGGCCACCGGCACGCACGTCGGCGACATCGGCGCGGCCGTGGAGGACTACGTGCGCAAGGCCTCCGGGCACCGCTTCGGGATCCTCGAGGAGTACGTGGGACACGGGATCGGGTCCAAGATGCACATGGCCCCCGACGTGCTCAACTTCCGCAGCACCGACCGCGGGCCCCGCCTGCGCGCCGGGATGGCACTGGCCATCGAGCCGATGCTCGTGCGCGGCGGGATCGGCACCCGCGTGCTCGACGACGAGTGGACCGTGGTCACCACCGACGGCGCCCGCTCCAGCCAGTGGGAGCACTCCGTGGCCCTGCACGCCGACGGCGTCTGGGTGCTCACCGCCGAGGACGGCGGGGCCTCGGAGCTCGAGCCCCTCGGCGTGCGCCCCGTCCCGATCCCGGAGGACCTGCCGTGACCGGGCAGCCCTCCACCACCCCGGACCCGCGACACCGCGAGGAGAACACCGTGGCCCAGCAGCCGCAGCAGAGCACCACCAGCACACCAGTCGAGCTCACCGTGAAGCCCCGGCCCGGTCAGCTGACCTTCGCCGCGCCGCGGCGCGGCAAGCCCCCGCGCCACCTCGCCGACTTCGACATGGCGGGCCGCCGGGAGTTCCTCGCCGAGCTGGGGCACCAGCCCTTCCGGGCGGGCCAGCTCTCCCGCCACTACTTCGACCGGTTCGCCACGGCCCCCGAGGACATGACCGACCTGCCCGCGGCCGGCCGGGAGGAGCTCGTCTCCCAGGCCCTGCCGACGCTGCTGACGACCGTGCGCAGCCTCGAGGCCGACCAGGGGGACACCGTCAAGAACGTGCACCGGTGCTTCGACGGCGCCACCGTGGAGTCCGTGCTCATGCGCTACACCCACCGGGTGACCATGTGCATCTCCTCCCAGGCCGGCTGCGGGATGAACTGTCCCTTCTGCGCGACCGGCCAGGCGGGCCTGACCCGCAACCTCTCGACCGCGGAGATGGTCGAGCAGGTCGTGCAGGGTGCGCGGATGCTGCGCGGCGGCAGGGTCGGCCGGGCCGAGCAGGAGCCGCTGCGCATCTCCAACATCGTGTTCATGGGCATGGGGGAGGCCCTCGCCAACTACAAGGCCTCCATCGGGGCGATCCACCGCCTCATCGACCCCTCCCCGGAGGGCCTCGGCATCTCGGCCCGCGGCATCACCATGTCCACGGTGGGTCTGGTGCCCGGGATCCGGAAGTTCACGCAGGAGAAGCTGCCGGTCACCCTGGCGCTGTCCCTGCACGCCCCGGACGACGAGCTGCGCGACGAGCTCATCCCGATCAACACCCGCTGGAAGGTCGACGAGGCCCTCGACGCCGCCTACGACTACTACCAGGCCACCGGCCGGCGGGTCTCGATCGAGTACGCCCTGATCCGCGACATCAACGACCACGGGTGGCGGGCCGACCTCCTCGGCGAGAAGCTCAACGCCCGCGGCGGGGGGTGGGTGCACGTGAACCCCATCCCGCTCAACCCGACCCCCGGCTCCAAGTGGACCGCGTCGCGGCCCGGCGTGGAGCAGAACTTCGTGGAGCGGCTCCGGGCCCACGGCATCCCCACCACCGTGCGGGACACCCGCGGCTCCGACATCGACGGGGCCTGCGGGCAGCTCGCCGCGACCGTCTGAGCGCCGTCGTCCCCGGCGGCGTCCCCGGCACCGTTTCCCGGGGGCGCCTCCCGCGTTGCGGGAGGCGCCCCCGATCCCGTAGAGTGTCCTGTTGGTTGTCTGTGCTCCAGCGATTCCGCACACTTCGGACCACGCCGACCTCACCGTGCACCACGAACGGTGATGGTGCGCGCGTACAGGTCCGCTGCGGCGTTTAACGACGATGTACACCCGAAACCCTGCTCGCCGCCCCGGCGGGGGGCACCTGAAGTTAGCGGAGGATATGGCCAAGAAAGACGGAGTCATCGAGATCGAAGGCACTGTGGTCGAGGCTCTGCCCAACGCGATGTTCCGCGTTGAGCTGAACAACGGTCACCTGGTCCTCGCCCACATCTCCGGGAAGATGCGACAGCACTACATCCGGATCCTCCCCGAGGACCGCGTGGTGGTGGAGCTGAGCCCGTACGACCTCACCCGCGGTCGTATCGTCTACCGCTACAAGTAGGACCGGCGGCCGTCCGGGCCGCACACCACTCGAGAGAACGACGCGAAGGAATGCGATGAAGGTCCAACCGAGCGTGAAGCCGATCTGCGACAAGTGCAAGGTGATCCGCCGCAACGGGCGGGTCATGGTGATCTGCGAGAACCCGCGCCACAAACAGCGTCAGGGCTGACCCGCCCCGAGCTGCCCACGCAAGTGGATCGACAAAGGCACCGCTCCCGACCGGAGAGATCCAGGCGGGCGCCCCCGGTACAGAGGCCGGGGACCGGAGGGGACATGACGTCCCCGACCGGACAGCGATGCTCCAGACCTCTGGTACACCACAAGGAGAACCGCCGATATGGCTCGTCTCGCAGGCGTCGACCTCCCCCGCGAAAAGCGGCTGGAAATTGCGCTCACCTACATCTACGGCGTGGGTCGCACCCGCGCGCTCGCCACCCTGGACGCCACCGGCATCTCGGGCGACCTGCGCGTGCGCGAACTCACCGATGCCCAGCTCGTGGAGCTGCGCGACTACATCGAGGACAACTACAAGGTCGAGGGTGACCTCCGCCGCGAGGTGGCCGCCGACATCCGCCGCAAGGTCGAGATCGGCAGCTACCAGGGCATCCGGCACCGCCGCGGCCTGCCCGTGCACGGTCAGCGCACCAAGACCAACGCCCGCACCCGCAAGGGTCCGAAGCGCACGGTCGCCGGCAAGAAGAAGTAGCCCGCTGCCGCTCGTGCGCCAGGACCCCGCGGTCCCCCGAGCGGCCCACCACCACTCTTCCCGAACTTTGTAGGAGATCTCCATGCCCCCGAAGACTCGCGCAGCGGCTGCCCGCAAGCCCCGCCGCAAGGACAAGAAGAACGTCACCCAGGGCCAGGCCCACATCAAGTCGACGTTCAACAACACCATCGTCACCATCACCGACCCCTCCGGCGCCGTCCTCTCCTGGTCGTCCGCCGGCGAGATGGGTTTCAAGGGCTCTCGCAAGTCCACCCCCTTCGCGGCCCAGATGGCCGCCGAGGCCGCCGCGAAGCGCGCGCAGGAGCACGGCATGCGCAAGGTCGACGTGTTCGTCAAGGGCCCCGGCTCCGGGCGCGAGACCGCCATCCGCTCCCTGCAGGCCACCGGCCTCGAGGTCGGCTCCATCTCGGACGTCACCCCGAGCGCGCACAACGGTTGCCGCCCGCCGAAGCGCCGCCGCGTCTGATGTGAGCACGCCCACCGGGACCCTGCGGGGTCCCGGTGCGCATGCCGACAACGGACCGGGCACCGGTCCGCACCCATCAACTGTTTTCCACCATTTGCGCGCGTCATATAGCGGATGCCCGCTGAAAGGAAACATCAGTGCTCATCGCACAGCGCCCCACCCTCTCTGAAGAGGTCGTGGCCGACAACCGGTCCCGCTTCGTGATCGAACCGCTCGAGCCCGGCTTCGGCTACACCCTCGGCAACTCCCTCCGCCGCACCCTCCTGTCCTCGATCCCCGGTGCCGCCGTGACCAGCATCCGGCTCGACGGGGTGCTCCACGAGTTCTCCACCGTGGAGGGCGTGAAGGAGGACGTCTCCGAGGTCATTCTCAACATCAAGAAGCTCGCCGTCTCCTCGGAGCAGGACGAGCCCGTCGTCGCCTACCTGCGCAAGCAGGGCCCCGGCGTCGTCACCGCCGCGGACATCACGGCCCCGGCCGGTGTGGAGATCCACAACCCGGACCTGCACATCGCGACCCTCAACGCGAAGGGCCAGCTCGAGCTCGAGCTGACCATCGAGCGCGGGCGCGGGTACGTCTCCGCCGCCCAGAACAAGGCCGGCGACGCGGAGATCGGCCGCATCCCGGTCGACTCGATCTACTCGCCCGTCCTGAAGGTGACCTTCCGCGTGGAGGCCACCCGTGTGGAGCAGCGCACCGACTTCGACAAGCTGGTCCTGGACGTGGAGACCAAGGAGGCCATCACCCCGCGTGACGCCGTGGCCTCCGCCGGCACCACCCTGGTCGAGCTGTTCGGTCTCGCCCGGGAGCTCAACACGGCCGCCGAGGGCATCGAGATCGGGCCCTCGCCGACGGACGCCGCGATGGCCGCCGACATGGCGCTGCCCATCGAGGACCTCGAGCTCACCGTGCGGTCCTACAACTGCCTCAAGCGCGAGGGCATCCACACCGTGGGTGAGCTCGTGGGCCGTTCCGAGGCGGACCTGATGGACATCCGCAACTTCGGCGCCAAGTCGATCGACGAGGTCAAGGCCAAGCTCGTCGACCTCGGGCTGTCCCTCAAGGACTCGCCCCCCGGTTTCGACCTCGCCGCTCGCGCCGCCGCGATCGACGACGAGAACCCGTTCGACGACGACGACCACTAGTCCTTCCCGCTGACGTCCCGACGGGTGCCCGCCCGGGCCGGGACACACTTCCAGGAGATCAACAACCATGCCTACTCCCACCAAGGGACCCCGCCTCGGAGGCGGACCCGCGCACGAGCGCCTGATGCTGGCGAACTTGTCGCAGCAGCTGTTCGAGCACAAGCGCATCACCACCACCGTGACCAAGGCGAAGCGGATGCGTCCCTACGCCGAGCGCCTGATCACCTTCGCCAAGCGCGGCGACCTGTCCGCCCGCCGTCGCGTGCTGGCGCAGCTGACCGACAAGTCCGTGGTGCACGAGCTGTTCACCACCATCGCCTCGGCGATGGAGGACCGCAACGGCGGCTACACCCGCATCACCAAGATCGGCAACCGCAAGGGCGACAACGCCCCCATGGCGGTCATCGAGCTCGTGATGGAGCCCGTCGCGACCAAGGCCACCGTGGCCGAGGCCGAGCGCGCCACCGAGAAGGCCGCCCCGGCCCCCGCCGCCCCGGTCGACACCCCGGCGGACTCCACCGCCGGTGAGGTCGCCGCCGAGGAGATCCCCGCCGACGAGCAGGCCCCCGAGGTCGGCTCCGAGCAGGCCGCCGAGGTCGCCGCCGAGAACTCCGACGCCGAGTTCCCCGGTTCGCACGCCCCGCTCGAGTCCGGCGAGACCCCCGAGGGCTTCGAGGTCAAGGGCAACAAGAACTCGATGAAGTACCACGTGCCCGGCTCGCGCTGGTACGCGGGCACCACCGCCGAGATCTGGTTCGACTCGCCGGCCAACGCCGAGGCCGCCGGCTTCCAGCCGGCCGGCGGCGCCGCCGCGCAGAAGCTGCGCTGACCGGACGACGCACGGACGGACACCGCGACGCCGCCGGGGACCTGGTCCCCGGCGGCGTCGTCGTGCCCGCCGGAGCCCCACCACCCCCTCCCAGGAGCTGACCATGAGCCTGTCCGATTCCCCCGTGCGCGTGCGGATCGACCTGGCCTACGACGGCGCGCCGTTCGCCGGGTGGGCCCGTCAGCCGGGCCTGCCCACCGTGCAGGGGGCCGTGGAGGACGCCCTCGCCGTGCTGGTCCGCCGGGACGTGCGGGTCGCGGTGGCCGGCCGGACGGACACCGGGGTGCACGCCCGCGGCCAGGTGGCGCACCTGGACCTGGCCCCGGCGGAGTGGACCGGTCTCGCCCGCGGCCGGGACGAGGACCCGGGGCATGCGCTCGAGCGCCGCCTCACCGGGGCCCTGGCCCACGTCCTGGGCCGCGGCCGCCGCGCGCAGGGCCTGCCCGAGTGCCCGGGCGCGGTCGTGGTCCGCCGCGCGGGCGCCGCCCCGGCCGGCTTCGACGCCCGCTTCTCCGCCGTCTCCCGCCGCTACAGCTACCGGATCGACGACGGCGCGGCGGGCCGGGACCCGCTGACCCGGCACCTGACGTGGTGGTCGAAGGACGTGCTCGACGTCCCCGTGATGGCCCGGGCGGCGCAGGAGCTGGTGGGGCTGCACGACTTCCTGTCCTTCTGCCGCCCCCGGGAGGGCGCCACGACGGTGCGGGAGGTCCTGGACGTGTCCGTCGAGCGGGACCGGGACGGGCTCGTGCTGCTGGGCATCGAGGCGGACGCCTTCTGCCACCACATGGTCCGCTCGGTCGTGGGCGCGGCCGCCCGCGTGGGCGCGGGCCGCGAGGACCCCGACTGGCTCGGCCGTCGGCTCGCGGAGCGGGTCCGGGACGCCAAGGCGCTGATGGCCCCGCCGCACGCCCTCGTGCTCGAGGAGGTCCGCTACCCCGGGGACGCCGCCCTGGGGGAGCGGGCCGAGCGCACCCGGGCGCGGCGCGCCCCGCTCGGCGACCCCGCCCGCGAGGATCTCCGAGGAGATCCCCGCGACGCTCCCCGGGCGCCCCGGCACGGCGGAGCGTGAACCGCCGCGGGCCCGGGCGCCCGCGGGGAGATTGACCGCCGCACCCTCCGGGTGTATGGCCCGAGTGGTCTTTGGCCGCTCCATCCGGTACCGTGGGGTGCTGTTGTGCGTGTCCCGCCTCGGTTCACGTGTACCCGGCTCCGCTGTCCCGTTGCAGGACGCCTGGCGGTCCGGTGCACCGGGGTCTCGGGCACCGGATGCAGCTCGGCCCTCACCCGAGCCCCGGACGGCACACCGAGAAACGGCGTGATCCCAACTAGCGCCACCGAGATAACCCGAACGAAGGCAAACTAACGTGCGTACGTACACCCCGAAGCCCGGTGACATCCAGCGCCAGTGGCACGTCATCGATGCCACCGACGTCGTCCTGGGTCGCCTTGCCAGCCAGACCGCAACGCTGCTGCGCGGAAAGCACAAGCCGACCTTTGCTCCCCACGTGGACGCCGGTGATTTCGTCATCATCATCAACGCCGAGAAGGTGGCCCTGACCGGCTCCAAGCTCGAGAAGAAGCGGGCCTACCGCCACTCCGGCTACCCGGGCGGGCTTAAGTCCAGCTCCTACGCCGAGCTGCTGGAGAAGCACCCGGTCCGCGCCGTGGAGAAGGCCATCCGTGGCATGCTCCCGAAGAACAAGCTGGCCGCCCAGCAGATGTCCAAGCTCAAGGTCTACGCCGGCCCGGAGCACCCCCACGGTGCCCAGCAGCCGCAGACCTTCGAGTTCACCCAGGTCGCCCAGTAACCGGGCCTACGACAGAAACGAGCGAGGAAAATCGTGGCTCAGAATACTGAAGAGCAGAACATCGTGGACGGCGAGGAGCAGCTGAGTAGCTACACCTCCGAGTCCTCCCCCGCGGAGGAGACCGAGGCCGCCGCCGAGCGCCCGGCCCTCACCGTCTCCGGCCAGGCCGTCGGCCGCCGCAAGGAGGCCGTCGCCCGCGTGCGCGTCGTCCCCGGCTCCGGCCAGTGGACCGTCAACGGCCGCACCCTGGAGAACTACTTCCCGAACAAGCTGCACCAGCAGGAGGTCAACGACCCCTTCAAGGTGCTGGAGCTCGAGGGCGCCTACGACGTCATCGCCCGCATCCACGGCGGTGGCCCCTCCGGCCAGGCCGGTGCCCTGCGCCACGGCGTGGCGCGCGCCCTGAACGAGATCGACCTCGAGAACAACCGCCCGACCCTCAAGAAGGCCGGCTTCCTGACCCGCGACCCGCGCGTCATCGAGCGCAAGAAGGCCGGTCTCAAGAAGGCCCGCAAGGCTCCGCAGTACTCGAAGCGCTGATCGGAGGGCCTCCCGGCTCGCCCCCAGCGTCACGGACCCCGTCCGACACCGGTGCACACCGGTGTCGGACGGGGTCCGTTCGTTTCTGCCCGCCTGCCGGTGTCCGGGCCGCGGGGAACGTAGGATGGGGGCGATGTCTAGATTATTCGGAACGGACGGCGTGCGCGGGCTCGCGAACGACCTCCTCACAGCCAACATGACCCTGGACCTGGCCCAGGCCGCCGCGATCGTGCTCGGCCACGGCCACGCACGCGAAGGGCGGCGCCCCACGGCGGTCGTCGCCCGGGACGGGCGGGCCAGCGGGGAGTTCCTCAGCGCCGCCGTGACCGCGGGTCTCGCCGGGTCGGGCGTGGACGTCCACGACGCCGGGGTCCTGCCGACCCCCGCGCTGGCCTACCTGGTGGCGGACCTCGACGCCGACTTCGGCGTGATGATCTCCGCCTCGCACAACCCGGCCCCCGACAACGGGATCAAGTTCCTGGCCCACGGCGGGCGGAAGCTCCCGGACCGGGTGGAGGACGAGATCCAGCAGGTCTTCGAGTCCGGCGACTTCCGGCGCCCCACCGGCGCCGGGGTCGGGCGCATCCACCTGCTCACGGACGCCGAGGACCGCTACGTCCTGCACCTGGTGGGGGCCATCCCGCACCGGCTCGAGGGGATGCGCGTGGTCCTGGACTGCGCCAACGGCGCCGCCAGCGGGGTCTCGCCGGACGCCTTCCGCGGCGCGGGCGCCGACGTGCACGTCATCGGCGCGGAGCCCGACGGCCTGAACATCAACGACGGCTGCGGCTCGACCCACCTGGAGCCCCTCCAGCGGGCCGTCGTCGAGCTCGGGGCCGACCTCGGGATCGCCCACGACGGCGACGCCGACCGCTGCCTCGCCGTGGACGCCACCGGCCGCGAGGTCGACGGGGATCAGATCATGGCGATCCTCGCCCTGGCGCTCAAGGACGCGGGCCGGCTCGTCGAGGACACGCTCGTGGCCACCGTGATGAGCAACCTCGGCCTCAAGCTGGCCCTGCGGGACGCGGGCATCGACGTGCGGGAGACCGCCGTGGGGGACCGCTACGTCCTCGAGACGATGACCGAGCACGGGTACAACCTGGGCGGCGAGCAGTCCGGCCACGTGATCATGTCTGACTACGCCACCACCGGCGACGGGCTGCTGACCGGGCTGATGCTGGCCTCGCGCGTGGCCCAGACCCGCGCACCGCTCGCGGAGCTGGCCCGCGTGATGACGCGGCTGCCGCAGGTGCTGCTCAACGTGCGCGGGGTGGACCGCACCGCGGTGGGCTCCAACCCCGGCGTGCAGGCGGCCGTCGCGGAGGTCGAGCAGCGCCTCGGCGAGACAGGCCGCGTGCTGCTGCGCCCCTCGGGGACCGAGCCGGTGGTCCGCGTGATGGTCGAGGCGGCCTCCGAGGAGATCGCCCGGGCCGAGACGGAGTTCCTCGCGTCCGTCGTGGAGCGCGAGCTGGCCCTCACCGTCTGAGCCGGCCCCGCCGGACGCCGGAGGCCCGCACCGTGTACACGGTGCGGGCCTCCGGCGTCCGGCAGGATCGGGATCAGGTGCGCCGGCGCAGGGCGTCGCGGATCTCGGTGAGCAGCTGCACCTGGGCGTCGGCCTCCTCCTCGGTGGGATCGATGCCGAGCCGGCGGTTGCGGCCCTCGATCATCTTCTTCATCGGCAGCACGATGGCGAAGTACACGGCGGCGGCCACGAGCAGGAAGTTGACGAGCGCGGTGAGCAGCACGCCGAACCTGATGTCGTTGCCGTTGACGGTGAGCACCGCGAACGAGTCGAAGTCGGGCGAGCCGACCAGCGCGGAGATGAGCGGCATGAGCACCGCCTCGACCATGGCGTTGACGACCTGGGCGAACGCCGCGCCGATGATCACGGCGACGGCCAGATCGAGCACGTTGCCCTTCATGATGAATTCTCGGAACCCCTTGAGCATGGCCACAGACTAGCCGGGCGCGGGCGGTCCGTAGTCCGGGGCCGGCGGCAGGCCGGAGAACTCCTCGAGCGTCGCGGCGCCCGAGCGCGCGAGCTCTTGGGCCCGCTCCGGGCCGAGGTAGCGCAGGTGCCACGGCTCGTACCAGTAGCCGGTGGTGCCGTGCTCGCCCCAGGGGTAGCGGACCACGAAGCCGTGCTCCGGCCCGTGCTCGGCCACCCACGCGGCGGTGGCCGTCCCGTCGAAGCACACGCGCAGGTCGCACTGGGAGCCGTCACCGACGTCCACCGCCAGCCCCGTCTGGTGCTCCGAGTGGCCCGGGCGGGCGGACGCCGTGTCGGCGGCCTCCGGGCCTTTCTGCGCCACCCACCCGGCGTACGTGCGGGACTGCTCGGCGAAGGAGCGGTAGCCCGACACGATCCGGACCGGCACGCCGTCCGCCCGGGCCGCGGCCAGCAGCGTGCGCGCCGCGGCGGCCGCCTCGGGGCGCAGCAGGTGCCCCTCGACGTCCTCGAGGGCGGCGGGAGCCCAGTCCTGCGGGTCCAGGGGCCGCCGCTTGTTGACCACCACGGCGAGCGAGGCGGGGTCGTCTAGCTCCGGGCGCGGTCCCGGGTCCCGGCCGGGGGCGGGCGCCGGTGCCTGCGACGCCGTGCCGGAGGCGGACGCCGGCCCGGACGGGGACGCCTGAGCCGGCAGGGACGCAAGACCGGACCCGGGCGGGGCGGGCGCGGTCGGTGCCGTGGTGGCGCCGGAGAGTTCCGGCGGGGCCGGGGGAGCGCCCCCGGGATCAGGTGCGCACCCGGCCACGAGCACCGCGGCGGCGAGCAGGAGGGCGCCGGCGCGCAGGGCGTCCATCAGTTCTTGCGCAGCAGCACGCGCCGGATCGAGTGGTCGGAGTCCTTGGAGAGGATCAGCCGGGCGCGGCCGCGCGTCGGCTGCACGTTCTCGATCAGGTTCGGCTCGTTGATCCGCCGCCAGATGCCGGTGGCGGTGGCCACGGCCTTCTCGTCGGAGAGGTCGGCGTAGCGGTGGAAGTAGGAGCCGGGGTCGGCGAACGCCGAGGAGCGCAGGGCCTGGAACCGCTCCACGTACCAGCGCTCGATGTCCGCGGGCCGGGCGTCCACGTAGATCGAGAAGTCGAAGAAGTCGCTCAGGGCGAGGGCGGCCCGGTCCCCGGGGCCCACCTTGGCGGGGGCGAGCACGTTGAGCCCCTCGATGATGACCACGTCCGGGCGGGTCACCACGACCTCCTCGCCGGGCAGGATGTCGTAGCTGTGGTGCGAGTACTTGGGCGCCCGCACCTCGGGGGCGCCCGACTTGATCTTCGCGACGAAGCGCAGCAGGGCGCGGCGGTCGTAGGACTCCGGGAAGCCCTTGCGGTCCATGAGCCCGCGGCGCTGCAGCTCCGCGTTGGGGTACAGGAACCCGTCCGTGGTGATGAGCTGCACGTGGGGGGTGGACGGCCACCGGGACAGCAGCTCGCGCAGGAGGCGGGCCGTGGTGGACTTGCCGGCGGCCACGGAGCCGGCGATGCCGATCACGAACGGGGTCCGGGCGTGCTCCTCGCCGAGGAACGCGTTGGTCGAGGCGTTGAGCCGGTTCGACGACTCGTCGTAGAGGGTCAGCAGCCGCGAGATGGGGAGGTACACCTCGCGGACCTCCGCGACGTCGAGCCGGTCGCCGAGGCCGCGCAGGTTCTCGATCTCCCGAGAGGTGAGGGGAACGTCGATCTCGTGGGAGAGTCTCGACCAGGTCTGCCGGTCGAGCTCCACGAAGGGCGAGGCGCGTTCGCTCAGCGTAGATGCGGTCATCGACCACAGTCTAGACCGCACCCCGGCGCCCGAGGTGTACCGGAGACAGGCCCCGTACCCGGGTGTAGATTTGGTCCCGATCCGGTATTCGCCGTGAGGGAACTCACAGCAGTGCACGGCGCGTGCGCTCCGCCGGTGGAGGACCACCCCGCTCGAGAGTCAGGACAGGACCATGGCGACGGCAACGACCTCAGGGACCACAGCGCCGGCGGGAGGGCGGTCGACGGCGGCCCGCGCGCACGTGCAGCGCTTCGGCACGTTCCTCTCGGGAATGATCATGCCCAACATCGGAGCGTTCATCGCCTGGGGGCTGATCACCGCGTTCTTCATCGAGGCGGGCTTCACCCCCTTCGGCCCGCTGGGCGGATTCGGCGAGAACGCCGAGGGCGAGCCGTACACGGGCCTGGTCGGCCCGATGATCACCTACCTCCTGCCGCTGCTGATCGCCTACACGGGCGGGCGGATGGTCTACGACGTCCGCGGCGGCGTGGTCGGGGCGATCGCCACGATGGGCGTGATCGTGGGCACCGACATCCCCATGTTCATCGGGGCGATGCTCATGGGCCCGCTGACCGCGTGGGTGATGAAGAAGGTCGACGCCATCTGGGACGGGAAGATCAAGCCCGGCTTCGAGATGCTCGTGAACAACTTCTCCGCCGGCATCCTGGCCGCGGCCATGGCCATCTTCGGCTTCTTCCTGATCGGCCCCGCCGTGCTGGCCTTCTCCAACGCGGCCGCCTCGGCGGTGGACTTCCTGGTCACCCGGGGGCTGCTGCCGCTGACCTCGATCCTCATCGAGCCCGCGAAAGTGCTGTTCCTCAACAACGCGATCAACCACGGCATCCTCACCCCCCTGGGCACCGCCCAGGCCCTGGAGGAGGGCAAGTCGATCCTGTTCCTGCTCGAGGCCAACCCCGGCCCCGGTCTGGGCATCCTGCTGGCCTACACGGTCTTCGGCCGCGGCGCCGCGCGCGCCTCGGCCCCCGGCGCGGCCCTGATCCACTTCGTGGGCGGCATCCACGAGATCTACTTCCCGTACGTGCTGATGAAGCCGGCGCTGATCCTGGCGGCGATCGCGGGAGGCATGACGGGCATCTTCACGCTGACCCTGTTCGACGCGGGCCTGCGCGCCCCGGCCGCCCCGGGCTCGATCATCGCGATCTTCGCCCAGGCCACCACCGACAGCTACGTGGGCGTGGCCCTCGCGGTGACGGCCGCGACCGCCGTGTCCTTCTTCGTGGCCTCGATCATCCTCAAGGCCTCCAAGGACAAGGGCGAGGGGGACCTCACCGAGGCCACCTCCCGGATGGAGGGGATGAAGGGCAAGAAGAGCTCCGTGTCCTCCGCGATCGTCGGCACCAGCGGCGGCGCGGACACCGGCGGGACCCCCGCACATGAGCTGGCCGACGGCGGACCGGTGCAGCGCATCGTGTTCGCGTGCGACGCCGGCATGGGATCCTCCGCGATGGGCGCCTCCGTGCTGCGGAACAAGGTCAAGGCGGCCGGGTTCGCCGACGTCAAGGTCACCAACGCGGCGATCGCCAACCTCACCGACGACTTCGACATCGTGGTCACCCACCAGGACCTGGCCACGCGGGCCCGGCCGAAGG
Organism: Kocuria sp. CPCC 205263; assembly: GCF_040981075.1. Lineage (NCBI taxonomy): Bacteria > Bacillati > Actinomycetota > Actinomycetes > Micrococcales > Micrococcaceae > Kocuria > Kocuria sp. CPCC 205263. Next base: position 14,462 of record NZ_JAVKPV010000014.1, on the reverse strand, counting down.
TGCCCAGCGCCTCGGTGGTGACCGTCGACAACTTCATGGGCAGCCCCCGCTACGACGAGATCGTCGAGGCCGTGCAGCAGCGCAACGGCGCCGCCGTCCCGGCGGGCGGCGGCGCGGCGGCGGCCACGGCCGGCGGCGGGGGAGCGGCCACCGGCGGCGACACCGTGGCCGCGGACCCGGGCGAGGGCGCCGGGACGTCCGGGGACGCCACCGTCCTCACCAGGGACCGGATCGTCATGGACGGCGGCGCGCGCAACGCCGCGCAGGCCATCGACGAGGCCGGCGGCCTGCTGGTGGCGGCCGGTGCCGTGACCGACGCGTACGTGGCCTCCATGCACGAGCGCGAGGAGTCGGTGTCCACCTTCATGGGCAACGGTCTCGCCATCCCGCACGGCACCAACCAGGCGAAGGACAGCATCCGCTCCTCGGCCCTGTCGGTCGTGCGCTACCCCGAGGGCCTGGACTGGAACGGCAAGCCTGTCACCTGGGTGATCGGCATCGCAGGCAAGGACAACGAGCACCTCGCGATCCTCTCCCGGGTCGCGAAGATCTTCGGCAACAAGGAGAAGGTGCGCCAGCTGGACGAGGCGAGGACCGCCGACGAAGTGCTCGACCTGCTGGGGAAGGTGAACGACTGATGAAGTGCGTCCACTTCGGGGCGGGCAACATCGGCCGCGGCTTCGTCGGCCTGCTCATGCACCGCTCGGGCTACGAGGTCGTGTTCGCCGACGTGGCGGCCCCGCTGATCGACGCGCTGGCGTCGACCCCCAGCTACACCGTGCACGAGGTCGGCGCCGGCTCCCGCGACACGGTCGTCGAGGGGTACCGGGCGCTCAACTCGGCGGACGACCCGGAGTCCGTGGTCGCCGAGATCGCCACGGCGGACGTGGTCACCACGGCCGTGGGCGCGCACATCCTCCGGTTCGTGGCGCCGCTCGTGGCGCGCGGCATCGCCGCGCGCCCGGACGGCGCCGCCCCCGTGGCGGTCATGGCGTGCGAGAACGCCCTGTCCGCCACCGACCTGCTCGCCGAGGCCGTCCGCGCCGAGTACGGCGGCGAGGACCTCGACCGGCGGGCGGTGTTCGCCAACACCGCCGTCGACCGGATCGTGCCCCAGCAGGACGGCGGCGGGCTCGACGTGGTCGTGGAGCAGTTCCACGAGTGGGTCATCGACCGCACCCCGTTCGCGGGGAGCGAGCCGGCCATCGAGGGGGCGACCTACGTCGACGACCTCGTGCCCTACATCGAGCGCAAGCTGTTCACGGTCAACACCGGCCACGCCGCGTGCGCGTACTTCGGCTACCGGGCCGGCCGGCACCGCATCGCGGAGGCGATCGCCGACCCCGGGATCCGGGAGCGGGTCGCGGCGGCGCTCGCGGAGACGCAGGCGCTGCTCGTGGCCAAGCACGGGTTCGACGAGCAGGAGCACGGACGCTACGTCGCGAAGATCCTCGACCGCTTCGCCAACGAGCACCTCCCCGACACCGTCGAGCGCGTGGGCCGCGCCCCGCTGCGCAAGCTCGGCCGGCACGAGCGGTTCGTGGGCCCGGCGGCCGAGCTGGCCGAACGGGGCCTCGGCACCGACGGGCTGCAGGCGGCCGTGGGGGCCGCCCTGCGCTTCGACCCGGCCGACGACCCGGAGGCCGTCCGGCTGGGCGAGCTCCTCGACACGCTGGAGCCGGCCGACGCCGTCCGGGAGATCACGGGACTGGACGCCGAGCACCCGCTCTTCCCGCCGCTCGAGGCGCTGGTGGCCGACGCCGTCCGGGAGCGGCGGGGCTGACCGAGCCCCACGGAAGGGCCCACAGACGGGCCGGGCCGTGTCCCTAGAAGAGGCGGGAACACGGCCCGGCCCGCCGGGTCCGGTGCACCCGGCCGGGCGAGATCCATGCGGTACTGTGAAGCGCATGTGTGGAATTGTTGGATATGTGGGCCCCTCCTCCCAGCGCTCGGACGTGCCCGGCACCGGCTCCGGGCACGACGCCCTGGACGTCCTCGTCGAGGGCCTCCGGCGCCTCGAGTACCGCGGCTACGACTCCGCGGGCGTGGCCGTCGTCGCGGACGGCACCGTCGGCTTCCGCAAGAAGGCCGGCAAGCTGCTCAACCTCGAGCAGGAGCTGCGCGACAGCCCGCTGCCCCGCTCCACCACCGGCATCGGGCACACCCGCTGGGCCACCCACGGCGGACCGTCGGACGTCAACGCCCACCCGCACGTCGTCGACGGCGGCCGGCTCGCCGTGATCCACAACGGCATCATCGAGAACTTCGCCGAGATCAAGCGCGAGCTGATCGAGAAGGGCCACGAGTTCCGCTCGGAGACCGACACCGAGGTCGCCGCCGTGCTCCTGGCCGACACCTACAACGACCTCGGCGACCAGGACCTCACCGCGGCCATGCAAGTCGCGTGCCGCCGGCTCGAGGGCGCGTTCACGCTCCTCGCCGTGCACGTCGACCACCCCGGCCGCGTGGTCGCCGCCCGCCGCAACTCGCCGCTGGTGCTCGGGCTGGGCGAGGGGGAGAACTTCCTCGGCTCCGACGTCTCCGGGTTCATCGACTACACCCGCAGCGCCGTGGAGCTGGGGCAGGACCAGGTCGTGTCCATCACGGCCGACGACTACGAGATCACCGACTTCCACGGCAACCGCGCCGACGGCAAGCCCTTCCAGGTGCTGTGGGACGCGGCCGCCGCCGAGAAGGGCGGCTTCCCGTCCTTCATGGAGAAGGAGATCAACGAGCAGCCCGCCGCCGTGGAGCAGACCCTCATGGGCCGCACCGACCCGGACGGGAATTTGGTCCTCGACGAGCTCAAGATCGACGAGGCGGTGCTCCGCGCCGTGGACAAGATCGTCGTCGTTGCCTGCGGCACCGCCGCCTACGCGGGGCAGGTCGCCCGGTACGCGATCGAGCACTGGTGCCGGATCCCCACCGAGGTCGAGCTCGCCCACGAGTTCCGCTACCGGGACCCGATCGTCAACGAGCGGACCCTGGTGGTCGCCCTGTCCCAGTCCGGCGAGACCATGGACACCCTCATGGCGGTCCGGCACGCCCAGGAGCAGGGGGCCAAGGTCGTGGCGATCTGCAACACCAACGGCTCCACGATCCCGCGCGAGGCCGACGCCGCGCTCTACACGCACGCCGGGCCCGAGATCGCCGTCGCCTCGACCAAAGCGTTCCTGGCCCAGATCACCGCCGCCTACCTCCTGGGCCTCTACCTGGCCCAGCTGCGCGGCAACAAGTACAAGGACGAGATCGGGGAGATCCTCGCCGAGCTGGAGGCCATGCCGGCCAAGATCCAGCAGGTCATCGACGCGCAGGCCGCGGTCAAGGATCTCGCGCAGTCCATGAAGGACGCCTCGTCCGTGCTCTTCCTGGGCCGCCACGTCGGCTTCCCGGTGGCCCTCGAGGGCGCGCTCAAGCTCAAGGAGATCGCCTACATCCACGCCGAGGGCTTCGCCGCCGGCGAGCTCAAGCACGGGCCGATCGCCCTCATCGAGGAGGGCCAGCCGGTGTTCGTCATCGTCCCCTCCCCGCGCGGGCGGGACTCGCTGCACGCGAAGGTGGTCTCCAACATCCAGGAGATCCGTGCCCGCGGGGCCGTGACCATCGTCATCGCGGAGGAGGGGGACGAGTCGGTCGCCGACTACGCGAATCACATCTTCCGCGTGCCGCAGTCCCCGGTGCTGCTCCAGCCGCTGCTGACCACGGTCCCGCTGCAGATCTTCGCGTGCGAGCTGGCCACGGCGAAGGGCTACGACGTCGACCAGCCCCGCAACCTTGCGAAGTCCGTCACCGTCGAGTAGTCCGCGCCCGCCGCTGCGCCGGCCCGCCGTCCCGGATCCTCCCGGGCGGCGGGCCGGCGGTCGTTAGGCTGGGGACCATGATCATCGGCACCGGCATCGACGTGGTGGACATCGCCCGCTTCGAGGAGCAGATCGCCCGCACCCCCGGCCTCGTGGCCCGGCTGTTCACCCCGCTCGAGCGGGACCTGCACGTGCGCTCGCTCGCCGCGCGCTTCGCCGCCAAGGAGGCGGCGGCGAAGGCGCTCAAGGCGCCGCCCGGGATGATCTGGCAGCACTGCTGGATCGAGAAGGACCCCTCCGGCGCCCCGCTGCTGTGCACCGAGGGGACGGTGGCGGAGGAGGCGCGCCGGCAGGGCATCGACAGGTGGCACCTCACCATGACGCACGACGGCGGGATCGCCATGGCCATGGTCATCGCCGAGCGCACCGGGGACGGGGGGCCGGCGTGATCGCCGCCTGGACCGGGGCGCAGGTGCGCGTGGCCGAGACGCCCTTCTTCGAGCGCGGGGAGGGCCCCGCGCTGATGCGGCGCGCCGCCCACGGCCTGGCCCTGGTCGGCGCGCAGCGCCTGCGCGGGCTCCGGGGCCGGGTCGCCGGAGCGCGCGTGGTCGTGCTCGCCGGCACCGGCAACAACGGCGGGGACGGGCTGTGGGCGGGGGCGGAGCTGGCGGGCCGCGGCGCCTCCGTGCTCGCCGTGGCGGTCGGCGACCGGCTGCACCCCGAGGGCGCGGCCGCCCTTGAGGCCGCGGGGGGACGGGTGCTGCGCGCCGGGGACGGCGGGCCCATCCTCGAGGAGGCGACCGAGCACGTGCTTCGTGCCGACCTCGTGCTCGACGCCGTGCTGGGCACCGGCGCCCGGCGCGGGCTGCGCGGGCCGGCGGCGGAGCTCGTCCGCGCGGTCCTGGACCGGTGGCCCCCGGACGGCGGCCCCGCGGTCGTGGCGTGCGACGTCCCCTCGGGCGTCTCGGCGGACACGGGTGCGGTGGCCGGGCCGGTCCTGGCCGCGGACGTCACCGTGACGTTCGGCGGGGCCAAGGCCGGGCTGTTCCTGCCGCCGGGGGACCGGTGGTGCGGCGAGGTGCGAACCGTGCCCCTCGGGATCGAGCACGCCCTGCCCGCCCCCGCGCTGCGGCGCCTGGAGCCCGACGACGTCGCGGCGCTGTGGCCGGGGCCGGGGGCGGCCTCCCACAAGTACTCACGGGGCGTGGTGGGGGTCGTGGCAGGCTCCCCGACCTACCCCGGGGCGGCGCTGATGTGCACACGCGCCGCCGTGGACGCCGGCGCCGGCATGGTCCGCCACCTCGGCGACGCCGCCACCCGCTCCCTCGTGTGCCTGACCAGCCCGGAGGTGGTCGCCTCCGAGGACCACCCCGACGACGTCCACGTCCAGGCGTGGGTCGTGGGCCCCGGCGCCGTGGGCGACGCGGCCCAGGAGTCCCGGATCGGCGCCGTGCTCGCGGGCCCCATCCCCGCCGTCGTCGACGCCGGCGCCCTCGACGCGGCGGCCCGGGCGGCCGCCGACGGCGCCCTCGGCCCCGGCAAGGTCCTCACCCCGCACGCCGGGGAGCTCGAGCAGGTGCTCGCCTGGCTCGCCGCCCTCGGCGGCGGCGGGCAGGCGCCGGACCGGGCGGCGATCGAGGCCGAGCCCGCCCGGTGGGCGCGCGCGGCCGCGGAGGCGACCGGTGCCGTCGTCGTCCTCAAGGGCGCCACCACCCTGGTGGCGTCCCCCGACGGGACGCTGCTCTCCCAGGCCGACGGCAGCCCGTGGCTGGCGACCGCCGGCAGCGGGGACACCCTCGCGGGGATCATGGGCGCAGCGCTCGCGGGCAGCGCCGAGGACCCGGACGCGTTCGCCGCTGCAGGGGACTGGGCCCGCGGGGACGCCCGCCGCGCCGTGGCCGCCGCCCTCGCCGTGGCCGTGCACGGCTACGCCTCCCGGCTGGAGGGCCTCGGCCCCGTGCCGCCCACGGCGCTGTCCGCGAACGTGCGGACGGTCCTGCGCCGGGACCGCTGAGCCGGCGGTCCCGGCCCCGACGGACCGCCCCCGGGACACGGGCGCCTCCGGTCCGGGCTAAGATCGATCCCACTTGCCCCAAAACCCAGCCCGCTGATGGTGACCCCTGCCCGGCGGTACGACAGGAGATCCCCCATGGAAGTCTGGCCAGGTCAGCCCTATCCCCTCGGAGCCACCTTCGACGGGACCGGCACGAACTTCGCCCTCTTCAGCGAGGGCGCCGAGAAGGTCGAGCTGTGCTTGTTCGACGAGGACGGCACCGAGACCCGCATCGACGTCGCGGCCCAGGACAGCTACGTCTGGCACTGCTACCTCCCGACCGTCCAGCCCGGGCAGCGCTACGGCTACCGCGTGCACGGACCGTGGAACCCCGCCGAGGGCCAGCGCTTCAACTCGGCCAAGCTGCTGCTCGACCCCTACGCGAAGGCCGTCTCCGGCCAGATCGACTGGGACCAGGCGCTGTTCTCCTACGACTTCGGCGACGAGGACTCGTTCAACGACGAGGACTCCGCCCCCCACATGATGATGGGCGTGGTGATCAACCCGTTCTTCAACTGGGAGGGCGACCGCACCCCCCGCACGCCGTACCACAAGTCGGTGATCTACGAGGCCCACGTCAAGGGCCTCACCCAGCAGCACCCCGAGGTGCCGGAGGAGCAGCGCGGCACGTACGCCGGCGTGGCCCACCCCGCGGTGATCTCGCACCTGCAGAAGCTGGGGGTCACGGCCATCGAGCTCATGCCCGTGCACCAGTTCGTGCAGGACAGCACCCTGCTCGACCAGGAGCTGCGCAACTACTGGGGCTACAACACCATCGGTTTCTTCGCCCCGCACAACGAGTACCACTCCACCAACGACCTCGGCGGCCAGGTCCAGGAGTTCAAGGCCATGGTGCGGGCCCTGCACCAAGCCGACATCGAGGTCATCCTCGACGTGGTGTACAACCACACGGCCGAGGGCAACCACATGGGACCGACGCTGTCCATGAAGGGCATCGACAACCAGGCCTACTACCGGACGGTGGAGGGTGACCAGAAGTTCTACATGGACTACACGGGCACCGGCAACACCCTCAACGTCCGCCACCCCCACTCGCTGCAGCTCATCATGGACTCCCTGCGCTACTGGGTGACCGAGATGCACGTGGACGGCTTCCGCTTCGACCTCGCCTCCGCCCTGGCCCGCGAGTTCTACGACGTGGACAAGCTGGCCACGTTCTTCGAGCTCGTCCAGCAGGACCCGGTGGTCTCCCAGGTCAAGCTCATCGCGGAGCCGTGGGACGTCGGCCCCGGCGGCTACCAGGTGGGCAACTTCCCGCCCCAGTGGACGGAGTGGAACGGGAAGTACCGGGACACCGTGCGCGACTTCTGGCGCGGGGAGCCCGCGACCCTCGGCGAGTTCGCCTCCCGGATCACCGGCTCGGCGGACCTCTACGAGCACAGCGGCCGCCGGCCGTTCGCCTCGATCAACTTCGTCACCGCCCACGACGGCTTCACGCTGCGGGACCTGGTCTCCTACAACGAGAAGCACAACGAGGCCAACGGCGAGGGCAACAACGACGGCGAGTCCCACAACCGCTCCTGGAACTGCGGCGTGGAGGGCCCCACCGACGACCCCGAGGTCCTCGCCCTGCGTTCCCGCCAGCAGCGCAACTTCCTGGCGACGCTGCTGCTGTCCCAGGGCACGCCCATGGTGCTGCACGGCGACGAGCTGGGCCGCACGCAGGACGGCAACAACAACACGTACTGCCAGGACAACGAGCTGTCGTGGATCAACTGGGACACCATGGACGGCCCGCTCACCGAGTTCGTCGCCGCCGTGACCCACCTGCGCCACGACCACCCGACGTTCCGCCGCTCCGAGTTCTTCGACGGCCGGCCCGTCGAGATGGACGCGGACGACACCGGCCGCCCGATGCCCGACATCGCGTGGCTGAACACGGACGGGGCGCCGCTGAAGCCCGCCGACTGGGACGAGCCCCTGTCCCGCTCCTTCGGGATGTGGCTCAACGGCAACGGCATCGCCGGCGTGGACATGCGCGGTCGGCCCATCACGGACGTGAACTTCATCGTGTACTTCAACTCCAACCCGGAGGCCGTGAAGTGCAAGCTCCCGCCGGTGCGCTACGGCCGGCAGTGGGAGGAGGTCATCGACACCGCGGGCAAGTACGCCGACGGCCAGATCCGCAAGGCCCGCACCTCGATCGTCCTCGAGGGCAAGTCGATGGTCGTGCTGCGCGCCTACGAGGCCGCCGAGGAGGAGCCCGACGCGTCGGTCGCCGCCTCCGTGGCCGCGTACGCGAAGACGCCGCAGGACCAGTGAGCTGACGGCCCCGGCAGGCTGTCGACCCGGACACGGGTCGACAGCCTGCTGGCGTTTCCGGGGCCGGGCCGACAGACTGGTGCGGTGCGCACACCTATCTCGACCTACCGACTCCAGATCACCTCCGACCTGACGCTCGACCGCGCCGCGGGGCTCGTGGACTACCTCCACGACCTCGGCGCCGACTGGGTCTACCTGTCGCCGATCCTCCGGGCCGTCGACGGCTCCGACCACGGCTACGACGTCGCGTCCCCCGCCGAGGTGGACCCCGTCCGGGGCGGTGCCGCCGGGCTCAAGGCGCTCGCCGACGCCGCCCACGCCCGCGGCATGGGCGTGCTGGTGGACATCGTCCCCAACCACCAGGGCGTCGCCGCCCCGGAGCAGAACCCCTGGTGGTGGTCGCTGCTCGCGCAGGGCCAGGCCTCGCCGTACGCGAAGGCCTTCGACGTCGAGTGGGCATCCGGCGGCGGCCGGGTGCTGATCCCCGTGCTGGGCGACGGCGACGACGAGCTCGCGCAGCTGCGGGTCCAGGACGGCACGCTGCGCTACTACGACAACGTCTACCCGCTGGCCGAGGGCACCTGGGCGGAGGGCGACGACCCGCAGGACGTCCACGACCGGCAGCACTACGAGCTCGTGAACTGGCGCCGCGGCGACGCCGAGCTCAACTACCGCCGCTTCTTCACCGTCGCCACGCTCGCGGGCGTGCGCGTCGAGGACCCGGAGGTCTTCGAGGAGTCCCACGCGGAGATCAAGCGGTGGATCGACGAGGGCCTCGTCGACGGACTGCGCATCGACCACCCCGACGGGCTGCGCGACCCGCGGCAGTACCTCGAGCAGCTGAAGGAGCTCACGGGCGGCGCCTACGTCGTCGTCGAGAAGATCCTCGAGCCCGGCGAGCGGCTGCCCCGCGACTGGGCCACCGCGGGCACCACCGGCTACGACGCCCTCGGCGTGATCGACCGGCTGCTCACCGACCCGGCCGGGGAGTACGCGCTCACGAGCCTGGACGCCCGGCTGCGGGGCGGGGAGCCCGTGCACTGGGACGAGATGATCCACGGCACCAAGCGCGCCATGGCCGACGGCGCGCTGCTGGCCGAGGTCCGGCGCCTCGCCCGCCTCGTGCCCGAGGACGCCGGCCTGGACCGGGCCGTCGCCGAGGATGCCCTGGCGGAGATCCTCGCGAATTTCCCCGTCTACCGCAGCTACCTGCCCGAGGGCGCCGAGCACCTGCGGGCGGCCCTCGACGCCGCCCGGGAGCAGCGCCCGGACCTCGCCGGCGCGATCGGGATCCTGGGCGGGCTGCTCGGGGTCGACGCCACGGACGAGGCCGGGCTCGGGGAGCTCGCCCGCCGCTTCCAGCAGACCTCCGGGATGGTGATGGCCAAGGGCGTCGAGGACACGGCGTTCTACCGCTTCCCCCGCCTGACCTCGCTGACCGAGGTGGGCGGCGACCCCTCGCACTTCTCCGTGACCCCCGAGGAGGCGCACGCCGAGCTCGCCCGCCGGGCGGCCGAGGAGCCCCTCGCGATGACGACGCTGTCCACGCACGACACCAAGCGCTCCGAGGCGGTGCGGGCGCGGATCACCGTGCTCGCCGAGGCGGGGGAGCAGTGGGCCGGCGTGGTCGGCACCGTCAAGAAGCTCGCCGAGCAGGCCGGGGCCCTCGTGGGCGACGGCCCGCTCGTGAACCTCGTGCTCCAGGCCGTGGTGGGCGCCTGGCCCATCTCGCAGGAGCGCGTGCTGGACTACGCCCTCAAGGCCGCCCGGGAGGCCGGCAACTCCACCGCCTGGGTCGACGGGGACGCCGGGTTCGAGCAGCGGCTCACCCGGTTCGTCGAGCTCGTCCACCACGACCCGCAGATGCGGGCCGTCGTCGAGGGCTTCGCCGAGCACGTCACCGCGGCCGGCTGGGCGAACGGGCTCGCCGCCAAGCTCGTCCAGCTCACGATGCCCGGCGTCCCGGACGTCTACCAGGGCTCCGAGCTGTGGGCGGAGTCCCTCGTGGACCCCGACAACCGCCGTCCCGTCGACTTCGGGGCCCGGGCCGCCGGGCTCGCCCGGCTGGACACCCCCGTGGGCGGCACCGCCGACGGGATCCCCGCCGTGGGACCGGACGGCGCGGCCAAGCTGCTCGTCACCAGCCGCGCCCTGCGGCTGCGCCGGGACCATCCCGAGCTGTTCACCGGCTACACCCCGCTGACCGCGTCCGGCCCGCTGGCCGGGCACGTGTTCGCGTTCGACCGCGGCGGCGCCGTGACCGTGGCCACCCGCCTGCCCCTCGGACTCGCCGCCGCGGGCGGCTTCGACGGCGAGACCCTCGAGCTGCCCGCGGGCGGGTTCGAGGACCTGCTGACCCGCCGCACGCACTCGGGCACCGTGGCGCTGTCCCGGCTGCTCGCCGACTACCCCGTGGCGCTGCTGCGCCGGAAGGACTCCTGACCTCCATGAACACCCGCGAGCACCTGAACCGCTTCGACGTCTGGGCCCCGCACGCCAGGACGGTGACCGTGCGGATCGAGGGCGACGACCACGACATGATCCCCGCCGCGGACTTGCCTGAGGACTCCCCGGCGGGCACGGCGGCGCGCCGCGACGGCTGGTGGACCCTGCCCGACGGCGCGGACGTCCCCGAGGGCACCGTGCGCTACGGCTACCTCCTGGGCAAGATCTTCGACGAGGGCACGGCGCAGGAGCGCTCGCAGGTCTCCGAGGTCCTGCCGGACCCGCGCTCCCGCCGCCAGCCGCAGGGCGTGCACGACCTCTCCTGCACGTTCGAGCCCTCCGCGCACCGGTGGGGGGACGCCGCGTGGACCGGGCGGACCCTGGCCGGGTCCGTCGTCTACGAGCTGCACCCCGGCACGTTCACCCCGGAGGGCACCCTCGACTCGGCGGTCGAGCGGCTCGACCACCTCGTGCAGCTCGGCGTGGACTTCGTGGAGCTGCTGCCCGTCAACGGGTTCAACGGCGAGCACAACTGGGGCTACGACGGTGTCCTCTGGTACACCGTGGACGAGTCCTACGGCGGGCCCGCGGCCTATCAGCGCTTCGTGGACGCGTGCCACCAGCGCGGGATCGGCGTGATCCAGGACGTCGTCTACAACCACCTGGGCCCGTCCGGGAACTACCTGCCCCTGTTCGCCGACTACTTCAAGCCCGGCTCCAGCACCTGGGGCGACCTCATCAACCTCGACGGCTGGGGCTCGGACGGCGTCCGGGACTACATCCTCGACAACGTGGAGATGTGGCTGCGCGACTACCACGTGGACGGGTTCCGCCTCGACGCGGTGCACGCCCTGCAGGACCACCGGGCCGTGCACATCCTCGAGGAGATCGCCGAGCTCGTGGAGCGCGTGGGCGTGGAGACCGGCAAGCCCCTCTTCACCGTCGCGGAGTCCGACCTCAACGACCACCGGATGATCACGCCGACCACGGCACACGGCCTCGGCATGACCGGGCAGTGGCTCGACGACTTCCACCACGCCGCGCACGTCGCCCTCACCGGGGAGACGCAGGGCTACTACGCCGACTTCGCCGCCCTCGGGACCCTCGACAAGGTGATGCGGGACGCGTTCTACCACGACGGCACCATGTCGGTGTTCCGCGGCCGCCACCACGGACGGCCGGTCGACAAGCAGCGGGTGCGCCCGTGGCAGTTCGTCACGTGCATCCAGAACCACGACCAGATCGGCAACCGCGCCGCGGGGGACCGGATCAGCGCGAGCCTCACACCGGACCAGCTCGTGCTGGGTGCCGCATTGCTCCTCACCCAGCCGTTCACCCCCATGCTGTTCATGGGGGAGGAGTGGGGCGCGTCCACGCCGTGGCAGTTCTTCACCGCCCACCCCGAGCCCGAGCTCGGGGAGGCCGTGGCGAAGGGCCGCAAGGCGGAGTTCGCGTCCATGGGCTGGGACGAGGACACGGTCCCGGACCCCCAGGACCCCAGCACGTTCACGAACTCGAAGCTCGACTGGGACGAGCTCGGCCGGGACGACCACGCCCGGGTGCTGAGCGCCTACCGCGAGCTCATCGCGCTGCGGCGCGCCGTGCCCGAGCTCACCGACCCGCGCTTCGACACGATCGGCACCGACCTCGACGAGGACGCCCGCTGGTTCGTGCTGCGCCGTGCCACGGCCCCGGGCTCCGACCACGGGGTCGCGGTGCTGCTGAACTTCGGGGCCGGGCCCGCGCAGGTCCCCTTCCCCGGCCGCCCGGACGCCGAGGTGCTCTACCGCTCCGGCGACGTGTCGCTGACCGCGGGCTCCGGCGGCGGCGTCGCCGCGCTGCCCGCCCACGGCGCCGCCGTGGTGCGCTACTGAGCCCCCTCCGCCGCCACCCGAACGACCTCACCGACCCTCGAAAGGCCCCCGTGCGCACCTACGGACCCGACGTCCCCTACCTCCCGGCCGACGACCGCTACGAGACCATGCCCTTCCGCCGCGTGGGCGACTCCGGGCTGAAGCTGCCCGTGATCTCGCTCGGGCTGTGGCACAACTTCGGCGACGACAAGCCGCTCGCCACCCAGCGCGCCACGCTGCGCCGGGCCTTCGACCTCGGCGTGACCCACTTCGACCTCGCCAACAACTACGGCCCGCCGGCCGGCGCCGCGGAGCTGAACTTCGGGCGGATCCTGGCGCAGGACCTCGCGCCGTACCGGGACGAGCTCGTGATCTCCTCCAAGGCCGGCTGGACCATGGGCCCGGGCCCGTACCACTTCGGCGGCTCCCGGAAGTACCTCGTGTCCTCCCTGGACCAGTCCCTGCAGCGGATGGGCCTGGACCACGTGGACATCTTCTACCACCACCGCCCGGACCCGGACACCCCGCTCGAGGAGACGATGCGGGCCCTCGACCACATTGTGCGCTCCGGGCGAGCCCTGTACGTGGGGATCTCCTCCTACAACGCCGAGCTGACCCTGCGCGCCCAGCAGATCATGCGGGAGCTGGGCACGCCGCTGCTGATCCACCAGCCGTCCTACTCGATGCTCAACCGGTGGATCGAGTCCCCCGGACCGTCGGGGACCTCCCTGCTGGGCGCCCTGACGGAGGCGGGGATGGGCTCGATCGTGTTCTCCCCCCTGGCCCAGGGCATGCTCACAGACCGGTACCTGGACGGCGTCCCGGAGGGCTCCCGGGCCGCCGCGGAGAAGTCCCTGAACCCGGAGTGGCTGACCGGCACGACCCTGGAGAAGGTCCGCGGTCTGCACGAGATCGCCGCCGCCCGCGGGCAGAGCCTGGCCCAGATGGCGATCGCGTGGGTGCTGCGCGAGCAGGCGGACGGCCAGGTCAGCACCGCGCTCGTCGGCGCGTCCTCGCCGCAGCAGCTCGAGGACAGCGTGGGCGCCGTGCACCACCTCTCCTTCACCCCGGAGGAGCTGGAGTCGATCGACCGGCTGGCCACGGACTCCGACATCAACATCTGGGCGGGCGCCCGCGACTCCAAGACCGCGTGAGCGGCGGGTCCCGGTAGCCGTGGAGGCCTCGCAGTACCTCGCCCTGCTCGGGCTGTGGATCGCCGGGATCGTCGCCCCCGGCCCGGACGTCCTGGTGATCCTGCGCAACGCGTCGCTGGGCTCCCGGGCGGCCGGCATGCTCACCGCGGTGGGGGTGATGACCGGCAACCTCGTGTGGATCACGCTCTCCCTCACCGGGGTGACCGTCCTGATCGGCCAGGCGGACACGCTCCAGCGGCTCATCCAGGTGGCCGGGGCACTGTTCCTCGGCTGGCTGGGGGTGAGCGGGATCCGGGCGGGTCTCGCCGCCCGGGCCGTGCCGGACCGGGTGCCGAGCGCGGCGGGCGGTGGGCCCGGCAGCGTCCCGGGGGAGCCGCAGGCCCCGCCGGGGCGCTCCGTCACCCCCGGCCGGGCCTTCGTGCTCGGGCTCGTGACGAACCTCTCGAACGCGAAGGCCATCATCTTCTTCGTGGCACTGTTCGCCAACGTGGTCCCGGCGGGCGCGCTGTGGTGGGAGACGGCCCTGGTCTTCGCGCTGCTCGTGGTCGTGGGCCTCGCCTGGTTCACCGCGGTCGCGTGGGTCGGCTCGGTCGAGCGGCTGGCCGCGGGCTTCCGGCGGCACGGGGCCGCCGTGGAGCTCGCCGCCGGCGTGCTGTTCCTCGTGCTCGCCCTCGGCCTGCTGCTCAGCGCGCTGTGAGCCCGCCGTCCGGCCGCCGGGCCGGGCCCGCCCCCGGCGGGCACTAGACTGGAGCGCTGGGTCCCGCCCGGCCGGGCGCCGGGGACGGGACCCAGACGACCAGACAAAGGAGTCCCGTGTCCCACCATCCCATTCGCGTGGCCGTCGCCGGTGTCGGCAACTGCGCCTCCTCGCTGA
>NZ_JAVKPV010000043.1:0-852 GCF_040981075.1 Kocuria sp. CPCC 205263 | reverse complement strand
ATGAACTTATCAATTCAAATTGGTTATCCACTTTTTTATAACTAAAAGTATTTTCATAGGTATTACCCAAAGCATCTGAGAATACAATCTTAATGTTCAGGTTTTCCGGCGCAGTATTCATATCTATACGGTATAACTTTGTTATAGAATCACCTTCCGGAAGAAAAGATTTATTCATCCCTTTAAAATCATAACCATCAGAAGTTACAACGATGTTCTTAGCTGGTTTACCTTTATTTTTAATTGAAAACACTTGATCGGCAACTTTTCCAGTCATAGTTCCCCAGTTAAAACGTTCAATTTCTATAACCGGCATAATAGAGGCTTTTAACTTAATAGCTTCCTCAGTGACCTTCTCTCGTTCAAACTGAAGTTGCTCTGATGTTAATGAAGCCATTATGGCTGCTTGCTCTACTGATTTTTTTAACTCTTGCGCCTGTAAATTTAACTGCGCGGTGTTATTAACTAACTCTTTATGCTGTTGTATAAAACCTAGAATCAGCCATAAAAATGCAACGGGCGAAAAAACTCCAGCAAAGAAATCGCCTAGTTCATTCCATGAAGAAACATGTGTCAACCCAGCGCCGTTAATCCAAACACCTAACACTACGAAATAGATTACAGTCAAAACCCCGCCAACGGTAAATAATCGCATGATACATCTCCTTATCACATAAGGGGATAATCATATAATTACAAGTTAACTATCACAAGCAAAACATCCTGTTCAATCTGAAATCTAACTTTAAAAAAGATAATTTAACTTAAGCGCACAAACCCAAAACTTGATATTTGAAATTTAAGTTAAATATGAA
Source organism: Kocuria sp. CPCC 205263 (assembly GCF_040981075.1). Classification (NCBI taxonomy): domain Bacteria; kingdom Bacillati; phylum Actinomycetota; class Actinomycetes; order Micrococcales; family Micrococcaceae; genus Kocuria; species Kocuria sp. CPCC 205263. The sequence goes on along the minus strand of NZ_JAVKPV010000043.1, from coordinate 37 downwards.
TTTGACAGTCCACAAACTCTTCCCCTACGACGAACTT
>NZ_JAVKPV010000013.1:0-80567 GCF_040981075.1 Kocuria sp. CPCC 205263 | reverse complement strand
GACACCGCCGGACCACACCACCAGGGTCGAGCCCCCGCACACCGTGCGGGGGCTCCCCGCATTTAACACCCCCCCGTCCTCGTTGTATCCCCTCCGACCACGGCTTATGGTCGAGGTCCAGGACCCGGTGACGACGAGGAGGAGCCGTGCGACGGAGCAGGCTGATGGCAGCAGTGATGGGAACGACCGCCCTGGTGCTCGCCGGTTGCGGCGGGGGCGGTGACGACAGCGCCGTGGTCGAGGAGACGTCGGCCGCCCCGGAGGCGGGCGCCGGCTCCCGCGCCGTCCTCCAGGACGCCGAGGGCACGGAGGTCGGCAGCGTCAGCTTCTCGGAGGTCGCCGCCGGCACGGAGGTCGTGGCCGAGGTGCAGGGGCTCGAGCCCGGCCTCTACGGACTGCACGTGCACGCGACCGGCCTCTGCGAGCCGGACAGCTCGGCCCCGGGGGACCCCGGCACCACGGGCGCGTTCCTCTCCGCGGGCGGCCACCTCGGGAACGAGGATGCCGACCACCCCGACCACCGGGGCGACCTCCCCGACCTCCTGGTGACGGAGGAGGGGACGGGCTTCCTCACGACGGTCACCGACCGCTTCGGCGTCCAGGACCTCGTGGCCGACGACGACGGCAGCGCCGTGATGGTCCACTCGGGCCCCGACAACCACGCCAACGTCCCGGAGCGCTACGCCCCCGACGGCCCCGACGAGGCCACGCTGGGCACGGGCGACGCCGGCTCGCGGCTGGCCTGCGGCGTCGTCGAATGACCGTGGTCCGTCCCGGCCGCGGGTGAGACCCGGCCCTGGGTGAGGCCTGACCCTGCGGCGGCGTCCTTCGCTACCCTGGGAGCGTTCCTGCCGTACGCCCGAGAGAGAGGTCTCCCACCATGCCCGACGTCAGTTCCGCCACCGCCCGGATCAACGGGGTCACCATGACCTACACGGATCGGGGGGAGGGGCCGGTGCTGCTCCTGCTGCACGGTCACGCCTACGACCGGAGCATGTGGGCCCGTCAGGTAGAGGTGTTCGCCGATCGCGGCTGGCGGGTGATCGCCCCCGACCTGCGCGGCTTCGGCGGGTCCGAGGTCACCGAGGGGATCGTCTACACCGAGGAGTTCGCGGACGACGTCGCCTTGCTGCTCGAGCACCTGGCCGTCGACCGGGCGGTGGTGGTCGGGTTCTCGATGTCCGGCCAGATCGCCATGGAGCTCCTCCACCGGCACCCCGGCCGCGTCAGGGCGCTGGTCGTCAACGACACCGTCCCCGAGGCGGAGGACGCCGCCGGCAGGCGGCGCCGCCACGTCGCCGCGGACGCCATGCTGACCGGCGGCATGGAGGCCTACGGCCGCAACGTCCTGGGCAAGATGGTCGCCGAGTCGACGGTGGAGACCCGCCCCGAGGTGGCGGCCGAGGTGCTGGCCATGCTCCAGCGTGCTCCCGCGAAGGGAGCCGCCGCGGCCATGCGCGGGCGCGCCGAGCGCCAGGACTTCACCGAGCTGCTCCGCGGCGCCCGGATCCCCGTGCTGGTCGTGGTGGGCGCGGACGACGCCTTCGACGGCGGCGCCGGCCGGCGGATGGCCGAGCTGGCCCCCGGCGCGGAGCTCGTCGTCGTCGACGGCGCCGGGCACACCCCCAACCTCGAGCAGCCGGCCGCGTTCGACGACGCCCTGGAGAACTTTTTGCGCCGTCTCGACGCCTGAGCGCGGTCACCCCGCGGCGGCACGCTCCTGCACCCCGTGCCCCTCGGCGGTCCCTCCGCCACGGGGGCGCGGGGTGTCCTGTTCTCCCACAGAGAAGCCGTTGTCCTCCCGACCGCATCATCAGTATGCTGTCCAGATCAGTGCACGACGAGAGGAAGTGGAGCATGGCCGAGACGAACAGCGGCAACCCGGACAACGCCGACCGCGAGACGGTGGACCAGCTCGCGTTCCAGAACCCCGTGACGCGATACCCCGTCCTGTCGCCCCCGACGCAGGACCAGCCCGAGCCGGGCCTGGACGTCGAGCTCGAGCCCAGGACCGACCGCGGGGAGCTCTCCTACCGGGGGACCGGCCGCTTGGAGGGGCGCAAGGCCCTGATCACCGGGGCGGACTCGGGCATCGGCGCGGCCGTCGCCATCGCGTTCGCCAAGGAGGGCGCCGACGTCGCCCTGAACTACCTCCCGGACGAGGAGCCCGACGCGCAGGTGGTCAAGGCCGCCATCGAGAAGGCCGGTCGCACGGCCGTCCTCCTCCCTGGGGACCTGACCGACAAGGACTTCTGCGCGACCCTGGTCGAGAACGCGGTGGCCGAGCTGGGCGGGCTCGACATCCTCGTCAACAACGCCGGCAAGCAGGTGGCGGTCGAGAGCCTCGAGGACCTGAGCGACGAGCAGCTGGTCGACACCTTCACCGTCAACATCGTGGCGATGTTCCGGATCACCAAGGCGGCGCTGCGGCACCTGCCCGCGGGGTCCTCCATCATCAACACGACGTCGATCCAGGCGTACCAGCCGTCGCCGGACCTCCTCGACTACGCGTCGACCAAGGCGGCGATCAACAACTTCACCAAGGGCCTCGGCCAGCAGCTGGCACCCAAGGGCATCCGCGTCAATGCCGTGGCGCCGGGGCCGTTCTGGACGCCTCTCCAGGTCTCGGACGGGCAGCCGAAGGACGCGCTGCCCGAGTTCGGGCAGTCGACGCCCCTCGGCAGGGCCGGCCAGCCCACGGAACTGGCCCCCGCCTACGTGTTCCTCGCCTCCTCCGAGTCGAGCTACGTCATCGGCGAGACCCTCAATGTCAACGGCGGCAGCCCGTCGCCCTGAGACCTGCCCCGCGGGGCAGCCGCGGCGAACGCCGCGCCCCTGGGGAAATGCTTGGCGAGTCCGGGTCCACGACATAGTCTGGGATCAGCTCGCATGCTCAGCGAACTTATCAAGTGCTGTAGAAAGGCGGAATCATGACTACGAATCCCTATGATCGTTCGGCGAGCCACGCGGCCGACACCAACACCAACTCCAAGAAGGACGTCGCCGCGGAGAAGGGCAAGGCTGAGGCGAGCCAGCTGAAGAACGAGGCGGCCGAGTCCGGTCAGCGCGTCAAAGAGACCGCCAAGGACCAGGCCGTGGCGGTCAAGGACGAGGCGGTCCACCAGGCGCAGGACCTGCTCGGCCAGCTCCGGAGCGGGATCAAGGAGCAGGTGGGTCCGCAGCAGGAACGCATCGCCACCGCCGTGCGCTCCGTCAGCGACGAGATCAACGCCTTGTCCCGCGGTGAGAAGCCCGAGACGGACTTCGTGGCGGGTCTGCTCGGCAACGTCTCCGGGCGCGTCGACTCCGTGGCCTCCTCCTTGGAGAACAAGGACGCCAAGGACCTCCTGGCGGATGTCCGCCGGTTCGCGGCCCGTCGTCCCGGGACCTTCCTGGCCGTGGCCGCCGGCGTCGGGCTCCTCGCCGGCCGTGCCACCCGCGGTGTCAAGGACAGCGACGAGATCGCGAGCGACCGTCAGGGCGCCAAGGAGTTCTTCGGCGTCTCCGGCCAGCAGGGCCAGGGCGCGCCGGCCGGGACGGGCGTCGCCACGGGCGCCGTCTACGACCAGGGCTACGACCGCAACCTCACGGCGACCGAGACCTCGGGCTACACCCCGGCCGACCCCTACGCCTACCGCTCCGACGAGCAGGGCGAGGCGGCCCGCACCTACACCGATCGCGTGCCCGGCACCGTCTACCCGGACCAGGAGGGCGACCGTCGATGAGTCACCCCATTCCCCCCTCGGATGCCGAGGACAGGGCGGAGCACGAGTCGCTCGGTGAGATGTTCAAATCGCTGAGCACGAACCTCTCCACCCTCATCCAGCAGGAGATCGCCCTCGCCAAGGCCGAGACGACCCAGGTGGTGCAGGAGGCCAAGGAGTCCGCCAAGAACACGGGCAAGGGTGCCGGCATGCTCGCCGGCGCCGGCGTGGCCGGTCACTTCGTCCTGCTCTTCCTGTCCCTCGCGCTCATGTGGGGGCTCAGCAACCTCGTGGGCCTGGCCTGGTCCTCGGTCATCGTGGCCGTGCTCTGGGCCATCATCGCCGGCATCCTCGCCGCGATGGGCAAGAAGAACCTCAACGAGGGCAAGCGGGAGATGGCCGAGGCCACCCAGGACCCCTTGCCCCTGACCCGCGAGACGGTCACCGAGATCCCGGAGACCGTGAAGCCCTCCAAGAAGGAGAACCGATGAGCCAGCAGAACCCCGAACAGATCCGTGCCGACATCGAGGCGACCCGTGCTCGTCTCAATTCCGACGTCGATGCCGTGGCCGAGAAGGTGACGCCTGATCGCGTCGTCGAGCGGCAGAAGGACAAGATGCGTGGCAAGGTCCAGGACACGGTGCAGGGAGTGCGGGAGCGCGTCATGGGAGCGTCCGATGACGCCTCCGACCGTGGCCGCCACCTCAAGGAGGGCGCCCAGGACCGTGCGGGCGACCTGCGTGACAGCGTGCAGGACCGTGCCGGTGACCTCCGGGAGGGCGTGCAGAACGCCCCGGCCACGGCCAAGGCCAAGACACGCGGCAACCCGCTGGCCGCCGGTCTGATCGCCCTGGGCGCCGGCTGGCTCGTCGGCTCGCTGTTGCCCTCCACCCAGAAGGAGCAGGAGCTCGTCTCCGAGGCGGCGGACCGTGTCCAGCCCCACGCCCAGCACGCGGTCGAGTCCGCCAAGGGCATGGCGCAGGAGGTCGCCCAGGACCTCAAGGAGCCGGCGCAGGAAGCCGCGCAGTCCGTCAAGGAGACCGCGCAGTCGGGCGCCCAGGAGGTCAAGGAACAGGGCCAGGACGAGGCCCAGCAGCTGAAGTCCTCCGCCCAGGGCTCGGCACAGTCCGTCAAGGACGAGACGAAGAACGCCTGACCCGCGCCCGGCCCCACCCCGGCCGGGAGCCGGTGACGCACCGGATACGACGAAGCCCCCGGACCGACGGTCCGGGGGCTTCGTCGTGCCCGGCGAGCGGTCAGCGGGCCCGGGCGGCCTGCCCGAGGAGCCCCGGGAAGTAGCCGGAGAGGTAGCCGCGCTCGGTCGGGTGCAGGTTGTGGTCGCCGGCGTCGGGGCCGAAGAGGATCCACGGGTCCGCCGAGCCGACGCCGTGGCCGCGGAAGCGGTCGGTGACGTCCACGAACACGGCGTCCTCCTCCTCCACGCCCGCCGCGAGAGCCGCGTTGAGCTCGTCGGTCCAGTCGTTGAGCTGGGCGGCCCGCTCGGCGGAGATCAGCGGGCTGTCCGCGCGGTCGTCGAAGAGGTGCGGATAGCCCAGCACCACGATGCGCGCGTCCGACGCCGCGTCGATGGCCGCGACGGTCTCGGCCGCGGAGGCGGCGGCGGACGCGATGAGCGCGGGGGCCTCCTCGAGCTTGGCGTCGCACGGCGCCGGGCCGTAGGCGGCCTCGGCGGGGGCGCTGCACGCCTCGATGAACCCGCCCCACCCGATGTCGTTGCCCCCGAGAGTCAGTGTCGCCAGGTCGGCCGAGGCGAGGGCGTCGGCGACCGGCTCCGTGGAGACGAGCTTCCGCACCTCGTGCGTCTCGTAGCCGGCGCACGCCGCGTCCAGGGTCACCTCGATCCGGGGGTGCGAGTCCAGCTTGTCGACGTGGTCCCGTCCCGTGCCCTGGACGCAGCCGGGAACGCCCTCGACCGCCTGGAGCCCGCCCGTGCCGAAGGCCGCGGAGTAGGAGTCGCCGAGGTTGACGACCTCGATGGTGCGCGGGGCCGCGGCGGCGGGGGAGGCGGTCGCGCCCGAGAGGGCGAGCGCCGCGGCCAGGGCGGTGACGGTGCGTCGGGCGGTGACTGAGGACATGGCGGGGACCTTTCGGGGGGCGGTGGCGCCTCCCGGGGGCGGCGCCGTGACGGCGGACGCCGGTGACTCCCTGAATTTACAGTCGCGACGCGGCGGAGGGAAGGTCTGTCCCGGCGTCCTGACCCCAGGCCCCGGCCAGGAGCTCGAGGGAGCGCAGCACCTGCTCCTGGGTGGGGGACGCGGGGGCGATCATGAGCTCGTCGGCGTCCGCCGTGGCCGCGAAGTCCTCCAGGGCGGACCGGACCTCGTCGCCCGTGCCCGCGGCCGACCAGTGCAGCATGTGCAGGATCTGCTGCCCGGCGGGGCTGTCCATCACCATGTCCAGCTCGGCCTCGCTCAGCTCGCGGCCACGGCCCACCATGGCGCGCACCCGTTCGCGCCGGGCGGTCCCGAGCTGCTCGGCGGCGTCCTCGGCGGTGTCCGCGGCGATGACGTTGACGGCCGCGACGACGTACGGCTCCGCGAGCTGCTCGGAGGGGCGGAACCCGGCGCGGTAGGCGGCCACGGCGTCCACAAGCGCGTCGGGGGCGAAGTGGGAGGCGAAGGCGTAGGGCAGTCCGTAGGCGGCGGCGAGCTGGGCGCCGAACAGGGAGGAGCCCAGGATCGTGAGGGGCACGTCCGTCCCGGCGCCCGGCACGGCGCTGACCCCGGGGACGACCGAGCGGCCGCTGAGATAACCCTGCAGCTCGCGGACGTCCTGCGGGAACTGCTCGGCGGCGGAGGGGTCCCGGCGCATGGCCCGCACCGTCCGCAGGTCCGTGCCGGGGGCCCGGCCCAGACCCAGGTCGATCCGTCCGGGGTGCAGCTCGGCGAGCGTGCCGAACTGCTCCGCGATCACGAGGGGGGAGTGGTTGGGCAGCATGACGCCGCCCGCGCCCAGGCGGACGGTGGAGGTGTGCGCGGCGACGTGGGCGATCAGCACGGCCGGGGCCGAGGAGGCGATCGTGGGCATGTTGTGGTGCTCCGAGTACCAGACCCGCAGGTACCCCAGGCGCTCGGCGTGCTGGGCGAGGCGCACGGAGTCGGCGAAGCTCTCGCCCACGGACGCGCCCTTGCGGACGGTGGCGAAGTCGATGACGGACAGGGGCAGCGGCACGGCGGACCTTTCACGGTGATCGGGAGACCCTCCACGCTACTCCTCTCCGCCCGGGACCGCCGTGGCGGGGCGCACACCGGTGCCGCCGCCCGCGGTGCCGGTGCGCGCCGTGCGCGGTGTCGGCGGTCGCGGCTACGCTCGGCAGCATGATCGATCCCTCGACCCCGTTCCCGGCGCCCGAGCTGTTCGAGCTGCCCCGGGAGCGCGCGGAGATCGCCCCCGGCGCCGTCCACGTGCCGGGGTGGCTCGGGCCCGAGGAGCAGCGGGATCTGGTGCTCCGCTGCCGGGAGTGGGCCGTGGGTCCGGTGCCCATGCGGCACATGGTGCTCCCGGGCGGGGGCCGGATGTCGGTGCGCTCCACGACACTGGGCTGGGACTGGGCGCCCTACCGCTATCTGCGCACCGGGGAGCGCAAACGGGCACCGGACATGCCCCCGTGGCTGACCGAGCTGGGCCGCCGGGCCGCCCAGGAGGCCTACGGCCCGGGCAGCCCCGACGCGCAGGACTACCGGCCGGACACCGCCCTGGTGAACTTCTACGACGCCGACGCCCGGATGGGCATGCACCAGGACAGGGACGAGGCCTCCGCCGCGCCGATCGTCTCCCTCTCGCTCGGGGACACCTGCGTCTTCCGCTTCGGGAACACGCAGACCCGCTCGGCGCCGTACCGGGACGTGGAGCTGCGCAGCGGCGACCTCTTCGTCTTCGGCGGACCCTCCCGCTACGCGTTCCACGGGGTGCCGCGCATCCGCCCCGGCACGGGGGCGGCCGCGCTGGGCATGAAGGGCGGGCGGCTGAACCTGACCCTCCGGATGACGGGACGGTCCCGGCCGGAGCGCTGAGTCCCCGTGCCAGACTGGCGGGATGGAGCTCCCCGATCCCGCACCGGCCCACCTGATCGACCCGGCGGCGCCGGACGCCGAGGACGTCGGCGCCTACCGCGTGCTCGCCGCGGACATCGCCTCCGGCGTGGCGGTCGTGGCCGCCCGGCACCGCCGACGTGACGTCGCCGCGACCGTGACCGGGTTCCTCGACGTCTCCTACGACCCGCCCACCATGCTCGTGAGCCTCTTCGAGGAGGGCCGGATCTGCGACGCGGTGGAGTCCTCCGGCGCGTGGACGCTCTCCGTGCTGCGCCGGGACCAGGAGGGGATCGCCAACTGGCTCGCGAGCCCCGGCAATCCGGTCGAGGGCCTGCTGGACGGCGTGCCCTTCCGGCGCGCGCCGCGCTCGGGGGCGCCCGTCCTGGACGGGGCGCTCGCGTGGTTCGAGCTCTCCACAGTGGCCGTGCACACCGCCGCGACGCACCGGGTCGTCGTGGGCGAGGTGACCGCGATGGGCCGCGGGGTCGCGGAGGCACAGGCCGACGACCCGCTGGTGCACTACGCCCGCGGCTACCGGGGCCTGACCCGGTGACCCGGGGGCGCCGGACACGACGACGGCGCCCGTGCAAGACTGTGACGTCGGGTTTCTCCCGCCCCGTCAGCGGCGGAATCGATTGACTCCCGCTCCGGTTCCGGACGTAGCGTGGACAGGTGGGGCCGCCCGGCGGCACCGTTCCCACGGCTCTCCACGGAAGGACACTCATGGCGGCCCAGCACCACGAACGCCGGCCTCGTCGGGGGCACGACGACGACGCGCCCGCCGGCGGCGCACCGGAGCAGAGTCCTGCGCGGACGCCCGAGCGGGCGGCGGAGGAGCCGCGGCTGAGCGCGGTCCCGCCGCCCGGCCCCCCGGCCGAGCGCGCGGCCGCGTCCGTCGCCGACCTCGAGGTCCCGGCCGACCACCTCCAGGACCTCGAGCACGTGGGCGAGGCGTTCAAGGCGGCCTTCGCCCACCACCCCGCGGGGGTCGCGATCATCACCGCGCGGGGCCCCGAGGGGCCGGTGGGCCTGACGGCGTCCTCGGTGTCCTCCGTGTCGGCCGTGCCGCCGATCCTCGGCTTCTCCCTGCAGGCCCGTCAGGGCTCGGCCGCGCTGCTGGCCGAGGCCGACTCCTTCCTGGTGCACCTGCTGGACGCCGAGAACCTCGACCTCGCCCGGTCCTTCGCCGTCTCCGGGGCGCCGCGCTTCGGGGCGGACATGCCCTGGGAGTACCTGGAGACGGGGGAGCCCCGGCTGCTGAACGTCGCCCGGGTCCTGCGCGCGGTCCCGCTGGCCCGGATCAAGGCCGGGCCCGCCCTCGTGTTCAACGCCGCCGTGGTCGACGTCCTCGGCCACGAGGGCACGGGCGTTCCCCTCGTCTACCACCGCCGCCGGTTCCACGAGCTCAACGACCGCTCCGCTCTGGACCCCGAGGCCTGAGCGCCCGGAGGCGGGCACCGGGGTCCCCGAAGATTCTCGAACCTCGTTGTTGACACATCACCAAGGTGCTCCTAGAGTAGTTGACGAAGCAAGAACCTGCTCGTCGCCAAGCCCAAGGAGAACACCATGTCCCAGCTCAACGGTCTCGTCCCCGGTTCCTGGACCTTCGACCCCGCCCACTCCGAGGTCGGCTTCACCGTCCGCCACGCCGGCATCTCCAAGGTGCGCGGCACCTTCGGCGAGGTCGACGCGCAGCTCGAGGTCACCGACCCGGTCGAGGGCTCGACCCTGAACGCCACCGTCCAGATGGCGAGCATCGACACCAAGAACGCCGACCGCGACGCCCACGTGCGCAGCGCCGACTTCTTCGCGGTCGAGGAGCACCCCACGATGACCTTCACCTCGACCGCCGTGGCGTTCGACGGCGAGGAGGGCACGATCACCGGTGAGCTGACCATCAAGGACGTGACCCGCACCGTCGAGCTCGCCACCGACTTCAGCGGCGTGGTCGTCGACGCCTTCGGCGTGACCCGCGCCGGCTTCTCAGCCGAGACCACCATCTCCCGCAAGGACTTCGGCATCACCTGGAACGCCGCGATGGAGGCCGGCGGGGTCCTCGTCTCCGACAAGGTCGTCATCAGCCTCGACGTCGCGTTCACCGCGCCGCAGAACGACCCCGAGGAGACCGTCGAGGGCCAGGAGGCCGTCTCGGCCCAGGCCTGATCCACGACGGGCGCCCGCGCGCACGGAAGCGGCCCGCACCCCTGGCAGGGGTGCGGGCCGCTTCCGTGCGCGCCGTGACCGGTGCCGCGGGCCGGTGCGGCTAGCGGAGCTGCTGCACCAGGAACCAGATCGCGGGACCCGCGACCAGCACCAGCAGCGCCCACCGGCGCAGCCGCACCTCGAACGTGGCGGCGTTGAACCGCCGCCCGTCCTTCGGCCGGGACTCGGCGATCTCGTCCTCGAGCGGCTTGGGGGAGGGCTCCTGCGGGTCCTCGTGCGGGTCCTGGTGCAGGTCCTCGTGGCCGGGGCCGGCAGGGGGCACCGAGGTCACCGCCACTTCGTGGTCATGATCAGCCCCACCATCATCAGGGCCAGGCCCACCCCGATGTTCCACGTGCCGATCCCGGGCACGGGATAGGTGCCCTGGAAGAGGTAGTAGACGATGAGCCACAGCAGCCCGGCCACCAGCAGGCCCAGCATGATGGCCTTGTACCAGGTGGGCGTCGGGGCGTGGGTCTCCGGGGAGCCGTGCCGGGAGCGCTCGGTGAGCTCCTGCGCCACCGCGTTCGCGGCGGCCTCCGGGTCGAACGCGGTGGAGCCGCCGGGCAGCCCCTCCGCCGCCAGCCGCGCCAGCTCCGCGTCGACGGGCGGGGCGGCGGCCGGCGTCGACCGTCCGGAGCCGCCCGGACGGCGGGCCGGCTTCTTGCGGCGGTTCTTGGACTCGGGCACTGATCCTCCTGATCACCAAGCGGGCCGTCTTCACGGCGGGGGGTCCGGTGCACCAGTCTAGCCGCCCGGTGCGCGCCCTCCTGCGGACGCGTAAGCTGGACGGGCGCACGCACCGAGAGGCACCCCACTCCCAGGAGATCCTGTGACCGTCAAGATCCTTGTCGTGGACAACTACGACAGCTTCGTCTACACCCTCGTCGGCTACCTCGAGCAGCTCGGCGCGAAGACCACGGTCATCCGCAACGACGACCTCGACGAGACCGCCGCGTGCGCGCTCGCCGACGAGCACCAGGGCGTCCTTCTCTCGCCCGGCCCGGGCGCTCCCGCCGACGCCGGCGTGTGCACCGCCCTGATCCGCCACGCCGAGCGGACGGGGCAGCCGCTGCTCGGCGTCTGCCTCGGCCACCAGGCCCTCGCGGAGGCGTACGGGGGGACCGTCACCCACGCCGAGGAGCTCATGCACGGGAAGACCTCCCGGGTGGAGCACAACGGCACGAGCGTCTTCGGCGCCGTGCCCAGTCCGTTCACCGCGACCCGCTACCACTCGCTCGCCGTCGTGGACCAGTCCGTGCCCGACGTCCTCGAGGTCACCGCCCGCACCCCGAACGGGGTGATCATGGGGCTGCGCCACAAGAGCGCCCCGCTGCACGGGCTGCAGTTCCACCCGGAGTCCGTCCTCACCGAGGGCGGCTACCTCATGCTCGGCAACTGGCTCGAGCTCGTGGGACTCAAGGGCGCGGCGCGGGCGGCCGCGTCGCTCTCCCCGCTGATCACCGTCTGACCGCCGGCCCGCGCGGGTCCGCGGCGCGGACGTCAGTCGCGCCGGGGCCCGCGGTCCGCGCCCTGCTCGAGCGCCTCGCGGGCCCGGTCGGCCGCCTGCTCGGGGATCCCGCCCTGCTCGTCGGTGTCGCGCGCCTCGGGCTCGGGGGAGTCCTCCGGGGACGTCTCGGCGGAGTCGTCCGGGGTGCTGCTGGACTCGGATCCCTCCTCCTCCGGTGCGGCGGTCTCCTCGGGCTCATCCTCGTCCTCGGTCGCCTCCGGGGAGGGGGACGGGGTGGGCGAGGGGGTCGGCTCCGGAGTGGGCTCGGGCTCCGGGGCGACCGCCACGGTGAGCGTGATCGTCGAGCCCTGCGGCGCGGACTGTCCGGCGTCGACGCTCTGGTCCACGACCTGCCCGGCGGGCACTCCGGCACGGGGGGTGGTGACGACCTCGGACGAGAGGCGGACCGCGTCCGCGCCGAGGGCCGCGACCGCCTCCTGCCGGCTCAGGCCCACGAGCTGCGGCACGGTCACCCGCCCCGTGGACAGCACGAGCTGCACCTCCGAGCCGCTCGGGACGGTGGTCCCGCCGGCCGGGTCGGTGACGACCAGCATCCCCTGGGGCACCCACGGGCTGTTCGCCGTGCGGGACGCCCCGGCCTCGAGTCCGGCGGCCTCCAGGGCGTCCCGCGCGTCCTCCTCGGACCGGCCCGCGAGGTCGTCGGGGACCTCCACCTCGGCGGGTCCCCGCGAAACCGCGAGGACCACGGTGGAGCCCTCCTCGACCTGCGTGTCGGCCGTGGGGTCGGTGCCCACGGCGTCGCCCTCGGGCACCTCGTCGTCGAAGACCTCTTCGCGCTGCGGCACGAGCTCCGCGTTGCGCAGCGCCGTCTCGGCCACCGCCGCGTCCATCCCCGCCACGTAGGGGACGGCGACGAGCGCGGGTCCGCCGCGCTGGTCCTGGACCCACTGGAGGGTCACGACCCCGAGGACGGCGAGGACGGCGAGGGCGAGCAGGCCGATCAGCGCCGCGCGCAGCGGTCGCCGTCGGCGGTCCCGCGCAGGGGTCGAGCCGCTCCCGGGGTCGTCCTCCGGCACCGGCGCCGCGGCGACCGCCGTGCCCGCCGCCGTCGGCGGAGCGGCCGCCCCGGCGGGCACGGGGACGGGCACGGGCGGGAGGGTCTTCGTGTCCTCGTCCCGCTGCCGCACCGCGTGCAGGGGCTGGGTGGCGTCCAGGTCCCCCGGCACCGCGGGGCGCAGCTCGCGCAGCGCCCGGCGCATCTGCCCGGCGTCCTGGAAGCGGGCGGAGCGGTCCTTGGCGAGGGCCTTCGCCAGGAAGTCGTCGACGCGCCCTCCGAGCCGGGGGTCCAGCTCGGAGGGCGCGGGGGGATGGTCCCGGACGTGCTGGGCGGCGATGTCCACCGAGGACCCGCCCACGAACGGCGCCCGGCCCGTGAGCATCTCGAAGAGCACGCACGCGGCGGAGTAGAGGTCGGAGCGGGCGTCCACGGACTCGCCCCGGGCCTGCTCCGGGGACAGGTACTGCGCGGTGCCGAGGACGGCCTGGGCCTGGGTCAGGGCCGGCGAGGTGTCCTCCACGGCGCGGGCGATGCCGAAGTCCATGACCTTGATCTGCCGCTCCGGGGTCACGATCACGTTGGCGGGCTTGATGTCCCGGTGGACGATGCCGGCCCGGTGGCTGTACTCCAGGGCGTCGAGGATGCCCAGGGTGATGTCCACGGCCTCCTGGGGCGTCACGGCGTTCTCGTGGATCAGCTCCCGCAGGGTCCGGCCGGGCACGTACTCCATCACGATGAACGGCCGGTCCACGCCCTCGTCGGTCGTCGCGAGGATCTCGCCCGTGTCGTAGACCGAGACGATGGAGTGGTGGTTCAAGGCGGCCACGGACTGGGCCTCGCGCTTGAACCGCTCGTGGAAGGTGCCGTCCCGGGCCAGTTCGGGGCGCAGCACCTTGATGGCCACCCGCCGGCCCAGCCGCAGGTCCCGCCCCAGGTGGACGGTGGCCATCCCGCCGCGGCCGATGGTCTCGCCCACCTCGTAGCGGTCGTTGATGAGGGAGGGGACGGGGTTCCGGCCCGGCACGGGTCAGCCCTCCTGGCCGGGCCCGGTCGGTGTCGCGGTGGGCGAGGGCGATCCGGTGGTGGGGGCGGTGGTGGGGGCGGTGGTGGTCTCGGGCGCCGCGGCGACCCACATCTCGATGGTGTCGCCGGGGCGGACGGTGGACCCGCCCAGGGGCTGGGTGCGCAGCACGGTCCCGGGCTCGGCGTCCTCGGTGATCTCGTCGTAGCGGATGATGTTCACGCCCAGGAGCCGGATCTCGTCGATCAGCGGGTCGGCCGGGCGCCCGACCATCCCGGAGGGCAGCTCCACGGTGTCCGGGCCGGTCGAGTAGACCACCGTGATGGTGGTGCTCCGCGCCACCTGGCCCACGGGGTTCAGGGACAGGACGGTGTTCTGCTCTTCGTCCGCGGTGCGGCCCTCCCGCTCCACGGGGAAGCCCAGGTCGGAGAGCTCCTGCACCACCTCGTCCACCGGCCGGCCCTCGTAGCGGGCGGCGAGGACCTCCACGGTGTCCGCGCCGGGCTGCTCCGCCGCCGGTGGCGTCGGCTCACCGGGGACCGTGGAGGTCGAGACGGTGCCCGTGGGGGAGGGCTCCAGGCTCACGGGCGCCGGCTCGCGCAGCAGGAAGAACCACAGCAGCCCCGCCACGAGGAGCAGCACCAGGAGCGCCGGCAGCAGCCAGGCCCACACCGAGCGGCGCTCCCGGCGCTCCTCGGGACGGGCCGGACCGGTGCCGGGGTCCTCCCCGGAGTCCTCCGGGCCGTCGACGGCGTCCAGCTCGGCGGTGATGGGTCGTGGTCCTCCGGCGGCGGCGGCCCCGGTCGCCGCGGCGGCCGCGGTGCGGTCCCGGTCCAGCACCTGCGTCGGCTCGTCGCGCACCGGTTCGAACGCCTGGGTGGCGTCGTCGTCGGGCAGGTCGAGGAAGGGGCGCATCCCGGGGACGGCCGCGACCGCCGCGTCCTCGTCCCCACGGCGGATGGCGTCCACGGCGGTGGCCAGGGCGCCGGCCGTGGCCGGGCGGTCCTTGGGGTCCTTCGACAGCATCGACATCAGCAGCGCCCGCACGGTCTCGGGCACGCTGTCCTTCAGCGGCGGCGGCGGGTCGTTGACCTGCGCGAGGGCGATCGCGATCTGCGACTCCCCGGTGAACGGGCGGCGCCCGGCCAGGCACTCGTAGCCGATGATGCCCAGCGAGTAGATGTCCGAGGACCCCGTGGCGGTCTGACCCGTGGCCTGCTCGGGCGCGAGGTACTGGGCGGTGCCCATGACCTGCCCGGTGGCCGTGAGGGGCACCTGGTCCGCGAGACGGGCGATGCCGAAGTCGGTGACCTTCACCCGGTTGTCCGGGGTGATGATGAGGTTGCCGGGCTTCACGTCGCGGTGCACCAGGCCCTGGGCGTGCGCGGCCGCCAGCGCGCGTGCGGTCTGCCCGATGTAGTTGAGCACGGTGTCCGGGGCGAGCGTCTTCTGCCGCTCGATGATGTTGGACAGCGGCTCGCCCGGGACCAGCTCCATCACGAGGAAGGCGGAGCCCTCCTCCTCGCCGTAGTCGAAGACGTTGGCCACCCCGGGGTGGTTCAGGAGCGCGGTGTGCCGGGCCTCGGCGCGGAAGCGCTGCAGGAAGTTCGGGTCCCCGTTGTACTCCTCCTTGAGGATCTTCACGGCCACGATCCGGCCCAGGACCCGGTCCTTGGCCTTCCACACCTCACCCATGCCGCCGATCGCGATCCGATCGGTCAGTGCGTAGCGCCCGCCCAGGACGGTGCTCGACGATGGTCTCACTTGTTCAACACCGCCTCGAAGAGTCGCTTGGCACCGGGACTGGTCAGGGAGGCGCCCGTCGCCACGTCCACGTCCTCGAAGACGACGGCGAGGGCCACCTGGGGGTCGTCGGCCGGCGCGAAGCCCGTGAACCAGGAGTCGTTGAGGCCTTCGTCCGAGCCGATCTCGGCGGTGCCCGTCTTCCCGGCCACCTCGACCCCCGGGACGGCCGCGCCGCGGGCGATGCCGTCCTCGACGACCTGCACCATCAGGTCCGAGACGGTCCCGGCGACGTCCGCGCTCGTGGAACGGCGCAGCTGCTCCGGGTTGAGCTCCTCGATCACGGACAGGTCGGCGGAACGCACGGTGCGCACGAGCTGGGGCTTCATCTGCACGCCGTTGTTGGCGATCGTGGCGCTCATCATGGCCACCTGCAGGGGCGTGGTGCGCACGTCGTACTGGCCGATCGAGGACAGCGCGAGCTGTGCCTCGTTGAGCTCCTCGGGGAACACCGACGGGGTCACCTTGAGCGGCACCGAGAGGGGCTCCCCGTAGCCGAAGTTCCGGGCGGTCTCCCGGATCGCGTCCTCCCCGAGGTCCAGGGCGATCGAGGCGAACGGCGTGTTGCAGGACTGCTCGAGCGCGAACTCCAGGTCCGCCTCCGCACGGGCGGTGCAGCCGCCGCCCACGTAGTTGGGCAGGGTCACGTCGGTGGCGGGCAGGGGCAGCTCCTGGGGGTTCGGGATCAGGGTCTCCGTGGTGTAGTCCCCGGACTCGAGGGCGGCCACGGTGTCGATGATCTTGAACGTCGAGGCGGGGGCGTAGAGGTCACCGGCGACGGCCCGGTTGACGAGGGGCGCGTCGGGATCCGCGTTGAGCCGTTCCGCGGCGGCGATCACGGAGCCCGAGTCGTGCGAGGCCAGCTCGTTGGGGTCGTAGCCCGGGGTGGAGACCATGGCGAGGATCGCGCCCGTCTCCGGGTCGAGGGCCACGATCGAGCCCTTCCGGCCCTCGAGCACCTCGGCCGCGGTCTGCTGCAGCACCGGGTCGATGGTGAGCTCGACCGACGCGCCCGTGGGCTGGTTCCCGGAGAACATGGAGACCACGCGGTCGTAGAACTGTTCGTCGGAGGCGCCGGAGAGCTCCTCGCCGAGGGCCGCCTCGAGCCCGGTGGCGCCGTAGACGAGGGAGAAGTAGCCCGTGAGGTGCCCGTACGTCAGCGGGTCCGCGTAGACGCGCTGGTACTCGAAGTCGTCCTCCGAGGGCACGGAGGACGCCTTCGGGTCGCCGTCCACGAGGATCGCCCCGCGGTCCGCGCCGAACTGGTCGTAGAGGCTGCGGTTGTTCCACGGGTGCGCCTCGAGGCCGCGCGCCGCGACGAACTGCACGTAGGTCAGCGCGAGGAGCAGCACGGTGAAGATCGCCACGCCGGCCACCCAGGTGTGTCGGATCGCCCGGTTCACGATGCTCCTCCGTTCTCGGTGCTCCGGGACCCGCCGGGGCCCCTGCGGTCCTTGTCGGTGAGGCGGGACATCGCCTCGGTGGGGGTGCCGCCGTGGTGGTCCGCGTCCTCGGCGTCCCGGTGCCCGTCGAGGCCCGCGGCGGCGATCGGCTCGGTGGCGGCGGTGTCGGCGGTGTCGGCCCCGGTGCCCCGCCGTCCGGCGGCGCGGTCCTCCCCGTCCGCCTGCCCCGCGTCCTGTTCGGGCCCGTCCGAATCCGTCCCGGGGCGGCGGTCCCGGCGGCGTCCCGGGCGCTCGGCGCGCTCCTGCTCGTCGCGCCGCGCCGCCTCGCGCAGCGCGGCCTCGTGGGCGGCGATCTCGGCGAGGTCGGCCTCGGTGGCCGGACCGGTGACCACGGGTCGGCGCGCCGTGTGGGAGATCGCCAGGATGATCGCCGCGATGATCCAGTTGGACAGCAGCGAGGAGCCGCCCGCGGACATGAACGGGGTGGTCAGCCCGGTTAGGGGGATGAGCCGGGTGACCCCGCCCACCACCACGAACAGCTGCAGCACGATGACCGCGGACAGCCCCGCCGCCAGCAGCTTGCCGAAGGAGTCACGGGTGCCCAGGGCGGCCCGGAAGCCCCGGGTGACGAACAGGAAGAACAGCACGAGCACGGCGCTCAGGCCGATGAGCCCCAGCTCCTCGCCGAACGCGGTCATGATCATGTCCGAGTTGGCGTAGGAGACGAGGTCAGGCCGGCCCTGGCCGAGCCCCTGCCCGAAGAGCCCGCCGGAGGAGAGCCCGAACAGGCCCTGGACGATCTGCCCAGAGCCGCCCGGGGCCCGGTTGTACACCTCCGGGTCGAACGCGTTGAGCCAGGAGTCCAGGCGCGCCGCCACGTGGCCGAAGGTCTGGCTCGCGAAGAACCCTCCGACGGCCACGAGCAGCAGCCCGATGACGATCCAGCTGAGCCGGCTGGTGGCGAGGTAGATCATGGCCAGGAAGAGGCCGAAGAACAGGATCGCGGAGCCGAGGTCCCGCTGGAACACCAGCACGCCGATCGCGATGATCCACGCCGCGAACATCGGCGCCATGTCCCGGAACCGCGGCAGGCGCACGGGGCCGATCTTCTTGCCGGCCAGCAGGATGAGGTCCCGGTTGGTCGAGAGGTAGCCGGCGAAGAAGACGGCCAGGGTGATTTTGGCGACCTCCCCGGGCTGGAAGGTGCGCCCGCCCACGGAGATCCAGATCCGGGCGCCGTTGAGCTCCAGGCCGAGACCGGGCAGGAGGGGAAGGAGCAGCAGCAGCCCGCTGAGCACCAGGCAGATGTAGGTGATCCGCCGCAGCACCCGGTGGTCTTTGAGGAACCACAGCACCAGGCAGGCGGCGGTCATGGCGAAGGCCGTCCACACCACCTGGGAGCCGGCGGCCGTCTGGTCCGTGGTGAGGTCGATCCGGTGGATCATGGCGATGCCCAGGCCGTTGAGGGCCACCACGATCGGCAGGACGTAGGGGTCCGCGTACTTGGCCCGCAGCCGCAGCACCACGTGCAGGACCAGCGCGCCGATGCCCAGGACCAGCCCGGAGACGAGGAGGTGCGGGTCCCCCGAGCCCAGCTGGTCGGGGTCCACGAGGACGTTCGCGCCCACGCCGATGCCCACGGCGAGCACGAGCAGGAGCAGCTCGGTGAGCCGCCGCGGCTTCTGGCGGGGCTCGACCTGCTCCTCCCGGGGGGAGGTCGCGGCGGGGGCGCTCATCCGTCACCACCGGGAGAGGCCGCGGGCGAGGGGGTGGGGGAGGAGGTGGCCCGCTGGACGGTGCCCGTCGGGCGCGGCTCCGGGCCGGGACTCTCCTCGGGCACGGACTCGCGCAGCTCGCGCACGATCCGCTCCGCCTCCTCGAGGCTGCTGGCGGGGATGGCGTTGCGGACCCGTTCCTGGGCGAAGCCGGGGAGGTCCTCGACCCGCAGGTCCGTGGCGCGCTCGAGGTCGCTGAGGCTCACGGGCCCCAGCGACTGGGAGACGCCGTTGTAGATCGCCACGTTTCCCTGCTGCTCGCCGACGTAGTACTGGGAGCTGATCCAGCCGCTCGTCAGCCAGCCCCCGGCCACGAGCAGCAGCCCTGCCGTGGCCAGCGCGAGCACGGCCACGGCGCGCCGGTGGCGGCGCCGGCGCGGGGACGGGGCGGTGGCGTCGGCCCGGTGCAGCGCCGACTCGACGTCCCGCGGATCGGCCAGCGTGTCCGGGGCGGAGGTCTGCAGGAGGGTCGCGCGGCGCTCCAGGACGCTGTCGCTCACGGTGGGGATGCGCCCGGTCTGGGTGGCGTTGGCGGCGGCGCCCACCAGCAGGTGGGGGCGCGCGGCGAGGTCGCGGCGCAGCGCGGCCGCCGAGGACTCGGCCTCGGCGGTCCCCTGCGTCCCGGCGTCCCCGGTGATCTCGTCCGAGGTGCGGGCGAACTCCGGGTCCGGGACGGCGCCGCGGGCCTCGCCGGCCTGCGGCACGGGGGCGGTGTCGTCGGTCTCGAAGACCTGGACGACCACCACGGTCACGTTGTCGGGGGCCCCGCGGTCCAGGGTCAGCTCCACGAGCGTGTCCACGATCTGGTTGAGGTCGTCGGTGGAGCCCAGCACCGAGTGGATGGTCTCCGGGCGGACCACGGCGTTGAGCCCGTCGGAGCACAGCAGCCAGCGCTCGCCGCGCTCCGGGCGGAGGGTCTCCACGTCGATCTCGGGGGAGGCGTCGACGTCCCCGAGCACGCGCATGAGGACGTTCTTGTGCGGGTGGGACTCGGCCTCGTCCGGGCGCAGCCGACCCTCGTCGATGAGCCGCTGGACGAAGGTGTGGTCCTTGGTGACCTGGCGGAACTCGTCGCCCCGGAGCCGGTACGCGCGGGAGTCCCCGATGTGGGCCACGACGAGCTCGTCCTGGTCCGCGAGCAGGGCCGTGACGGTGGTGCCCATGCCGCCCAGGCGGGCGTTGCCCAGGACCAGCTTGGCGAGGTTCTGGTTGGCGTTCTGGATCTCGTCCGTGAGCACGGTGGCGCCGTCGCCGTGGTGGTCCGGGCGGTCGAGGCTCGTGAGGTCCATGACCGCGGAGGCCGAGGCGACGTCCCCGCCCACGTGCCCGCCCATGCCGTCGGCCACCACGGCGAGGTGGCGGCCCGCGTAGGCGGAGTCGTCGTTCTTCGAGCGGACCCGGCCCACGTCGGAGCGCGCGGCGTAGCGGAAGGCGATCGCCATGCGTCAGGACCTCAGTTCCAGGACGGTCTTGCCCACCCGGAACGGGGTCCCGGGGTCGAGCGGCACGGCCCGGGAGAGGCGCTGCTGGCCGACGAAGGTGCCGTTGGTGGAGCCGAGGTCCTCGAGGAACCAACGGGAGCCCTGCGGGAACAGCCGGGCGTGGCGCCCCGAGGCGTAGTCGTCGCCGAGGGGCACGGTGGCCTCGGGGGAGCGGCCCAGCAGCACCGGGGCGTTGCCCAGCGGGTAGCTGCGGCCGCGGAGCGGGCCGTCGAGGACGACCAGGGTCTGGGGGCGGGAGCGCTGCCCGGTGCCGGGGCCCGCGGCGGGCGGCACCGGGTCCTCCGCGGCGCCCCGGCGCTCGGCGCGGGACCTCGTGAGCACCGCCGGGAGCTTCCCGCCGACCGCCAGGTCACGACCCTGGCTGGCGACGATGCTGAAGATGAAGATCCAGAGCAGCGCCAGGAAGCCGAAGCGGAGCAGGGTGACGGTGAGTTCGGACATTCAGCGGTTCCCCTTCGGGGTCAGGAGGCGGAACGTGATCCTGGTCCGACCCATGGTGATCACGGAGCCGTTGACCAGCTCGGTGCGGCCGATCACCCGCTCCCCGTCCACGTAGGAACCGTTGGTCGAGCCGAGGTCCACGGCCACGAAGTGCTCGCCCTGCCGCCGGATCTCGAGGTGCTTGCGGGACACGCCGGTGTCCTCCACGGTGATGTCCGCCTCGGCGGAGCGGCCCAGCACGATCGAGTCCGCGTTGAGGGAGTAGCGTGCGCCGTCGACGTCGAGCACCGGGATCCAGTGCTGCGCGGGCACGGAGCGCGTCGGCTCCCCCTCGTCCTCCTCCCGGCGGTGGCCGCGGGCGATCCGCTGCCCGCTCGGGGTGGCGGGGGTGTTGGGGGACTCGGCGGTGCGCTGGGCCGAGGAGTGGACGCGGAACTCGCCGGCCTCCACCTCCGGGTTGCGGGTGAAGGACACCTTCACCGCCCCCTGCAGGGTGTAGGCCTGGCTGCGGGCGTGCTTGATGACGACGTCGCACAGCTCCTCTGCGAGCGGCGTGCCCCAGTCCTGGGCGCGCGGGAAGTCCTCGTCCGAGAACTCCACGACGAAGACGTTGGGGGCCATGGTGCGGCCCGCGGAGATCGTGAACGCCTCCTGGTCAAGCTCCCGCCGGAGGGCGCTGGCGATCTCGACGGCCTCCACCCGCTTCCGGGAACCGGTGGAGAAGGTGGCGCGGACGGCCTTCTCGATGTTCTTCTCGAGGCTCTCGAGGAATCCCATGCCGCCTCCTTCCTGGCGTCGATCACGGTGCGCATGCACCCGGTCCCGGGTCAGGCGTTCTCCAGGATAGTAGACGCGACGCCTGTGAGCCCGGTGGGGGGTCCGCGCCCGGCGGGTCAGCGCCCCGGTCACGTCCTTGCCAGGCGGTCTGCAGGGGAGAAGAATCCCGGGTATGAAGCACACTGACCGAAGGCACCTGTCCCTGGCGGCGCTCGCCCTCTTCGCCCTGCTCCTCACGGGCTGCGGCGGCGACGGGGGTGACGGCGGCGCCGGAGGGGACGGCACCACCGCCCCGGCGGAGACCAGCGCCCCGGCCGACACCGCCACCCCGGACGACAGTGCGAGCCCGGACGACACCGCCACCCCGGACGACAGCGCCACGCCGGACGACGACGGCACCGCCACGGCCTCCGGCTCGGCCTCGCCCTCGGCGAGCCCCGGCGACGACGCCACCGGCGGCTCCGGCGGCGAGGTGGCCGTCGTGGCCTCCGCGGTCGCCGCGGCCGAGGACGCGGTGGGCGGTGACGCCCAGACCTTCGAGATCGGACGGGAGGACAGCCCGGCCAGCTGGGAGATCACCGTCGCCGCCGACGACCGCGAGCACCAGGTGTACGTCTCGCAGGACGGCGAGGACGTGATCAGCCAGGAGGAGGAGGGCGGCCTCGACAGCGACGACGGCGAGAAGCTCGCCCAGGTCCAGGTGCCCCTCGACGAGGGGCTGGCCACGGCGCTGGAGACGGTCAACGGCACGGTCGACGAGGTGCAGCTCGAGACGGAGGACGGCACGACCGTGTGGGAGGTCGAGATCGACGAGCCGGACGGCAACTCCGTGGACGTGTTCGTCAACGTCGAGGACGGCTCCGTGCTGAAGATCGACCGCTGACCCGGTGGTCGCGGACCCCGGCCGCACGGAGCGCCGCCGGCTGCGGCTGACGTTCCTGGGCCTGCTCATGGCGGTCCTGCTGGCCGCCCTCGACCAGACGATCGTGGCCACGGCGCTGCCCTCGATCGTCGGGGACCTGGACGGGCTCGACCGGATCTCCTGGGTGGTCACGGCGTACGTGCTCGCCGCGACCGTGGGTCTGCCGCTCTACGGGAAGCTGGGCGACCTGTACGGGCGCAAGCGGATCTTCCTGGTGGCCGTCGTGGTCTTCCTGCTCGGCTCCGTGCTCTCGGGCGCCGCCCAGGACATGGCGCAGCTCATCGTCCTCCGCGCGCTGCAGGGCCTGGGCGGCGGCGGCCTCCTGATCGGGGCGCAGGCGATCATCGCGGACCTCGTGCCCGCCCGCGAGCGCGGCAGGTACATGGGTGTGATCGGGGCGGCCTTCGGTCTCGCCTCGGTGAGCGGGCCGCTGGTCGGCGGGTTCCTCACGGACCTCGTGAGCTGGCGGTGGGTGTTCTACATCAACCTGCCCCTGGGCCTGGTGACGCTCCTGTTCATCCCCCGGTTCCTGCACCTGCCGCACGTCCCCCGGGGACGGGTGCGGCTCGACGTGCTCGGGACGGCGCTGCTGGCGCTGGGCAGCGTGGCGTTCGTGCTCCTCACCACGTGGGCCGGCACGGCGTACGCGTGGTCGAGCCCGCGGATCCTCGGCCTCGCCGGGGCGGTCCTGGTGCTCGGCGTGCTGTTCGTGCTGGTGGAGCGCCGCGCCGCGGAGCCGATCATCCCGCTGCACCTGTTCCGGGTGCGCAACTTCGTGGTGCCCACCGCGGCGGCCGTCGGCATGGGCGTGATCATGTTCGCGACCATCACCTACCTGCCCACCTACCTGCAGATGGTCGACGGCGCCTCGGCCACCACCGCCGGCCTGATGATGATCCCCGTGACGGCCGGGATGCTCGTCGGCACGATCGGCACCGGCCGCCGCATCGCGCGCACGGGGCGCTACAAGCACTGGCCCGTGCTGGGCTCCGCGGTGATGGCCGCCGGGCTCGTGCTGCTCTCGCTGATCGACGAGACCACCCCGTACGCCCTGACGGCCGCGGGGATGGCCGTCACAGGTCTCGGCATCGGCTGCCTCATGCAGAACCTCGTCCTGATCGTGCAGAACGCGGTGCCGCCCGCGGAGCTGGGGGCCGCGACGTCGTCGTCGAACTTCTTCCGCCAGATCGGGGCGTCCTTCGGGATCGCCGTGTTCGGCTCCGTCTTCGTCGCCCGGCTCGACGACGCGCTCGCGGGCCGCGCCGTGCCCGCCCTCGACCTCGACGCCCTGAGCCCCCAGGTGCTCGCGGGACTGCCCGCCCCGGTGCAGGAGGCCGTCGCGCAGGCCTTCGCCCAGTCGCTGCCGCCGATCTTCCTGTGGGGTCTTCCGGTCGCGGCGGCGTGCCTCGTGCTGTCCCTGCTCGTCGAGGAGATCCCGCTGGGCACGACCGTGCCCGCCGCGCGGGAGGAGGCGCCGGGGCCGGCCGCGGAGCCCGCCGGGGCCGAGCGCGGCGGTTCCGCTGGCTAGGCTGGTGCCGGAACCACCACCGGATGCCTCAGGAGCAGCTCATGACCGATCCGCGCCCGTTCACCACCGCCGACCTCTACGACGAGCGCGGGGAGCAGCTGATGTCCTGCCCGCGCCAGTTCCTCGACCTGGGCGGGACGGCCGCGTTCACCGGGCCGGTGCGCACGGTCCGCTGCTTCCAGGACAACGGCCTCGTGAAGGGCGTGCTCAACTCCCCGGGGGAGGGCGCGGTCCTCGTCGTGGACGGTCACGGCTCCATGGGCACGGCGCTCATGGGGGACATGATCGCCGAGTCCGCGGTGCGCAACGGGTGGGCCGGGGTCATCATCAACGGCCCCGTGCGGGACCGGGTCGCCCTGGCCGGGCTGCCCCTCGGCGTCAAGGCCCTGGGCTCCAACCCGCGCAAGTCCGCCAAGGACGGCGTCGGGGAGCAGGACGTGCCGGTCGTCATCGAGGGCGTGACCTTCCGCCCGGGCCGGACGGTGTGGGCCGACGAGGACGGGATCCTCGTGGAGGGCTGAGCGCCGTCCGCTCCGTCCGGCGCCGTTCAGCCGGCGCGGTGGGTGAGCCGGCCCCCGCGGTAGGTCGCGCGCACGCCGATGTGCTCCACCGAGCCGCCCCGCCGGTGCACCTCGAGGGGGTTCTCCTCCAGCACCACCAGGTCCGCGAGCTTGCCCGGGGCGAGCGAGCCGATCCGGTCGAACATCCCCAGCGCCTTCGCGGCCTCGGACGTGTAGGCGGCGAGGGCCTGCAGCACGTCGAGCCGCTCCCCGGCGGGACCGAACCGCCGCCCGTCGCCGTCGAGACGGTCGGTCCAGGCCTGGACCGAGCGCAGCACGTCGCCGTCGGCGACCGGCCGGTCGGAGCTGCCGGCGACCCGCACCCCGGCGTCCAGGAAGCTGCGGCCCCGGTAGGTCCAGTCCGTGCGCTCGGGGCCCAGGAGCCGGCGGAACTGGGCGGCCATGGGGCGCAGGAAGCCGATCTGCGGGGTCACCACGATCCCCGCGGCCGCGAGCCGCGGCAGCTGGTCCGGGCGGGTGATGCTCGCGTGCTCGATCCGGTTCGGCAGCCGGTGGCGCCCGTGCTCGTCCTGGCAGCGGGTGATCACGTCGATCGCGAAGTCGATGGCCCGGTCCCCGATCGCGTGGGCGGCCACCGACCAGCCCGCACGGTACGCCGCGTGGATCGCCTCGGCCATCTGCTCGGGGTTCTCCTGGAAGTAGCCCGTCGAGTGGCCTCCGCAGAACGCCTCGGTCACGGCGGCGGTCTCCCCGAGCAGCGAGCCGTCCACGAACACCTTGACCGGTCCGAGCCTGAGCTCGTCGTCGCCGAAGCCGGTGCGCAGCCCGAGGTCGAGCCCGCGCTCGGAGCCGTCCCCGAGCCCTCCGATCCCGTGCAGGACGTCCAGCACGGGCATCACCTGGGCCCGGGCGTGCAGGACGCCGGCGTCCCTGGCCAGCTGATAGGCCTGCAGCTCGGAGGGGTTGTGCCCGATCCACCCGGCGCCCACCCCCGCCTCGGCGAACGTGGTGATGCCCTCGGCGGCGTAGCGGGCGGTGGCGCGGTCGAGCGCCGCCACGATCCGGTCCACCGGGTAGGGGCGGAACAGCTCCTGCACCACGGCCTGCGCGGTCTCCTCGACGAGGCCCGTGGCACGGCCGGTGTCGTCCCGCACCACCCGTCCGCCCACCGGGTCCGGGGTCCCCGGGGTGAAGATCTCCGCCCGCCGCAGCGCCTCGGAGTTCACCACCGCCGCGTGGCCGGACGTGTGCCGGACGAACAGCGGCGTGCTGCCCGTGATGCGGTCGAGGACGTCGATGTCGGGCAGCGTCCCGCCCACGGTGGCCGGCAGGAAGCCGGTGGCCATGAGCCACTCCTCGTCCCGCGGCTTCGCGGCCATGCCGCGCTCCAGGGCCGCGTACAGCTCGTCCAGGGACGTGCAGCCGGAGAGGTCCACCTCCGCCAGGCCGAGCCCGAACCACGCGGTGTGGCAGTGCGCGTCCACGAACCCCGGCAGCACGGTGGCGCCGCCGAGGTCCACGGTCTCGGCCGCCGGCACGTCCGGGTCGTCGAGGACCACGATCCGCCCGCCGTGCACGCCGAGGCTCGACGCCGTCGGGCGGTCCGGGTCCATGGTCAGGACCGTGGCGTTGACGAGCAGGAGGTCGAGCTGCATGGGGATCCTTTCCGCGGGAGTGACCCCATCGTGGCACCCGGGGCCCGGCCCCGCACATCGCCGCACGGCGCGGGCCGCACCCGGCCCGGCCCCGCCCGGGCCGGTCCCGCGGGGACGTGCCCGGGGCCGGGGGTCAGCCGAGGGCGGCGACGAGCTCCGTGGCCTGCCGGATCGCCCGCTTGGCGTCCAGCTCGGCCGCCACGTCCGCCCCGCCGATGAGGTGCACCGGCACGGCGCCGGTGTCGTGGCCGGTCCCCAGCAGCGTGTCGTGCAGCCGCCGCAGCGGCTCCTGGCCCGTGCACAGCACCACGGTGTCGACCGGCAGCACCTGCTCGACCGGCTCCGTGCCGTCGGGTCCCGGCGCGGTGAGGTGCAGCCCGTCGTCGTCGATCCGCCGGTACGTGACCCCGCTCAGGGTGCGGACGCCGCCGGCCCGGAGCGAGGTCCGGTGGATCCAGCCGGTCGTGCGGCCCAGGCCGGCCCCGAGCTTGCCGGGGGAGCGCTGCAGCAGCGTCACCTCGCGCGCCGGGCGCCCGGGCCGGGGCGGGACCAGCCCGCCCCGGGCGGACAGCGTCGTGTCGACGCCCCACGCGCGGTAGAAGTCCGTGCCGGCGCAGTGCAGGAGGAACTCGCCGACGTCGAAGCCGATGCCCCCGGCGCCCAGCACCGCGACCCGGCGGCCCACGGGCGCCCCGTGCTGCAGGACGTCCCGGTAGCCCACGACCGACGGGTGCTCCACCCCCTCGATCGCGGGCGCGCGCGGTTCCACGCCCGTGGCGAGCACGAGCCGGTCGAAGCCGCGCAGGTGCCCGGGCCCGGCCTCCGTCCCGAGCCGCACGTCCACCCCCAGTTCGGCGAGCCGCACGCCGTAGTAGCGCAGCGTCTCCGCGTACTCCTCCTTGCCGGGGATGCGCAGCGCCATCAGGAACTGCCCGCCGATCCGGTCCGCCGCCTCGAAGAGGGTGACGGCGTGCCCGGCCTCCGCGGCGCCGACGGCGAAGGCCAGCCCCGCGGGGCCCGCGCCGACCACGCCGATCCGCTCGGCCCGGCGGGTGGGGCCGAGGCGCAGCAGGGTCTCGTGCCCGGCCCGCGGGTTGACCAGGCAGGACGCGGTGCGGCCCGCGAAGGTGTGGTCCAGGCACGCCTGGTTGCACGCGATGCACGTGTTGATGGTGTCCGCCCGGCCGCGCGCGGCCTTGACCACGAAGTCCGGGTCCGCGAGCAGGGGCCGGGCCAGGGACACCATGTCGGCGTCCCCGTCCGCCAGGATCCGCTCCGCCGTCTCCGGGGTGTTGATCCGGTTCACGGCGACCAGCGGGATCCCGACCTCGCCCTTGAGCCGGCGCGTCACCCAGGAGAAGCCCCCGCGGGGGACGACCGTGGCGATCGTGGGGATGCGCGCCTCGTGCCAGCCGATGCCGGTGTTGAGCAGAGTGGCGCCGGCGGCCTCGACCGCCCGGGCCAGCGCCACGACCTCCTCGAGCGTGGAGCCGCCCGGGACCAGGTCCAGCATGGAGAGGCGGTAGATGAGGACGAAGTCCGGGCCGGTGCGCTCGCGGACGCGGCGGACGATCTCCACGGGCAGGCGCATCCGGTTCGGGTAGCACCCTCCCCACTCGTCGGTGCGGTGGTTGGTCTCGGCGGCGACGAACTCGTTGATGAGGTAGCCCTCGGAGCCCATGATCTCCACGCCGTCGTAGCCGGCCTCCCGGGCGAGCGCGGCGGTGCGGGCGAAGTCCTCGATGGTCCGCTCGATCTCCTCCGCGGTGAGCTCGTGCGGCACCACGGGGCTGATGGGGGCACGCAGGGCGCTCGGTGCCACGGCGGCCGGGGCCTTGGCGTAGCGGCCGGAGTGCAGGATCTGCAGGGCGATCCTGCCGCCCTCGGCGTGCACGGCGCCGGTCACCAGGCGGTGCCGTGCCACCTCCTCGAGGGTGCGCAGGAGGGCGCCCCCGGCCCGGGTGGCGCCCTCGGGGCTCGGCCCCACGCCGCCCGTGACGATGAGCCCCACCCCGCCCCGCACGCGCTCCGCGTAGAACTCCGCGAGCCGCTCGAACCCTCCGGGCAACTCCTCGAGACCGGTGTGCATCGATCCCATGAGCACCCGGTTGGGCAGGGTGGTGAAGCCCAGGTCCAGGGGTGCGAGCAGGCGCGGATAGGGCACGGTCATGTGATACTCCTCGTCTCAGGTACTTGGTCACCGTAGGCGAGGAGTGAGCCGCCTCACAAGCGCGGCGCGGGCTCAGAGCGCGGCCAGCAGGTCCTTCCAGGCCGCGCGCCACCGCAGGACGTCCTCCGCGGAGGCCAGTCCGGTGTGCGCGAGGGCCACCGTGGCGCGGCCGCCCGCCTTGGCGCCGATGTTCGCGGAGACCCTGGTCCCGTCGGCGAGGCGAACGCGCCAGTAGCGCCACTTCTCGGTGGCGGCGGTGGTGGGCGGCTGCTGGAACGGGACGCCGCCGACCTCCGTGCGGCCGGCCATGAGCGCCGCCCACCGGGCGAGCGCCTCGTCCGGGGTGCCGGCCACCGTGCGGCTCGCGCTCGCCCCGAAGGTGCCGTCCCCGGCCTGACCGGGCCGGCGGGCTCCCGTGTGCTGCTCGTAGGCCACCGCGACGGACTGCGCCCACCACTCGTGGTTCTCGACGACGCCCTCGAGCTGCTCGGCCACCCGGCGGGCGATCTCGGCGTGGCCCATCGTCCGGGCGCCGAGCTCGTCGAGCCGCGCCGTCCAGGTCTCCCACGGGACGCCGGTGGCCCGCGCGATCCCGGCGGTGCTGGTGCTGCGGGTGCTCATGGGACCCAGGGCAGCGGCGGCGCGCCGGGTCAGTCCCCGGCCGTGGGGCCGGGACCGCCCGCGCCCTCGCCCGCGCCGAAGTCCGGGTCGGCGGGGGCCGCGGCGTCCCCCGCGCTCGGCACGCGCTGGCCGGCGTTGGTCTGGCCCAGGGGGTCCGGGGCCGTCTCGAGGTCGCGCGCCGGGGTGTCGGGGACGCCGACGTCGTCGGCCAGGTGCGGGTCGTCGGGAAGCTGGTCGCCGGAGGCGGGAGTCGTGTCCATGGGCCCAGCCAATCAGTGGCTCCGCGTCCTGGCAAGGACCTGCTCGGGCGTCCGGCGGCGGGCGCGCACCGCCCGGATATCGCGGACAGCGAAGCGAATGGACAGGGTGCTGACAGTGGGTGGGGGGCGTGCCATAGTGGGGGCAGAGGCCCGTCCCGCGGGCCGCCCGCAGTTGTCGAGCCAGGCCGCCGCCCCGCGGCGGCCGGAAACACGGAGACGAACTCATGGCCACCCCGAACCAGCGCACCGCCCCCTACACCGTGCCCGGTCTGTCCACCGAGAACGGTCACGAGGTCGCCCAGACGCTCCAGCAGCGCCTGCACGCCCTCAACGACCTCCAGCTCACGCTCAAGCACGCCCACTGGAACGTGGTGGGCCCCAACTTCATCTCGGTCCACGAGATGCTGGACCCGCAGATCGAGCTCGTGCGCGGCTTCGTCGACGAGCTCGCCGAGCGCATGGCCACCATGGGCGTGGGCCCCTCCGGTCTGCCGGGCGATCTCGTCCAGGCCCGCACCTGGGACGACTACTCGGTCCACCGCGCCACCGGCGTGGAGCACCTCGCCGCCCTCGACATCGTCTACAACGGCGTGATCGAGGACCACCGCGACGCGATCCAGAAGGTCGGCGAGCTCGACCCCGTCACCGAGGACATGCTCATCGGCCAGGTCAAGGAGCTCGAGCTCTTCCAGTGGTTCATGCGCGCCCACCTCGAGAACAGCGGCGGCGACCTCCAGCACGGCGGCGCCCGCACGGAGCAGGGCGCGGCGGAGTCCGCCGCCCAGTAGTCCGTCCCGCGACCGTGGCAGCCCACGCCCGCCCCGGCCCCGCCGACCCCCGTGGTCCGCGGGGCCGGGGCGCGTTCACGGCCATGACCTTCAACGTCCGGCGTCCCCTGCCGAAGTACGGCCGGACGGCGCCGGACGCGTGGTTCACCCGGGCCCCCGCCGTGCAGGCCGTGCTCCGGGCCCACCGGCCGGAGCTGGCCGCCCTCCAGGAGGTCCTCCCGGAGCAACTGCACCACGTCCGGCAGGCCCTGGGCCCGGACCACGTCCTCCTGGGCGGGGGCCGGGACGCCGACGGCGGCGGCGAGCGGTGCCTGCTGGCCGTGGACACCGCCCGCTTCCGGATCGAGCACTGGCAGCAGCGGTGGCTGTCCGCGCTGCCGGAGGTCCCGGGGTCGAAGGTGCCGGGGGACCTCTTCCCCCGCACCCTGGTGCTGGCCGACCTCACGGACCGGCGCACGGGAGTGGCCTGGCGGGTGGGTGCCACCCACCTCGACCCGTGGCCGGAGCGGGCGCGGCTGCGCCAGCTGGCCGCGCTCCAGGGCCTCATCCTCGGGTGGGACGGCCCCCTGGTGCTCCTCGGGGACATGAACGCGGCCGCCGGCCGCTCCCGCACCTGGGACGCCGCGCTCGCCGGAGGGCTGCGGGACACCCTGCCCCCGGACGCCGCGGGGACCTTCCCCCGCTACCGGGAGCCCGGTGGCAGGACGCCGCGCCTGGACTGGATCCTGTACGGCGGCCCGGTCCGCGTGCTCGACGCCCGGGTCCTGGCCGAGCGCCCGCGCGGGGTGTGGGCCTCGGACCACTTCCCGGTGCTGGCCGAGCTCGAGCACGACGGCGGCCCCGCCTCCTGAGGCCGGGGCCGCCGTGCGCCCGCCCGGTGGGGCGGGCCGGTCAGTACACGATGCTGAACACCCAGACGCCCAGCGTCATGGTCAGGAGGGTGATCAGGACGATCCCGACGAGGTTCAGCCACAGCCCGCCCTTGATCATCTGCCCGATGGTCACGTAGCCGGAGCCGAACGCGATGGCGTTGGGCGGGGTGGCCACCGGCAGCATGAACGCGCACGTGGCCGCGAGGGCCACCGGGATGGCCAGCAGCACGGGGTCCAGTCCCAGGCCGAGGGCCACGCCCCCGGAGACGGGCAGGAACGTGGCCGCCGTGGCGGTGTTGCTCGTCAGCTCCGTGAGGAAGAGGATGCCGGCGGCGAAGATCGCCACGACCAGGACGACCGGCACCGCGCCCAGTGCCGCGGCGCCCTGCCCGATCCAGTCGGTCAGGCCGGAGGAGGTGAACTGCGCGGACAGGGCCAGCCCCCCGCCGAAGAGCAGCAGCACGCCCCACGGCAGCTTCACCGCGGACTCCCAGTCCAGCAGCCGCACCCCCCGCCGGGCCCCGGCGGGGAGCAGGAACAGCAGCAGCCCCACGACCATGGCGATGCCGGCGTCGCTGATGGGCGGGGAGTCGAAGACGATGGGGACGAACACCCAGCTGAGCGCGGCCAGCGCGAAGATCGCGAGCACCAGCTTCTCCCCGGTGGACATGGGGCCGAGCTTCTCCAGCTCCTGGTCGATGAGCTTCCGGCCGCCGGGGATCTCGTCGATCTCCGGTCTGAACAGCACCTTGGTGAGCAGGAACCAGGCGACGACGAGCATGACGGCGGACAGCGGCACGCCCACGAGCATCCACTGGCCGAAGCCGACGTCGATGCCGTGCGCCTCCTGGAGGTAGCCGACCATCAGGGTGTTCGGCGGGGTGCCGATGATCGTGCTGAGGGACCCGATCGAGGCGGCGTAGGCGATGCCCAGCATCAGCGCGGTGCCGAAGTTGGAGGCGATGACCGCCTCCTTCACCTCGGCGCTCTGCGGGTCGGCGCCCTCCAGGTTGGCGTCCTCCAGCGCGCCGCCGTCCGTGCCGCCGGCCGACGCACCGGAGTCCTCGAGCAGCTTGGGCAGCAGCAGCAGCACGGACACCCCGATGGGCAGCATCATCACGGCGGTGGCCGTGTTGGAGACCCACATGCTGAGGAACGCGGTGGCCAGCATGAACCCGGCCACCATCTGGGCCGGCTTGGTGCCCATCACGCGCACGGTCCGCAGGGCGATCCGGCGGTGCAGGTTCCAGCGCTGCATCGCCAGCGCCAGCAGGAACCCGCCCATGAACAGGAAGATGATGTTGCTGCCGTAGGAGGCGCCGACGTCGTCCACGGCGACGTCCTCCCCGAGCACGGGGAAGACGATCAGCGGGAGCAGGGCGGTGGCCGGGATCGGGATCGCCTCCGTCATCCACCACACGCCCATCAGCACGGCGGTGGCGGCGGTGAGCTTGGCGGGGTGGGCCAGGTCGGCGGGCATGACGACATAGACCAGCAAGGCCAGGACCAGGCCGACCACGAGCCCGGCCCACCTGATCCGGTGCGTCTTGGCGTGCACCGGGGGCGCCTCCTCCCCGGGGGAGCGGTGCTCGGCGTCCTCCCCGCCGCTCGGCCGGGGACTGCTGCGCTGCGTCGACGGGGCTCCGGGGACGGACGGTGTGCTGGCCATGTCTGCTCCACGTCCTCTCGTGGTGGCGGGTCGGGATGCCTCCCAGTCTAGGGGGGGCCGGCGCGCACGGTGTGATCCGGGACACTCAGCCGGGCCGCCCGGCCGGACGGTCCGGCGGGGCCCGGCAGGCCCCGGATCCGGCTGGTAGGGTCGGGATCGACCCTCCGTCCCGAGGAGCACGATGCGCTACGACGCCCGTCGCCGATCCGGGAACGGAGCCGCCCACGGCAGGCCGGCCGTCCGGTCACCGGTCGTCCGCGCCGCCCGTCCGCGAGGCGCCCCGCCATGATCGGGCCGGTCCTCGACGGGGTCGCCGTGGTGCTCGGCGCCAACCTCCTGCTCTGCCTGGTCCGGGTCCTGCGCGGCCCGACCGACCGCGACCGCCTCCTGGGCGTCCTCCTCTCGGGCACCACGGGGGCAGGGCTCCTCGCCGTGCTGTCCGTGCGCACGGGCGTGTCGGCCCTGCGCGACGCCGCCCTGGTCATGATGGCGCTGGCCGCGGTGGTGGCGGTGTCCCGGCTGCGCGCGGAGGCGGAGGAGCCGTGACCGCGGACCTGGCCCTGGACCTGCTCTCGACCGTCCTCGTCGTGGCCGGCACGGCCTTCTTCACCATCGGCACCCTCGGTCTGCTGCGGCTGCCGGACCTGCGCACCCGGCTGCACGCGCTCACGAAGGCCGACAACCTGGGCCTGGGCCTGGTGATCGCCGGGCTGGCCGTCCAGGCGGGCTCGGTGGGCGCCGCCGCCAAGCTGCTCGTGATCTGGTCACTGGCCATGCTCGCCTCTCCGGTGGTCGCCTCCTTGCTGGCCCGGCGCGAGGGGCTGCGCCCGGCGGGGGAGGCCGTCGATGAATGACGAGCCGCTCCGGGCCCTGGACGTCCTGCTCGGCCTGGCCGTGCTGGCGGGGGCGGTCGCGGCGGTGACGCCGCGGCGCCGGATGAGCGCCACCGTGTCCTTCCTGGTCCTCGGGGTGCTCCTGGTCGTGCTGTGGACCCGCCTCGGCGCCCCGGACGTCGCCCTGGCGGAGGCCGCGATCGGCACGGGGGTGACCGGAGCGCTGTTCGTGGACATCGTGACCCGCGGGCGCGGCGCCCCGGACAGGGACCGCCCGGTCTCCCGGCGGCCGGTGGCGACGGCCGTGCTCGGGGTGACGGCCGGTGTGCTCCTCGGCGCCGGTCTGGCGGTGGCGCTCGTGCGGGCCGTCAGGAGCGGGCGCACGGGGCTCACCGAGCAGGTGCTCGGGCGGACGGGCGAGTCGGGGGTCGACCACCCCGTGACGGCCGTGCTGCTGAACTTCCGCTCCTACGACACGCTCCTGGAGATCGCCGTGCTGTTCGTCGCGGTCCTGGCCGTCGCCGTGACCCTGGGGACCGGGTCCGGCCGACCGGTCGCCGCGGCCCGCCGGACCCGTTCCGTCGCCGCGGCCGGGCAGCCGGAGACCCTCGTCTGGTTCTGCCGGGTGATCTCCCCGGCGCTGCTCCTGATCGCGGCCTGGGTGCTGTTCGCGGGCTCGGACCGGCCCGGCGGGGCCTTCCAGGCGGGCGCGGTGCTGGCCGGCGCCCTGATCCTCATGGACACGGCCGGGCTGGGCCCGTCGCCGCGGCACGGCGGGCTGCTGCGCGCGGCCCTGGTGGCCGGTCTCCTGGTCTTCCTCGCCGTGGCGGCCTGGGGACCGGCGACGGGCGGCGCGTGGCTGGCCCTGGACCCGGCGTGGGCCGGATGGGCGATCGTGGCCGTGGAGACGACGCTGGCCCTGAGCATCGGCACGGCGCTGACCGTGGTCTTCCTGGCGCTGGGCCGGGAGCGGGTGGACCCCCCGTGAGCGTCCTCGAGTGGTACCTGTGCGTCGCCGCGGCCCTGACCGTCCTGGGGTGCGTGCGCCTGCTGCTGGCACGCGACCCGCTCGTGCGCCTCATCTGCCTCAACGTGGCCGGCAGCGGGGCCCTGCTGTCCCTGGTGGTTCTGGCGGCCCGCTCCGACCCGCCCGACCCGGTGCCGCACGCCCTGGTGCTCACGGGCATCGTGATCACCGTGGCGTTCACCGGGGTGGGGCTGGTCCTGCTGCGGCGCACCGAGGAGGCACCGGCGGACCCTGGTGAGGCTCCGCCGGACCCCTGGGGGCCGGCCGGGGAGGAGGACGGCCGATGAGCGACCCCTCCGCGCTGCTCGGCCTGGTGGTCCTCGCCCCGCTGGCCCTCGCGGTGCTCACGGCCGTCCTGCCGGGCCGGTGGCTGCCTCCGGTGGGCCTGCTGGGCGCGGCCGCCGTGGCCGCGGCAGCGCTGGCGCTCGTGGTGCACGTGGCCGGCTCCGGCACGGCGGCGCACGACCTCGCCGGGTGGGGCTCGCCCCTGGGCATCGCCCTGCACGCCGACGGGCTCAGCGCGGTCTTCCTCCTGCTGACCGCGCTCGTGGGCGCGGGCGTGACCGTGTACGCGGCCTCCGACCGCGCGGCCACCGGGGACGACGCCCGCTTCTGGCCCCTCTGGTTCGCCACCTGGGCGGGCCTCGACGCGGTCTACGTGGCGGGGGACCTCTTCAACACGTACGTGGCCCTCGAGGTCGTGGGGATCGCCGCCGTGGGGCTCGTGGCCCTGGGCGGGCGGCAGGCGTGGGGCCCGGCCCTGCGCTACCTGCTGGTCGCGGTGCTGGGCTCGACGCTGCTCCTGGTGGTGGTCGCCCTCGTGTACGCGCAGGCCGGCACCCTGGACCTCCTCGCGGCCGGCGACCGGCTGGCGGGCGCCGGGTGGGACAACCGCTGGGCCGCGGTGCTGCTGGTCGCCGGGCTGGGCCTCAAGGCCGCCCTCGTGCCGATGCACGCGTGGCTGCCGCCGGCGCACGGGTCCGCGCCGACCGCCGTGAGCGCGATCCTCTCCGGGCTGGTGGTCAAGGCGGCGTTCTTCGTGCTGGTCCGGATGTGGTTCTGGGTCCTGGGGCCCGAGCCCACGGTGGCGGTGCTGCTCGGTCTGCTCGGCTCCCTCGCCGTGCTCTGGGGCGGCACGATGGCCCTGGCCCAGCAGCGGCTCAAGCAGGTCGTGGCCTACTCCACCGTGGTGCAGATGGGCTACCTGTTCCTGCTCTTCCCGCTCTCCACGGCCTCGGCGCACGATCCCGAGGCCCTGCGGGCGCTGTGGGGCGGGACGGCGGCCCTGGCCGTGGGCCACGGCTTCGCGAAGGCCTCGCTGTTCCTCTCGGCCGGGACGCTCAGGAGCGTCTACGGCACCGACTCGCTGCCGGCCCTGGCGCGCGTCGCGCGGCCCCTTCCCTCCGTGGTCATGGCGATGGGCGTCGCCTCGGTGACGCTGGCCGGCCTGCCGCCGAGCCTCGGCTTCGCGGGCAAGTGGCAGCTCGTCCTGACGTCCGTGGGCAGCGGGCAGTGGGGCTGGGCCGCGGTGGTGGTCGGCGGCGGGCTGCTCTCGGCCGCGTACCTGCTCAAGCCCCTGACGGTGATGCTGCGCGAGCCGCAGGCCGGGGCGCTGCCGCTGCCGGCGTCCCGCTCGGCGTCCCTGCCGGTCCGCTGGGTTCCGCTCGCGCTGGCGCTCGTCCCGCTGCTCGCCGGCCTCGGCGGCCCGGTCCTCACCGAGCTCGTGAGCCCGGCGGTCCCACCGGGGGGTGGGCCATGAGCACCGGCGGCTTCGCCGCCACCGGGCCCAGCGTGGTCCCGCTGGTCATGGTGCTGATCTCCCTTGTCCCCGGCACCGTCATCTTCTTCCTCCGCGAGGACCAGGTCCGGTCGCGCTCGGCGCTCAACCTCGCCGCCGCCGTGGCCAAGCTCGGGCTGGTAGCCGCGCTCGTGCCGGTCGTGGTCGCCGGGGCCCGGCCGGAGTGGCGCACGCGCCTGTTCCCCGGGACCGACCTCGTCCTCCGGGCGGAGCCGCTCTCCCTGCTGTTCGCGGGCCTCTCCGCGGTGCTGTGGCTGCTGACCACCGTGTACGCCATCGGCTACCTCGAGCAGTACTCCCACCGGAGCCGGTTCTTCGGGTTCTTCAGCCTGTGCGTGGCCGCCACGGTGGGCATCTCCTTCTCGGGCAATCTCGTGACCTTCCTGGTCTTCTTCGAGCTGCTCACCATCACCACCTATCCGCTCGTGGCCCACTGGGGGACCGCCGGGGCGGTCCGTGCCGCGCGGCTGTACCTCTTCTACACGCTGTCCGGCGGGCTCAGCCTGCTCGCCGGGGTGGCGCTGCTGAGCGTCCGCGCCGGGCCGGTGGACTTCACGGCGGGTGGGGCCGCCGC
Organism: Kocuria sp. CPCC 205263; assembly: GCF_040981075.1. Taxonomy (NCBI): domain Bacteria; kingdom Bacillati; phylum Actinomycetota; class Actinomycetes; order Micrococcales; family Micrococcaceae; genus Kocuria; species Kocuria sp. CPCC 205263. Next base: position 44,118 of record NZ_JAVKPV010000013.1, on the reverse strand, counting down.
GGTCCGGGTGTTCGCCGCGGAGGACCCGGCCGGCGCCGTGCTCGCCTTCGTGCTCATGGTGGCCGGGCTCGGGGTCAAGGCCGCCCTGTTCCCGCTGCACGGCTGGCTGCCCCGGGCCATGGTGGCGCCGGCCCCGGTCAGCGCCCTGCTGCACGCCGTGGCCGTGGTCAAGGCCGGGGTCTTCGGGATCGTCCGGGTGGTCGACGACGTCTACGGCGTGGAGCTGGCCCACGCGCTCGGGCTCCTCGGCCCGCTGCTGGCCCTGGCCGCCTTCACGGTGATCTTCGGCTCCGTCCTCGCCCTGCGCCAGCAGGACCTCAAACGACGCCTGGCCTACTCGACCGTCAGCCAGGTGTCCTACGTGACCATGGGCATCGCCATGTTCAGCGAGGCCGCGACCGCGGGGGGCCTGGTCCACCTGGTCCACCAGGGGCTGATGAAGATCACCCTGTTCTTCTGCGCCGGGATCTTCGCGGAGGTCCTGGGCGTGAAGACCGTGGCCGGGCTGGCCGGGGTGGGGCGCCGGATGCCGCTGACCGCGGCCGCCTTCACGGTGGGCGCGTTCGGGATGATCGGCCTCCCGCCGGTCGCGGGCTTCATCTCCAAGTGGCAGCTCGGGCGCGGCGCCCTGGACGCGGGGCACCCCGAGATCGTCGGGGTGCTGCTGCTCAGCGCCCTGCTCAACGCCGCCTACTTCCTGCCGGCCGTCTACGCCCTGTGGTTCCGGGAGCCGGAGGGCGCGGGGAGCGGCGGGGCCGGGCCCCCGGCGCACGGCCGCGGCGGTCCCCTGCGGGAGGCGCCGGGCGCCCTGCTCGTCCCCGTCCTGACGACGGCGGCCCTGTCGCTCGCCGCCGGCGTGCTCGCGGGCGTCCCGTACTCGCCCCTGTGGCTGTCCCTGCTGATCGCGGAAGGAGCGCACCCGGGATGACCGTCGCGCTGTGGTCCCTCGCCCTGCTCTATCCGCTCGTGCTCACCGCGGCCCTGGCCGTGAGCGGGCTCGCGGCCCCGGAGCGCGCCGCCCGCACCCGGCGGCGCCTGATCCGCTGCGCCCCGCCGGCGGTGGTCCCGTTCGTGCTCCTGACGCTGCTGCCGCAGGACGGGCCCGCCGGGCGCCCGGTGCTCGAGGTGCCCTGGATGCTGTTCGGGGTGTCCTGGGAGCTGGACCCGGTGGCACGGCCCCTGGTGCTCACGGGCGCGCTGCTCTATGGGGCGGCGCTCGCGGCGACCACGTGGCTGCGGCCCGCACCGGCGGAGGGGATCGGCTCCGCCGGGCTGACGGGCTTCCTGCTCGTGAGCCTGGTGGGGAACCTGGGCGTCGTCGCGGCCGCGGACGCCGTGTCCTTCTACCTGTGCTTCGCGCTCATGAGCTTCGCGGCCTACGGGCTCGTGGTGCACCACCGCACCCGGGAGGCGCGGCGCGCGGGACGCGTCTACCTCGTGCTGACCGTGCTGAGCGAGTCCGCGATCCTCGGCGCCCTGCTGCTCGTCGTCTCCGCGGGCGGGATGCGCCTCGCGGACGCCCCGGCGGCCGCGGCCGGCTCCGAGCACCTGCACTGGATCGTGGGGCTGCTGCTGGTGGGCTTCGGTGTGAAGGCCGGCGCCCTCCCGCTGCACGTGTGGCTGCCCCTCGCCCACCCGGCCGCCCCGCCGGCGGCCAGCGCGGTGCTCTCGGGCGCCATGGTCAAGGCCGGCCTGGTGGGCTGGCTCCGGTTCCTGCCCCTCGGCGAGGTCGCCCTCGAGCGCTGGGGCACGGCCCTGGTGCTGCTCGCCCTGCTCGGCGCGTTCCTCGCCGTGCCCGCGGGGGACCTGCAGGCGGACCCGAAGGTCGTGCTCGCGTACTCCACGATCAGCCAGATGGGGTTCCTCACCGCCCTGGTCGGGGTGGCCCTGGCCGTCCCGGAGCTGGCCGAGGCGTGCATCGGGGCCGCGGTGGTGTACAGCGTGCACCACGGCCTCGCCAAGGGCGCGCTGTTCCTGGGGGTGCCGGTGTGGAAGCACTTCGGGGCCGCCCGCACCGCCCCGCTGGCCGTGCTGGGGCTGTGCGGGGCCGCGCTCGCCGTGGCCGGGGCGCCGTTCAGCTCCGGGGCGGTGGGCAAGTACGCCGCCAAGAACGCCGTCGAGGGCGTCACCGTCGCGGGCCTGGACCTCACGCAGCTCCTGCCGCTCGTGGCCACGGGCTCCACCCTGCTGCTGCTGCGCTTCGGGCTGCTCCTGGTGCGGAGCGAGCGCGGGCCCCGGCACCGGCCGGACGCCGAGCTGTGGGCGTGGCTGTTCATCGTGCTGACCGGGATCACGCTGCCGTGGACCCTCACGCGGCAGTGGGTGCCGATCGCGGCCTACCCGGGGATCGAGCCCGTCACCCTCTGGGGCGCCTCGTGGCCGATCCTGCTCGGCCTGGCGATCGGTGCCTCGTGGTGGCGGCTGTCGGCACGGGACGCCGTCCCCGCGTGGGCGGCGCACCCCGACGGGCGGACCGTGCCCCCCGGGGACCTGCTGGTGCCGGAGGAGCGCGTGCTGCGGCGGATCGGCCGCTCGGCGGTCCGCGCCGAGCAGGGCGCCGCACGGACCCGGGCCGCGGTGCGGGCTGCCGCCGGCCGGCTCCGGCCGGGGCCCCGGAGGATCGCCGCCGTCGGGTCGGCGGTGCGCGCGGTGCACTCCTGGTCCGGCAGCGGGGTGGCGCTGCTCCTGCTGGTGACCGGCACGGCCGTGGCACTGGCGGTGGTCCCGTGAGGTGGGCCCGGGCGGTGGTGGTCCGCGGGGCGCTGCTCGGCCTGCTGTGGTGGGTGCTCACCGAGGGCGACTCGCCCGGCTGGTACTACGGGGTGGTGGCCGGCGCGGTGGCGCTCGCGCTCAGCCTGCGGCTCTCCCCGCCGGCGGCACCGCGAGGACGCTGGGTCTCCCGGGCCTGGCCCACGGTCCGGCTGGTCGTCTGGTTCCTCGTCCACTCCGTGCTGGGCGGCCTCGACGTCAGCCGCCGCATCCTGGCCCGGCGCGTGGACGTGCTCCCCGAGGTGCAGCGCCACCCCCTCCTCCTGGAGCCGGGGCACCAGCGGCAGGTCGCCCTGGCCATGGTGAGCCTGATGCCCGGAACGCTCATGGTGGGCATGGAGGAGGACACCGCGCTGATCCACGTCCTGGACTCCCGGATCCAGGTGGCCGAGAACTGGGCCGCGCTGCAGCGCGGGATCGCGGCGGCCGCCGGGACATCCCTCCTGGGCGAGGACCCGCCCCAGGAGGACGGGCCTCCGGCACCGCCCGACCAGCCGGGCGTATGACCCGCCGCGGCCTCCCGTCCCGGCCGACCGCCGTGTGCCGCACGGGGGCAGGACGCCCCGCCCGGACGGCGCCCCGGGCGGGACCCGGCTCAGGAACCGGGACCCGCCCAGGGCGCCCGCCGGGACGAGGACGGCGGTGCCGTGATCCCGGGCCCGTCGGGGGTGGCGGAGTCCTCCGGCCGCGAGACCCCGCGCGTGGACGCCTGCACCTCCGGCAGCCGGATGCAGGCGGCGAGGTGTGCCCGGCTGGCACGCCGCGGGCCGGTGGGCGGGGTCCCCGGGGCGCCCGGCGGCGGGACGGGCGCGGGCACCGTCCGCGCGCACTCCTCGGCCGCCCACGGGCACCTCGTGCGGAACACGCAGCCGGACGGCGGGTCGAGGGGGGAGGGCACCTCGCCCTCGAGCGGGGCGGTCCTGCGGCGGCGCTCCGCCACCGGGTCCGCGGACGGGGCCGAGGCGAGCAGCGCCCTGGTGTACGGGTGGGCGGGGGCGTCGAAGACGTCCCGCACGCCGCCGTCCTCCATGAGCCGGCCGAGGTACATCACGAGGACGTGGTCGCTCATGTGCTCCACGACCGCGAGGTCGTGGGCGATGAACAGGTAGGTGAGCCCCAGCTCGTCCTGCAGCCGGTTGAGCAGGTTCATGATCTGCGCCTGGACGGAGACGTCCAGGGACGCGGTTGCCTCGTCGAGGACGATGAGGTCCGGCTCGCCCGCGAGCGCCCGGGCGATGGACACGCGCTGGCGCTGCCCGCCCGAGAGCTCGTGCGGGTACCGGTCGAGGAAGCGGCGCGAGAGGCCCACCTGCTCGAACAGCTCCGCCACCCGGCGGCGGCGCCCGTCCCGGTCCCCGCCGAGGCCGTGCACCTCGAGGGGCTCCGCCACGGCGCGGGAGACGTGCTGGCGGGGGTCCAGGGACGCGAAGGGGTCCTGGAAGACCATGGCCATCCGCCGGCGCAGGGCCTTGAGCTCCCGGCCCCGCACCGAGGTGACGTCCCGGCCGTCGAGCAGCACGGTCCCCGCGCTGGGCTCCACCAGGTGCATCAGCGCGTTGGCCACCGTGGACTTCCCGGAGCCGGACTCGCCGACCAGGGACACCGTCTGCCCCCGGTGGATGTCGAAGTCGATCCCGGCCACGGCCTGCACCACGCCCTTGCCGCGGTCGGTGCGGACGGGGAAGCGGACCTGGAGGTCCCGCACGCTCAGCAGCGGCCGGTGGTCGCCGGTCATCGGGAGCCTCCTCGCCGGCCGGCGCCGGCCGCGCCGGTGCTCGCCACGCCGGTGCTCGCCGCGTCGGCGCCGGCTGCGCCCCCGCCGTAGAAGGTGCGGGCGACGTGGTCCGGTCCCACCACGGTCTCCGGCGGGCGCTCGGTCTCGCAGCGGGGGTCGCCGCGGACGGGGCAGCGGTCCCAGAACAGGCAGCCCGGGGGCAGGTGCTTCGGGTCCGGCGGGCTGCCGGGGATCACGGCGAGCTCGCCCTTGCCGCGGGCCGTCTGCGGCCGGGCGGCCATGAGCCCCCGGGTGTAGGGGTGGCGGGGGTCGGTGAAGAGCTCCTCGAGGGGAGCGGACTCGACGATCTGCCCGCCGTAGAGCACGGCCACCCGGTCCGCGATCCCCGAGACCACGCCGAGGTCGTGGCTGATCCAGATCACGCTCATGCCCCGGGAGGCCTGCAGTTCCTTGACCCGCTCGAGGATCTGGGCCTGCGTCGTGACGTCGAGCGCGGTGGTGGGCTCGTCCGCCACGAGCAGCTCGGGGTCGCAGGCCAGGGCCACGGCGATCATCACGCGCTGCTTCATCCCGCCCGAGAGCTGGTGGGGGTAGGAGGAGAGGCGGGACGGCGGGTCGGGGATGCCGACCGCCTCGAGCAGCTCGAGCGCCCGGCGCCGGGCGTCGCGGCGGGTGAGGCCGAGGTGGAAGCGCGGTGCCTCCGTGAGCTGCTGCTCGACGGTCAGCACCGGGTTCAGGGACGTGGAGGGGTCCTGGAAGATGAAGCCGACCCGCCTGCCGTGGACGCCGCGCAGCCGCCGGGGGCTCATCGTCACGATGTCCTGACCGTCCAGCAGGGACTGCCCGCTGACCCGGGCGGGCGGGGAGTCGATCAGCCCGGTGGCCGCGAGCACCGTCATGGACTTGCCGGACCCGGACTCGCCCACGATGCCCAGGGTCCCGCCCCGGGGGACGGTGAAGGACACGCCGTTGACGATCTCCGCGGGGCCGATCCGGACGGCGAGGTCCCGCACGTCGAGCAGCACGTCCCGGTCGGCGGGCGCCGGGGCGGCGGGTCGGTGGGGCTCGGTCGTGCGCATCAGGCGCTCCTCCGGATCTCGTCGGCGGTCCGCTGCCGCGGGTCGAGGACGTCGCGCATGCCGTCGCCCACGAGGTTGAACGCCAGCACGGTGCAGAAGATGGCCAGGCCCGGGAACACGCTCATCCACCAGGCGTCGTAGATGAAGGCCTGGGCGTCGTAGAGCATCCGTCCCCACGAGGGCTCGGGCGGCTGGACGCCGAGCCCCAGGAAGGACAGCGCCGCCTCGGAGAGGATCGCGAAGGCCAGCGAGAGGGAGGTCTGCACGGTGATGGGCCCCATGATGTTCGGCAGCACGTGGCGGCGCAGGATGAGGCCGTCGGACGCGCCGATGGACCGGGAAGCCGTGACGTAGAGCTCCTCGCGCACGGCCAGGGTGGAGGCCCGCGTGATGCGGGCGAAGATGGGGGTGTAGACCACCCCGATCGCGATCATCGCGGTGGTCAGCCCGGGGCCCAGGACGGCCACGATCGCCATGGCCAGCAGCAGGATGGGGAACGCGAAGAGCACGTCCGCGCTGCGCATGACGACGGTGTCGAGCCAGCCGCCGAAGAAGCCGGCCACGAGCCCCAGGGCCACGCCGACCACCAGGGCGATGCCCACGGCCACGAGCCCTACGGTCAGCGAGATCCGGGCGGAGAGCACCACGCGGGAGAACACGTCCCGGCCCAGCTCGTCGGTGCCGAACAGGTGCGCGCCCGAGGGCGGCTGCAGGGCGTTGACCACGTCGATGTCGTTCGCCCCGAAGGGGGCGATCCAGCGTCCGAGCACGGCGAGCAGGAGGACGACGACGAGGATGACCAGCCCGGCGGCCGTGACCCGGTTCGAGACCAGCATCCGCAGGGTGCCGGTGCGGGCGGCCTCCTCCGGGGTCTCCGCCGGCTCGGCGGGCCGCGGGACGGGCCCGGTGCGGCCGTCGTCGGAGCCCGGGGCGCGGCGGTCGGGCGAGGGCGTCTCGGGGCTGCTCATGACACACGGATCCTCGGGTCGACGACGGCGTACAGGATGTCCACCAGCAGGTTGATCAGCAGGAAGATCAGGGCGATCAGCAGCACGGTACCCTGGACCACCGGGTAGTCGCGGGCCGCGACGGCGTCGAAGACCAGCCGGCCCAGGCCCGGCCACGCGAAGACCACCTCGATGACGATGAGACCGCCCAGCATCGTGGCGGCCTGGACGCCGGCCACCGTGAGGATCGGGACGAGCGCGTTGCGCATCACGTGCCGGCCGATGACCGTGCGGCGGGGCAGGCCCTTGGACCGGGCGGTGCGCACGTAGTTGGAGCCGGCGACGTCGAGCACCGCGGCGCGGACGTAGCGGGTCATGATCGACCCGGAGACCACGCCCACGGCGAGACCCGGCAGGATCACCCGCTGGAGCCAGCCCCACGGGTCCTCCGTGAAGGGCACGTACCCGGACGGCGGCAGCAGCCCGAGCATCGTCGAGAAGACGATGATCAGCATCAGGCCGAGCCAGAAGTCGGGGATCGACACGCCGAACTGGCTCACGGCGCGGATCCCGCCGTCCGCCGCGGAGCCGCGGCGCAGGGCGGCCCAGGTGCCGAGCGGGAACGCGATGAGCAGCGCGATCGTGATGCCGGCGAGGCCGAGGGACACCGTGGCCGGCAGCCGGTCCAGCAGGATGAGGGTGACCGGCTCGCCGCTGCGGAAGCTCACGCCGAGGTTCCCGGTGAGGGCGTTGCCGACGTAGGCGGAGAACTGCACGAGCAGGGGCCGGTCCAGGCCGGAGGCCTCGCGCAGGGCGTCGTAGGACTCCTGGGTGAAGCGCGTGCCGAGGGCCACCCGCACGGGGTCCCCGGGGACGAGCTGGAGCAGGGCGAAGACCACGACCAGCACGCCGAAGAGCACCACCACGGTGTGCAGCAGGCGCTTGACGAGGAATCTCAGGAGCGGGCTGCTCATTCGGTGTCCTCCTCGAGCCGGACGTCCTTGAACCGGACGGCGCGGTCCGGGCGGGCCTCGTAGCCCTGCAGGTCGGGGGTCCACGCCTGGACCACGTCGGGGTTGTACAGGTAGACGTAGCTGGCGTCGTCCACGATCTGCTCCGCCGCCCGGCCGTAGAGCTCCTTGCGGGCGTCCTGGTCGGTCTCGGTGCGCCCTGCGTCCAGGAGCCGGTCGACCTCGGGGTTGCTGTAGCCCTGGGCGTTGTTCGAGCCCTCGGAGTGGTGCTGGTTGTAGTAGTAGTCGTTGACGTCCACGTTGCCGAGCCAGCCCAGCAGGAGCATGTCGAAGTTCCCCTGGGCCTGCTCGTCGAGCCAGGTGGCGAAGTCGAGGGTCCGGATGTCGGTGGCCACCCCGATGTCGGCGAGGTTCGCGGCGATCACCTGGGCGGCCGTGACCGTCTCGGGGTACTCGTTGGTGACCATGAGCTCGACGGTCTCCCCGGTCAGCCCGGAGCTCTCCGCGAGCTCTCGGGCCCGCTCGGGGTCCTGCTCGAAGGGCGCGTACTCGTGGTGCCACACGGACGTCTCGGGGACCGCGGTCTGGTTCAGGGTCGCGTTGCCGTACCAGGTGACCTGGGCGATCGCCTCCCGGTCGATGGCCCGGGCCACGGCCAGGCGCGCGTCGAGGGAGTCGAAGGGCGGGCGGGCCTGGTTCATGGCCACGTACCAGTAGTCGGTCGAGGGGACCCCGGCGACCTCGAGGTCGGGGTTCCGCCGCAGCGAGTTCACCCGCTGCGGCGGGATGGAGTCGGTCCAGTGCACCTCGCCCGCGGTGAGGTCCGCGAGCGCCGTGGTGCCCTCCGAGATGAACCGGTAGACGACCCCCGGGACGTGGGGGCCGTCACCCCAGTACTCGTCGTTGGCCCGCAGCGTCACGGCCGTGCTCGCGGAGTTGCCCACCACCTCGAACGGGCCGGTGCCCACCGGGTCGAGCTGGACGTCCCCGCTCTCCACGTTCTGCCGCTCGACGACGGCCATGCCCTTGTACCCGCCGATCGCGGCGAGCAGGGCGGGCGTGGGCTGGGACACGTCGATGCGCACGGTGTGCTCGTCGACCGCCACCACGTCCTCGACGGCGGCCAGGCGGTAGGCGTTGGCCAGCTGCTCGTCGATGATCCGGTCGTAGGAGTACACGACGTCCTCGGCGGTGAACGCGGAGCCGTCGTGGAACGTGACGCCCTCCCGCAGGTGGAACGTCCAGGAGAGCTGGTCCTCGCTGACCTCCCAGGACTCGGCGAGGGCGGGCTGCATCTCGAGGTTCTCGTCGGGCTCCACCAGGGTGTCGTAGACGTTCTCGAGGATCTGGAAGGAGAAGTAGGCGCTCGTGTTGTGGGGGTCGAGCTGATCGGGCTCCCCGGCGATGGCCACCTCGAGGTAGCCGTCGGTGTCGACGTCCCCCGCCCCGGCCAGGTCCACGCCCTCGCCCGCCGAGCAGGCGCCCAGGGCGAGGCACACGGCGCTCCCCAGGGCGACGATCCGTGCTCCGCGTGCCATCCGCCGCCTCCCGGTGGTAGGAATGAGCCGTCCGCCCGGGAGCACCCGGCAGGTGCTCCGTGCGGCCGCCCTGCCGGTGCGCACCCGGTCGTGGGTGTCGTCCCACCCTATGCACCCGGGACGGCCCGCCACCAGCACCGCGGGCCCGGCGTGCCGGGGCGGAGGACGTCCCGCCCCGGTCCGCGCGGGGCATCCATCGACAACGAACCGGCCGGCACGGACGTGCCGGCCAGGAGGTGCTCGTGACCTACACCGTGATCGCCCGGAGCGCGGACTCCCGCCTGCTCGGCGCCGCCACGGCGAGCTGCTCGCTCGCCGTGGGCAACGCCGTGCCGGCCCTCGTGCCCACCGCCGGGGTGGTCGCCTCCCAGGCGTGGACCAACCGGCGGCTGCGCTTCGAGATGCTCCGCACCCTGCACCACGGGGGCACGGCCGAGGAGGCGATCGCGGCCCTGACCGACGCCGACCCGGAACTGGCGCTGCGACAGGTGGCCGTCCTGCCCGTGGCGGGGCCCGGCGCCCACCTCACCGGCAGCCTGTGCACGCCCTGGGCGGGGGGCGTGGCCGGGGCCGACTTCGTGGTGATCGGCAACTACCTGACCGGCCCGGAGGTCGTCGAGTCGATGCGCGCCGCGATGGACGAGGCGCTCACGGGGTCCGGGCCGACCAGCACCGAGATGGCCGGCGCGCTCCTGGCCTGCCTGCGCGCGGGCCGGGACGCGGGCGGGGACAGCCGGGGGCAGCAGAGCGCCGCGGTGCTCGTGGCCGACACGCTCGCGGGCTTCCAGTACCCCGTGCTGCTCGACGTCGACCTGCGGGCCGACAACTCGCCCACCCCGCTGGAGGACCTGGAGGAGATGCTCGCGCTGAAGGGCAGGGCCCACCCGGCGCCGGCCGAGGTGGTGCCCAGCACCGAGGTCCCGCACCGTCCCGAGGACGAGGGGCTCTGGTCGACGGTCCTGTCCTGACCTCCCGCGGGTGGGCGGCCCCCGCCGGGGTGGCCTACCCTCGGTCCATGAGCTCTCGTCGTGTCCTCCCGCCGGTGCGCCGCGGCCCCGCGGCGGGCCTGACAGCGGTCCTCCTGGCGGGAGCGACGGTCCTCGCCGGCTGCTCCCCGGAGCCGGCCGGGCCGCCGGCGAGCGCTCCGGACGGGACCGGGGCGCCGTCGTCGGCCCCCGCGGCGCCGGAGCCGGCCCCGGACCGGCTGGAGGTCGTGGTCACCGGCGACGTCCTGCTCCACCCGGGGCTGTGGGCGCAGGCCGAGGCGGACGGGGACGGGGAGCTGGACTTCGGCCCGCTCGTGGAGGGCCTGCGCCCGTTCACGGAGGGCGCCGGCCTCGCCGTCTGCAACATGGAGACCCCGCTCGCCGCGGCCGAGGGCCCCTTCTCCGGGTACCCCTCGTTCGAGGTGCCGCCGCAGATCGTCCCGGCGCTGGCGGACCTCGGCTACGACGCGTGCACCACGGCCTCGAACCATGCGGTGGACGCCGGCCCGGAGGGCCTCGAGCGGACCCTCGACGTCCTGGCGGACGCCGGGATCGCGACCACCGGCACGTACCGCGCCGCCGAGGACGCGCGGGAGCCGCTGGTCCTGGACGCGGACGGCGTGCGGGTGGGCCTGGTGACCGGCACCTACGGGCTCAACGGCAACGTCCCGGACGCCGCGTGGCGCGTGGACCTGCTGGACGTCCCCGAGATGGTCCGCAAGGCGCGCGCGGCCCGGGCGGCGGGGGCGGAGATCGTGCTGGCCGCCGTGCACGCCGGCGAGGAGTACTCCTCGGCGCCCGACCGGCAGCAGCTCGAGGTCACGCACGCGCTCGCCGACAGCGGGGAGTTCGACTTCGTCTACGGCCACCACACGCACTCGGTGCTGCCGATCGAGAAGCGCGGGGACACCTGGATCGTGCACGGCCTGGGCAACAGCGTCTCGGAGCACGCCACCCGGGTGCCGGTCAACAACGAGGGCCTGACGGTCAGCATGTCCTTCGCGCGCGAGGACGGGGAATGGGTGGCCGGGGACCCGGTGTGGACCCCGCACATCCTCACCCTGGACCCGATCCGGTGGTGCGCGCTGCCGGCCGAGGACGTCTGCCGCTCCCGCGAGGAGGACGCGGCGTCCCTGGCGCGCACCGCGCGGACCGTGGGGTCGATGGGGGCGGAGGCCGACGGCGCCCGCCCGTGGCGCCCGCTCACCCTCGGTCCCGCGGGACCGTAGCGCTCAGTCCTGGTCGAGAGTGACGAGCGCCTGCACCGGGGCGTGGTCGCTGGGGTGGCCCCCCGCGAAGCGGGCGGTGTTGATCGCGGCGCGGCGCACCCGGACGTCGGGGCCGGCCAGCACCCAGTCGATGCGCTCCTCGCCCTCCACGGCCTCGCCGTAGTCCGGGAAGGTGCCCCACGCGGGGGTGAGCCGTTCCTCGGCGGCCGTCCAGGTGTCGGCGAGCAGCCCGGAGCCCACGAGGGTCTCGTACGCCCCGGAGTCCCCCGCCTCCGCGTTGAAGTCCCCGGTGACCAGGGTGGGGGTGTTCGGGTGGAAGCTGTGCACGAGCTCGACCAGGGCCTCCGCGCTGCGGTCCCGGGCGGTCTCGGAGTCGTGGTCGAAGTGGGTGTTGACGAGCACGAGGTCGGTGCCGGTGCCGCGGTCCAGGAAGCGGCCCCAGGTGACGATGCGCGGGATGTCGTTGCCCCAGGTGGTGGAGCCGATGAGCTCCGGGGTGCCGGAGAGCCAGAACTGGTCCCACTCCACCAGCTCCAGGCGCCGGGCGTCGTAGAAGATCGCGGAGTACTCGCCCTTGCTGCCACCGGCGCGCCCGTAGCCGACCATCCGGTAGCCGGCGGGCAGCGCCCGCTCCACCGCCGGCAGCTGGTGGTGGAGGGCCTCCTGCACCCCGAGCAGCGTGGGCTGCTCGAGCTGCAGCAGCCGCGCCAGCCGGGGCGCGCGGTCGGGCCAGTGGTCCGGGTTCCCGGCGTGCGTGCCGCCGTGGTGGAAGCGGATGTTGTAACTCATCACGTGCAGGGCGCGGCCCGTGGCGGGACCGATGAGCGGCACCGCGGGATCGGCGACGCCGGGGGTCGTGGAACGGTCGAGAAGGACGGTGTCTGAGGACATCACTGCTCCAGGGTGGGGGAGTGCGGGGGCGTCGTCGTCCCATGGTGGACCGGGCGGCCCGACCACGGTGCCACCGAGGGGGAACCCCCGGTGATCATCCGGTGAACTCGTGGGGTCCTCCACGGGGACCGCGGCCCCGTGGCCGGCGGTGCACGGCTCAGGCATCGGGCACCGCCACGGGGAAGTGCCGGATCTGCCCGGCGGCGAGCTCGTGGACCTCGCCGTCGACGTTCACGCGCACGGGCTCGGCGGGGCCGGGGGCGAGGTAGAGCCGCAGCCCGGCGCGGGTGACCTCGACCTGGATGGGCTGGTCCCGGTAGCTGATCGAGAAGGACACCTTGGGCAGCTGCGGGGGGATCGCCGGGTGCAGCCACAGCATGTCGTCCCGGACCTCCAGGCCCGTGTAGCAGCGGGTGAGGATGTCCACGGAGCCGGCCATGGCCCCCAGGTGCACCCCTTCGCGGACCGTGTCCCCCTGGGCGTCCACGAGGTCGCTGTTGAGCGCCCGGGTGAGGAAGGACCAGGAGCTGGGGCGGTCCCGGCGGGCCTCGACCCAGGAGTGCACCACGTTGGAGAGCGTGGACCCGTGCGAGGAGCGGTCGCAGTAGAAGGCGACGGTGGCCCGGACCGCCTCCGCCGGGAAGTCGTAGCCCATCTGCCCCAGCAGCTCCCGCAGCTCCTCCGCGGAGAACAGGTACAGCAGCATCAGGACGTCGGCCTGCTTGGCCAGCCGGTAGTCGTTCGTGGAGCGCCCCTCGGCGTTGAGGATGAGGTCGAGGCGTCCGATGTAGCCGTAGCGGGCCCGGTAGTCCTCCCAGGCGAGCTCCGGCAGCTCCTCGTAGCCCTCGAACTGGGCGAGGACGCCGCCGGCCAGGAACGGCACCCGCAGCCGGGTGCGGACCCGCTCCCAGCGGGCCACCTCGTCCTCCCACAGGCCCAGGCGCCGCCACAGGGGCCCGCCGTAGTCCTGGCCGAGACGCTCGACCATCTCGACCGCCCGCGCGAGCAGCCACGCCGTCATGACATTGGTGTAGGCGTTGTTGCGCAGCCCCGAGCCCGGCGCGCCCGGGGCGCCGTCGTGGAACTCGTCCGGGCCCATCACCCCGGTGATCACGTACCGGTCGTCCTCGGGGTCGTGCACCGCGAGGCTCGAGAAGAACCGGGCGATCTCCACCACGAGCTCCGCGCCCTGCTCGATCAGGAAGCGGGTGTCGCCCGTGGCCTGGTAGTACTGCCACACGCTGTGCGCGACCGCCAGCCCCACGTGGCGCTGCAGCCGCGAGTGGTCCGGGATCCACCGGCCGGTGCGGGGGTTGAACAGCGCCCGCGGGGTCTCCTCGCGGCCGTCGCTGCCGCTCTGCCACGGGAACATGGCCCCCTCGTGGCCGGCCGCGCGGGCCGCCGCCCGCGCCTCGGGCAGGCGCCGGTACCGGTAGGCCAGCAGCGCCCGGGTCCACTCGGGCCGGCGGAGGGTGAGCATGGGGTAGACGAACATCTCGTCCCAGAACACGTGGCCGCGGTAGCCCTCGCCGTGCAGCCCGCGGGGCGGGACGCCGGCGTCCAGGTCCGGGTGCGCGGCCGCCACCGACTGCAGGACGTGGAAGGTGTTGAGGTTCACGGCCAGGCCCTGCTGGCCGCCGGCGTCGGTGGCCACGGCGAAGGCGGACCACAGGGCCTGCCACGCGACCACGTGGGCGGAGAGCAGCTCGTCGAAGCCGCCCGCCCGCTCCAGCAGCGCGGACGCGGCGTGCGCGGGCGTGGCGATCGCCCGGTCCTGCGAGGTCACGAGGGCCACCACCTTCTCGACCCGCACGGCCCGCCCCGGGTCCATCCGCAGCCGCAGCTCGTGGCCCACCACGCCGGGCGCGGGCCGGGACGGGACCCGGGAGAGCAGCCGGTCCTCCGCGCCGCTGCGGAGCACCCGGGTGCGGGCGGCCACGGCGATCCGGACGCCGGACCAGGACGTGGCCACCTCGACCCGTGCGGTCCCGTGGCCCAGGTCCTCGAGCCGGGCGTCGGCCAGGTGCCGGCCGGCCAGGGCGGCGTGCTCCGCGACGTTGCGGTTGCGGACGTCGGCGTCCACGAGGCTGCGCACGGTCAGGGTCCCGCTCCAGTCCTCGGCCTCGAAGACCGTCTCCTGCCCCGCCAGGTGGCGCTGGTCCTGGGAGACGAACCGGCGGGTGGTCACGCGGGTGGTGCGCCCGGCCTCGTCCCGGAAGCGCAGGGTGCGGGTCAGCACCCCGGTGCGCAGGTCGAGGTCCTGGTGGTTCTCCAGCACGTTGTCCGGGGTGGGCTCGAACCAGTAGCCGTCCTGGACGCGGTACTGCACCAGCAGCCAGTTGGGGGCGTTCACGAGGTCCTCGTGCTCCAGGACGAGACCGGCGGCCTCGGAGCGCAGCCGGTTGTAGACGCCCGCGAGGTAGGTGCCGGGGTAGTGCGTGCCGTCGGCCCGGGACTCGCTCGCGGCGCCGCGCACGGCCATGTACCCGTTGCCGAGGGTGCACAGCGACTCCCGCATCCCCTCGCGCGGCCGGTCGAGGCTGGCGTAGGTCAGGTTCCACGGGCTGCCCCCGCCGCAGCCGCCGGCCCAGTCGGAGTCCTCCAGGGCGGTGGCGACCGGGATGTCGAGGTCCGTGAGGTCGTCCACCACGAGGTGGGCGCCGGCGGCGAGCAGCCGCCCCCGCCGGCCCGCGCCGTCGAGCCCCACGACGAGCCCGAAGCCATGGGTCACGGCGGTCCGCACCAGGCGGTCGCTGTCGCTGACCACCACGATGTGCTCGGGCTCCACCGCCAGCCGGCGGGAGGCGAGCAGCAGAGAGGCGGCTGGCGGGTGCCGGTCCGGCCCGTCCCGCCCCGCGGCGCCGTCCCGCGGCGGATCGGCCGCCACCACGATGTCCGCCGGCGGTCCCGCGCCCAGCTCCGGGTGGGTGGTGACCAGGGCGGTGAGCACGCCCTCGGCGCGCAGGCGGGCGAAGAGCTCCGTGGCCCCCGCCTCGTGGCGCGGGTGCAGGACTGCCCCGCCGGGGCGTATCGGGATCGGGGCGGCGTCGTCGCCGGCGCGGGCGGTGTCGTCGGGGCCCGGTGCGGCCCCCGCCGGTGCGATGGCGAGCACCACCGCTCCGTAGGTGCTCCTGCCGTGGACGGCAGGCTGCTCCAGGACGCCGCTCATGCGGTCATTGTGCCACCTGCCTCCGTCAGGTGCTGGAGGCGGGCGGGGCGTCAGTTGATGGTGCTGAGGCGGATGGTCTCGGGCAGCCCCAGGATCTGCTCGATGACCTCCCGGGTCACGCCGTTGCCGGCGTCCGTGACGAGGTAGCCGGTGTCCCCGCGGGTGGACAGCTGCTGGCGGTCGATGTTGATGCCGTGGTCGCCGAGCACGCTGTTGACGGTCGCCAGCACGCCCGGGACGTTGCGGTGCAGGTGCAGGATGCGGGTGCCGTTGACGGCGGTGTCCAGCTGGACCTGCGGCATGTTCACCGACAGGGTCGTGGAGCCCGAGGTCGCGAAGGACGAGAGCTTCCCGGCCACGAACCGCCCGATGTCCACCTGCGCCTCCTGCGTGGAGCCGCCGATGTGCGGGGTGAGGATCACGTTGGGCAGGCCCTGCAGCACAGAGGTGAACGGGTCCCCGGCCACCTTGGGCTCGTTGGGGAAGACGTCCACCGAGGCGCCGGCGATGTGCCCGCTGACCAGGGCGTCGCGCAGCGCGTTGTAGTCGACCACCATGCCGCGGCAAAGGTTCAGGAACAGGGACCGGGGACGCATCCGCTCGAACTGCTCCCGGCCGAAGAGGTTGTTGTTGCTGGTGCGCCCGTCCACGTGCAGCGAGACGGTCTCGACCCGTTCCAGCAGCTCCTCCAGCGTGTCGCAGCGCTGGGCGTTGCCCAGGGGCAGGCGGTCCACCACGTCGTAGAAGTAGACTCGCATGCCGAGGGTCTCGGCGAGCACGGACAGCTGGGAGCCGATGTTGCCGTAGCCCACGATGCCGATGGTGCGGCCGCGCACCTCGTGGGCGCCCTCGGCGGACTTGTCCCACACGCCCTCGTGCATGCCCCTGTTCTTGTCCGTGAGGTGCCGGGCCATCGAGATGATCTCGGCGATCGCGAGCTCCACCACGGACCGGGTGTTGGAGTAGGGGGCGTTGAAGCACGTCACGGCGTGCTCGGTGGCGGCCGCCAGGTCGATCTGGTTCGTGCCGATGCAGAAGGCGCCCACGGACAGCAGCTGCGGGTGGGCCTCGAACACCTCCCGGGTCACCTGGGTCTTCGACCGGATACCGAGCAGCTCGACGCCCTCGAGGGCGTCGACGAGCTCTCCGGTGTCGAGGGCGCCCTTGCGGGTCTCGACCTCGATGCCCTTCTCGGACAGGATACGTTCGGCCTCGGGGTGGACGTTCTCCAGGAGCAGTGCTTTCACAGTCGCCCAGTCTATGGCCACGGCGCAGGGGGCCGCGACGCCGGGCGTCACCCCGCGGCCGATGTGGCCCGGATCACCAGGCTCCGTGGGGGGCCGGCCTGCGCGGAGCCCGTGGACGTTCCGCCGGCGGACGCAGGTCTGCCGAGCAGTACTTCCACTGTTGCGGGCCGGCCGATGACGGACGTGGGCCATCGCGAATAGCATCGCGAGCACCCCCTCAGGCGCGCCCCCCCGGGCCGCACCGGCAACCCCCACCCCCCCAGGGGGACAGCACATGATCCCTCAGCACCGCGGCCCCGCGACCGCACGCCCCTCGGACCGCCCGCGCTGCCGGCGCCGGACCGCGGCGGCGCTCGCGCTCGCCGTCGCCCTTCCCCTCGGTGCCGCCGCACCTGCCGCCGCGGACGCGAACTTCCCCGCCACGGAGGGGAGGACCAGCATCTCGAGCAACCTGACCCCCGACGACGTGGTGCGGGAGCTGCAGAAGCTGGAGCGGACCAGCCGCCACGGTGTCGACGCCTTCATCCTCGCCGAGGCCGGCATGGAGGTGAGCACCTCCGAGCAGAGCCGGGACCTGTAGGTCGCGACCGTCGGCTCGGGGCCGGAGCACGTGTGGCTCCAGGGCCGGATCCATGGCAACGAGCCCTACGGCACCGACGCCCTGCTGAGCCTGCTCAAGGAGCTCGGCACCAACGGCTCGTCCGAGTACGACCTGCTGCGCTCGACGTTCACCTTCCACATCATCCCCATGTACAACCCGGACGGCGCCGAGGCCAACATCCGGCACACCGTCCTGTGGGACGAGGTCCCCGGCGCGCCGGAGGGCGGGACGCCGCAGCGCATCGACCTCAACCGCGACTGGACGGCCGAGGGCTTCACGGCCGACGAGTCCCGCGCCTTCTCCGAGTACTGGACGACGGTCGACCCGGCCTGGGGCGTGGACATCCACCACCGGGGCCTCAAGACGCAGTACGGGACCGGCGACGACGTCACCCTGTCCTTGGGCATCTTCCTCGCTCCCGGCGGACCGACCCTGCCGGGGCTCGAGGGCGGGGCCTACGACCGGCTCACCCGGCAGTTGAATGTGCACGTCTACGACGAGCTCTCGAAGTATGGCTCCATCAACATCGACCGCTACCAGGTCCGGGGGCATCACAAAAGGCGAAGCGGGACATCCGTCGGATGTCCCGCTTCGCCTGTGTGGTGCGCGAGGGGGGAGTTGAACCCCCACGCCCTTTCGGGCACACGGACCTGAACCGTGCGCGTCTGCCTATTCCGCCACTCGCGCTCGTGGATCACAGCGGCGGACCGCTGTGGGCAACGACGACAATCCTACCCACAGTCGCCCCCGTTGGCCAATCGTGGTCTCCGGCCTGCCGTCAGTAGGCTTGCCGTATCCCGGACAGGGATCGACGAGGGCACACAGGGGGCACGGATGGAACCCGACAGGGAGAATCTCGAGGAGAAGCGCAAGGAGCTGGGCAGGACGGACGAGCCGCTCGAGGACGAGCTGGTCGAGGAGTTCGAGAACACGGTCACCGAGGGCGCGGAACGCCTGACCCGCACGTGGCGGGCGATGACCATCACCGGGCTCTTCGGGGGCATCGACGTGGGGGTGGGCATCCTCGCCTACCTGGCGGTCAAGGAGGCCACCGGATCGGACCTGCTGGCCGGCGCGGCGTTCGGCTTCGGGCTGCTCGCGCTCCAGCTCGCCCACTCGGAGCTGTTCACGGAGAACTTCCTGGTGCCCATCTACGCCGTCGTCTCCCGGCACAGCACCTGGTGGCAGCTGGTGCGCTTCTGGACGGTGACCCTGCTGACCAACCTCCTGGGCGGATGGCTGTTCACCTGGTTGATCGTGGCGGGGTTCCCGCAGTTCCACGACGTCCTGGAGGAGTCGGCGACCAAGTACCTCGAGGGGGGCTTGACGGTGGAGTCGGCCGCTCTGGCGCTGCTGGCCGGCAGCACCATCACGCTCGGGACGCGGATGAGCCAGGGATCCAGCAACGAGGTGGTGCACACCGCCATCGCGCTCATCGACGGCCTGCTGGTCGTCGGGCTGGGCATGCTGCACGGAGCGCTGAACTCGGCGGTCATCTTCGGGGCGATGCACGCGGGCGCCGACATCTCCTACACGGAGTGGCTGGTGTGGATGCTGTGGGTCATCCCGCTGAACATGGCGGGCGGGCTCGTCATCATCACGATGCCGCGGCTCATCCGCACGCTCGAGCTGATCAAGAAGGAGCGCGGGCAGCAGGACCGCGAGCACGCCGCCGACGGGCGGGTGGTCTGAGGCTCAGGCGACCACGAGCCCGGTGGTCAGGGCGAAGGCCCCCCACAGGCCCGTCAGGGCGAAGAGGGTGATCGGGGCGAGCAGCGCGATCTCCGCGGCCGAGCCGGCGTTGCCGATCAGCGGCACCGTGAGGAAGGACCGGTTCTTGTACACCGATCGGGGCAGCGGCAGCGGCATCCGCAGCGGGTAGAGCAGGTGGATACCGCGCGTGGTCACCAGGTCCCCTGCCAGGTGGGCGACCACCCCCGTGGCCACGGCCGCGGCGAACCACCACTCGTGGGCGGGCGGGTGCAGCCCCACCAGGACGCCCAGCCCGATCCCCACGACCCAGTTGAGCTTCGCGACCCGGTCCGGCACGAAGGCGAGCACCTGCACCGCGAAGGCGATGAGGAGCACGGACATCACCGCGGCGAGCGGCCACACCCAGCCGAGGCCCTCGACCGGGATCCCGATCTTCTGCGCCGCGGCGGCCAGGCCGGTGAACACCGCCACGCCCAGCACGGAGTGGGTGCCGCGCCGGTGCCCGCCCGAGAGCCGGCAGATCCCGCGGGCCAACCAGGTGGACAGCGGGCGCAGGGACCGGGCCACGGTCCCGTCCGGGTGGTCGAGGTCCGGCAGCAGCGCCGCCCCGGCGGTGACGAGCGCCCCGGTGAGCACACCGGTGTCGCCGACGTCCAGGACGCCCCAGCCGATCGGGACGGTGAGGTCCTGGAGGTGCAGCTGGTAGTCGGCGGTCAGCGCCACCCACGCGGCCGCCCCGCAGGCCGCATGACTCGGTCCCATCATGAGAGTGACGTCCTCCTCGGATTCCCGGTTGCGGCGGGCCGGTCGGCCCCACCAGCGGAAACACTAGGGTCCGGGCCGGACAGCACAACGGGACGCCCGTGCGGCGGGCCTCCTCCGGCGGCACCGGCCCCGCCGCGGGCCCTGCTCGGGGCCGTCCGCGGCGCCCGTCCCGTGCGGTGGCGGGGCCGGTCTCAGGGGGCGGGCACGGACCGCCACCCCGCGGAGTCCACCTCGACGACGACGGGCGCCCGCCCGCCCACGCCCCGCCGCCGCAGCGCCGCCTCGATGGCACCGGCGGGGGCGGTGACCACGAAGGTCTCCCCGCGGAACAGGTCGGCGGAGTCCTCGACGAGCGACGTCAGCTCCTCGGGGCCGCCGGCCGTGAACCGCTCGGCCACGCGCAGGCGCGCGGTCCACGGCGGGGGAGGGCCGGCCTCGTCGAGGAGGACGGCGGTGGCCGGGCACTGCAGGTCGGTCATGGCCCCAGTCTTTCCCCCGGCCCCCGCCGGGGGAAGGCGGGGGCCGCAGGGCACGGTCCCCGGTCCCGGCCGCCCGCTCAGTCCAAGGACTTGGGCCGCCACGGCAGCTGCTGGTCGCAGCCGGGGGTGAGCCAGGCCTTCACGAAGCCGCCGGACTGGTAGACGAACTCCCGCAGGTGACCCCGCGGCACCGCCGGGTAGTCGAAGGAGAGCACGTCCAGCTCCCCGGCGTAGCAGCGTTCCAGCAGCAGGCGGGAGCGGGCGACGTGCTGACGGTAGGTGAGCGCGCTGACGTGCTCCCACCCCCGCTGCTCGCTGAGCGCGCGCAGCTCCATGGCCTCGCCCTGGGTGGTCGAGGGGTCGGGGCGGAAGCAGATCACCTCGTAGTCCTGCGCGCCGCCCCCCGCGCAGGTCTGCGCAGCCCGCGCGTAGTACACCTGGCCCGAGGCGTCGCCGAGGTCGCCGGTGCCGGGGTTCGCCACGACCAGCACGGGCGCCACCCCGGCGTCCATGAGCCGCAGCGCCTCGGCCATGCGGGTCCGGTCCGGCGGGCCCAGCACGAGGAGGGCGTCCGAGCGCGCCGGGACGTCGGTCCGGGGGTGCTGGAACGCCGTCCAGCCGGCGACCAGCCAGATCAGGAGCAGTGCGAGCACCGGGACGAGCACCCGGGTCGGCCGGGCAGAGCGGTGGGCGGAGCGGCGGGTGGTGCGGGCACTGCGGGGCATCGGGGCCGCTCCTCGCCGGTCGTGGGGACGGAGTCCGGATCAGCCGACATTGTCGCACCCGCCGCTGGGCGCGGCCGCCGTGTGACGGGCCGAGGCCGCCCGGGCGGGCCGGTGCGGGCCTACGATGTAGCACGCCGGTGCGGTGCGCGCGGGCGTGCCGCGCGGACGTGCCGTGCGCACCGCAGGTCGAGGACCCAGGAGGACGGACCGCATGACGGTGGAGGACGAGGCCGGGGTGCTGTGCCGGGTGCCCATTCGCTGGGGCGACATGGACCCGTACGGGCACGTGAACAACGTGGAGGTCGTGCGGCTGCTCGAGGAGTCGCGGATCGCGGCCCTGGGCGTGCCCGTGGGAACCGGCGACCAGGTGGAGCCCCCGCTGATCCCGTTCTTCTCCGCGCTGCCGGAGGGCACCCAGGCGCTGATCACCGAGAACCGGATCAGGTACCTCCGCCCCCTCGAGTACCGCAACACGCCGGTGGAGGTCCGGGTGTGGGTCGTCTCCGCCCGCGGCGGGGCGCTGACGCTGGGCTTCGAGATTACCGACGTGGTCTCGCGCCGGGCGTGCGTGCGGGCCGAGACCCAGCTCGCGTTCTTCGTGCCCGCCACGGGGACGGTGCTGCGCATCTCGGCGGAGCAGCAGGAGCTCCTCGCCCCGCACGCGGGCCCGCGCGTCTTCCGCTGACCCGCGCGCCCCGCGGCGGGGTGCTCAGGCCTCCGTGCGCGCCCGGTGGGCCGCCTGCGAGCGCCGGTACTGCGCCGCGAGCCGGACCGGGGCGTTGGGCGCGCCGAAGCCGGAGTACCCGTTGCGGCGTTCGACCACCTCGAAGAACACCGTGCCCAGGGTCTCCGTGTAGAAGTGCAGGAACTCGCCCTCGGCGTCCCGGTCGTAGAGCAGGTGCAGCTCCTGCAGGGAGGCCACGAACCCGGCGTCGAGGTCGAAGCGGGCGTCGAGGTCCTCGTAGTAGTTCTGCGGCACGGGCAGGAACCGCAGCCCGCGCCGGCGGGCCCGCCGGGCCACGGCGAAGACGTCCGTGCAGGACAGCGCCACGTGCTCGGGGTAGGCCGCGCCCACGAAGGAGCCCTGCTCGGCGGCGGTCGGGGCCACGTTGAGCGGCATCCGCACCGCCCCGTTGGCCGAGCGCATCACCTGGCTGCGCACCAGCCCCGAGGGGCCGGGGACGTCCTGTACCGGCTGGGCGGCCAGGGCGAGCACCGAGGTGTAGAACAGGACGGCCTCGTCGTAGTGCTGCCACGGCTGGGCCATGTTGATGTGGTCCACCCCGGTGACCAGGGCCCCGGTGTCGAGCTCGTCGTCCGCGCCGAACTCGCCCAGCCACGCGGGCACGCCGTTGCCGGGCCGTTGGCAGAAGAAGATCTCCGTGCCGTCCGGGGCGAACACGCCGCGCAGCACCTGCTCGTCCTCGCGCTGGGAGCGGTGCACAGGCCGGGCGGACAGCCGGGTGGCGCGCTCGAGCGCGGTGTCCGGGTCCGGAACCTCGAAACCGAGGGCGGCGATCTCGGTGGGGGCGTCCTCGGGGACGGCGTTGTTGACGACGACCCGCACCGGTCCCTGCACCCACACCTGCACGTTCTCCTTGGACTGGTGGTGCCCGCCCAGGGCGAAGCCGAGCTGGTGCAGGAGCCGGGTGGTCTCGCCGAGCCGCCCGGCGCGGATCTCCACGAAGTCGTATCCGTCCGGTTCCTCCACCGGTGGCAGAGGTTGCAGTTGCAGCCGGCCTCGCGCCGATTGACCGTCGAGTGCTCTCTGGGTCTGGTCCTCGAGCCAGCGCAGGGAGCGCAGCCCGTCCACCGCCGTGCGGTTGACGTCGGCCTGGCGGAAGGCGTCGTTGAAGATCTCCAGGGACACGGGGCCGTCGTAGCCGGCGCGGACCAGGTGGGACATGAAGCCGACCATGTCGAAGTCGCCCTCCCCGGGGAACACCCGGTGGTGGCGGGACCAGGACAGGACGTCCAGGCTCAGCAGCGGGGCGTCGGCCAGCTGCACGAAGAAGATCTTCTCCGCCGCGATGTCCTCGATCGGGGCCGGGTCCCAGGCGCGGGAGAGGATGTGGAAACTGTCCAGACAGGTCCCCACACTCGGGTGGTCGGCGAGGTCCACGATCCGCTGGGCGCGCTCGAAGTCGTTGACGAACCTCCCCCAGGCCAGCGACTCGTAGGCGAGTCGGACCTCGTAGCCGGAAGCGAGGTTGCCGAGCTGGCGCAACTGGTCGGCCATGACGTTGTCGTCGTCGATTTCGGCGGTCGCGACGTTGGAGCACACGAGCATGGTGGTGATGCCCAGTCGGTTCATCAACCGGAACTTCGCCTCGGCGCGCTTGAGGTTGGCGGCGAACTGCTCGGGGCCCACGGCCTCGAAGTCCCGGAAGGGCTGGTAGAGGTCCAGGGTCAAGCCCAGTTCCGCTGCGAGGTCTCGGATCTGCTCGGGGGAGGAGGGGGAGACGACCAGGTCCTGCTCGAAAACCTCGATCCCGTCGAACCCGGCGGCCGCGGCGGCGTGCATCTTCTCCTCGAGGGTGCCCGAGAGGCAGACCGTGGCGATCGAGGTGCGCATCAGCGCGCCGCCCCGGCGGCGGCCGGCTTCGCGGCGCCCTCCTCCGCGGCGTCCCGGCCCCGGGACTCGAGGGCGCGCAGCTCGGCGGCCTCGGTGCGCGAGGTGTGCAGCGCGTCGATCTCGTCGAGGGACTTCCGCGCCGTCTCCTTCGCGGTGAGCGCGGCGCCTCCGGAGATCAGGCACGCGACCGTGACGAACACGGCCACGCCCAGCCAGTTGTCGCCGGCGGGACCGGCCACGGCGGAGGCGAGGACGGGCGCGAAGCCGCCCGAGACGGCGAAGCCGATCTGGGTGCCCAGGGCCAGGCCGGTGACCCGGACCCGCAGCGGCAGCATCTCGGCGTAGAACGAGGGCCAGATGCTGTTGGCCATCGAGTAGAAGCACCCGGACATGACGGCGCCGAGCACGAAGATGAGCGGCCAGTTCCCGGCGTGGACCGCCGAGAGGTAGGGGTACATCAGCACGGCGGGGCCGACGACCCCCGCGAGGAAGACGGGCTTGCGGCCGATGCGGTCGGCGAGCACGGCCACGACCGGGATCACGAACAGGGCGACGGCGTTGGCCAGCACGGAGACCCACAGCATGGAGGAGCGCTCGAGGCCGACCACGGAGGTGGCGAAGGAGAGCGACCACACCGTGAACACCACGTTGACGGTGTTGATCATGGCGGCGGCGGCGATCCGGACCACGGCGGCCCGGTGGTGCTGCAGGAGCACGCGCAGCGGGGACTCCGGCTGCTCGTCGGGGGTCTCGGCTCGGGCCTCCCGGAAGGCCGGGGGCTCTTCCAGGTGGCGGCGGATCAGGTAGGCCACCACCACGACGACGGCGGAGAGCCAGAACGGCACGCGCCAGCCCCAGCTGAACAGCGCCTCCTCCGGCAGGAGGGTGAACGGGATGAACACGGCGGTGGCCAGCAGGGTCCCGAACTGGGTGCCCTGCAGGGTCCAGCTGGTGGTGTACGCGCGGCGGTCCTCGTCGGAGTGCTCGAGCGACATGGAGATGGCGCTGGCCTGCTCGCCCGCGGCGGACAGGCCCTGGACCACGCGGCACAGCACGAGCAGCACCGGGGCCAGCATCCCCGCCTGGTCGTAGGTCGGGAGGCAGCCGACGGCGAAGGTCGCCCCGCCGATCATGAACAGGGTCAGCATGAGCACGAACTTGCGGCCGAACCGGTCGGCCAGCGGACCCATGACCAGGGCCCCCAGGGGGCGGACGACGTACGCCACGCCCACGGTGCCCATGGCGAAGAGGATGGCCACGCCGGGGGACGTCTCGGCGGGGAAGAAGAGGTGGTTGAGCACCAGGGCGGCGGCGGTGCCGTAGACCGCGAAGTCGTAGTACTCGAGGGCGCTGCCGATCCAGCTGGCCAGCGCGGCCTTGCGGGGCGTCCGGCCGGAGGGCGGCGGGGCCGTGGTCTCGGCGGTCGTCGCTGCTGAGCTCATGGAGGTCCTTCGGGTCGATCCACAACGCGATATAGTTCTCATATTGTGGAAATTATTTCTACTGTGTGATCATGATCTCTGTGAGCTGGTCCACATGTCAAC
The DNA here is from genome assembly GCF_040981075.1 of Kocuria sp. CPCC 205263. Classification (NCBI taxonomy): domain Bacteria; kingdom Bacillati; phylum Actinomycetota; class Actinomycetes; order Micrococcales; family Micrococcaceae; genus Kocuria; species Kocuria sp. CPCC 205263. The sequence continues at coordinate 19,155 of NZ_JAVKPV010000013.1, read as the reverse complement.
CGCAGGACGAACGGAGCGCTGCTGTGCGAACGCCGATCAGGACCGCCCTCCCCGGCGCCGGGTGCCCCCGGTGACGGCCCCTGGGCCGGCGGGGGCCGCCCGCCAGGACATGGTGGGCAAGGCCCTCCGGCTGCTCGAGCTGCTGGGGGAGCACCCGGACGGGCTGACCGCGGCCGAGGCCACCAAGATCTGCGGCTACCCCTTCAGCACCACCTACCGGCTGCTCAACGCGCTCGTCCGGGACGGCTTCGCCGAGCTGCAGGAGGACAGGCGCTACGTCCTGGGGCTGAAGATCTTCCACGCCGCCCACAGCGTGGCCCAGCGCCTCGGGATCACGGGGACGGTCGTGCCCGTGCTCCGGCGGATGGTCGAGCGCACGGGCGAGTCCTGCCTCTTCGCCGTCCTGGACGGCGACCGCTTCCACACCCTCGCCAAGGAGGACGGGCCGGACTTCCGGGTCACCTCCGACCCCGGCTACCGCGGCGCGCTGCACTCCTCGGCCCTCGGGCTGTGCCTGCTCGCCTTCGCCCCGGAGGACGTGCGCGAGCACCTGCTCGGCACCATCGAGCTCGAGGCCCGCACCCCGGCCACGCTCACGGACCGGGACGAGCTGCGCCGGCGGGTCGAGCGGATCCGGCGGGAGGGCTGGGCCACCCAGGACCAGGAGCACGACGTGGGGATGGTAGCCGTCGCGGTGCCCGTCCTGCGGCCGGGCGGGGGCTGCATCGGCTCGCTCGCGCTGTCCGCGCCGGTGTTCCGGCACCGGCTGGAGGACCTCGTGGACATGGTGCCCGCCCTCCGGGAGGCGGCCGGCGAGCTGGGCGCGCGGCTCACGGGCTGAGCGGCCGGCGCAGGCTCAGGGGACGGACTGGCCCCGCGCCGCCGTGAGCAGCGCGTACCAGTCCTCGTGGCCGAGCCGGGACGCGAGCTCCTCCGCCGCGGCGCACGCGGCGATCCGCTCCGGGTCGGTGGTCCCCAGCACCGGGCGGATCCCGCCGGGGTGCTTCATGAGCCACGCGAGGACCACCGCCTCGCCGGGGACGCCGTGCGCCGAGGCGATCCGGTGGACCGTCTCGGCGGTGGCTGCGGCGTGCTGGTCCTCCGGCGGGATCGGCGCACCGGTGTACAGGCCGCGGGCCAGGGCGCCCCACGCCTGCACCTCGATGCCGTCGGCCGCGCAGTACTCCAGGAGCCCCTCCGGGAAGGAGTGCTCCGCGCCCTCGGGGTGGTTGGCCAGGATCTGCTGCTCCACGAAGCCCCGGTGCCGCAGGCTCAGCTCGAGCTGCACCGCGGTGACGGGCGTGCTGAGCACCTGCTGGTAGCGGGACACCTGGCGGGTCGACATGTTGGACAGGCCCACGGAGCGGATCAGCCCCTCCTTGCGCAGCTCGTCCAGGGTCCCCGCGACCTCCCGGGGATCGGCCAGGGGGTCCGGCCGGTGCAGCATGAAGCGCTCCACGGAGTCCACGCGGAGCCGGCGGAGGGACCCCTCGAGGCCGCTCCGGATCGTGTCCCGGTCCAGCCGGTAGTGGGTCGGCGCGCCGGGCGCCGCGGTGTTGCCCGGCAGGCGCACCCCGCACTTGGTCTGGAGGCTCACCCTCCGGCGCAGCTCCGGGTCCTCCGCGAGGAGCTCGCCGAAGACCTCCTCGGACTTGCCGTGGGCGTAGATGTCGGCGTGGTCGAAGTCGGTGATGCCGGCGTCCAGCGCGGCGTGCACCGCGGCCCGGGCGCGGTCCACGGTCCCTGCGCTCGGCGGGGCGTCGTCCCACGAACCCCCGATGGTCATGCAGCCGTAGAGCAGGCGCGAGCTCATGAACGGTCCTCTCCGTCGGGCACCCCGGCGTCCCGGGTGGGGCTCTGCTGCTCCAGTCGCTGCTGCTCGGCGGACCAGCGCAGGCGGGCGGCCGCCGCGTAGGCGGCCCCGGACTCCTTCATCCGGCCCGCGCGCTCGTAGAGCCGGCCCAGGGCGGTGAAGCACTCCGCCTGGTCCGTGGCCGTGGCCTCGGTCTCCTGGTAGAAGTCCAGCGCCCGGTTGTAGGCCGTGATGGCCTGGGTGTGGCGCTCGCCCAGCTCGTACACCCGTCCCAGGTTGACGTGGCACTGCGCCTGGTCCTGCGCCTCGTGCGGGGCGTCGAGGTACTGGCCCAGGGCGTCGAGGAGGTGCTCCTCGGCGTCGTGGGCGCGGTCCAGCTCGAGCAGCAGGCTGCCCAGGATCAGGTGCGTGCGGGCCAGGTGCTTGCCGCTGCCGGGGATGCGGCAGAACAGCCCGAGGGCGTTCTCGTAGGCGGTGACGGCCCGGCCGGGGCGGTTCATCCCGAGGTAGAGATGACCCAGGTTGTAGTGGCAGGCGGCCTGTTCCTGGAGGGAGTCGCCCTCCTCCTCGAAGAGCACGATGGCCTGCTGGTAGGCGGTCTCGGCCTCGTCGAGCCGTCCGCGGTCCTCGGCGTCCAGGGCCCGGGTGAAGAACCCGTGCCCGTCCTGGGTGTAGCTCATGCGGAGTCCTTTCTCGGCCGGGTCCTGCGGGGGTGTCGGCGGGCTACGCGGGGTGCGGGTCCTGCGGGCGCGGGGCCCGGCGGCCCAGCGCGAACCACAGTCCCGCGCCGGCGACGGGGAACGCGAGGATCACGAGCAGCCACAGCAGGCGCAGCACGGGATCCAGGGCCGGGCTGCGCAGCAGGGAGACCGAGGCGGCCACCATCAGCACGACGACGACCGCTCCGGCCACCGTCGCACCGCTCTCCCACGCCCCCGTCCGCACGGCCTCGGCGCCGCCGGCCGCGAGGGCGGTCCAGGTGCTCATGCATCGATCCTCGCACCGTGGGCCCGGGCGGACAAGGGCGGGCGACCCGCCGCGCCGGACCCCGGTCCCCCGTAGAGTGGAATGCGACACAGCTCAGCACGCTGATAAAATGTGGCTGTCGACTGCAACCCCGAGGAGAGTCCACGATGTCCACCTCCGACGACCGTCCGTACGACCAGGAGTCCGCCCACGAGGAGCCCGCCGCCGGGCGCGCCGGCGGGCGGGACGCGGACGAGACCGGGGTGGAGCGCCACGCGCCCAGCTCGGCGACCGAGCTCTGGGACCACAACGCCTACGGGCGGGAGGACGGCGACATCGGCGGCTCCGCGACCTCGGGCGCCACCGACACGCGCGACCCGCGCGGCGGGGCTCCCGCCTACAACATCGACGCCGGGGACGACGACGCCGTCCGTCACGGTGACGACTCCGGCCGCGACGACGGCTCGCCCGTGCGCGGGACCGGCGAGTCGCTGACCGGGGCGGACGCCACGGCCGGCCACGGCCGCGAGAGCGTGGGCGACGAGCGGGCTGACGATCGGCGCGACCACGGCCGGCGCGACGAGCCGTCCGGCGCCGGCGGAGGGGCCTTCGACCAGGAGGCGGCCGGCCGGGACGCCACAGGCCGGGACGTCACCGGCCCGGACACCGCCGACCTGGACACCGTGGAGCGGGACGCCACGGACCAGGACGCCACCGGCCCGGACGCCACGACCCGGGTCGAGGCGGAGCGCGGTGCCGGCCGCCACGCCGCCGGGGACGCTGCCGAGGACGTGACCGGTGACCTCGGAGGCGGTGGGCGCCCCGGCGAGACCCCCTTTGTGGTCCGGCACGAGGAGCGGCTGCAGGTCGGAACCGAGCGCGTCGAGTCCGGGCGGGCCCGGCTGCGCAAGTACGTGGTGGAGGAGCCGGTGCGCGCGGAGCAGACCCTGGCGTCCGAGGACGTCGAGGAGGTCCGCACCCCCGTCACCGAGGAGGAGCGCGAGGCGTTCCTCGCCGGCCGGGAGCTGCCGGTGGGGGAGGACGAGGTCATCCTCTACCGGGAGGTGCCCGTGGTGCAGACGGTGCGCGTGCCCTACGAGCGGGTGCGCCTGGTGGTGCGCCGCACGGAGCGCACGGAGGTGGTCGAGGAGACCGTGCGCCAGGAGCGGGTCGACGTCGAGGAGGACTGAGCCCCTCCGTCCCGGACCCCCTCGGCCACGGCGCCGAGGGGGTCCGTTCCGCTCCGTCCGGGGAGTCCGTCCGGGGCGTCCGTCTGGGGCGTCCGTCCGGGGCGCGGTCGGCTGTTCACCCAGCGCGGAGCCGGGCCCGGCGACTTGTGCCCTGTCTCACGGGAGTGCACTAATGGTAAGCGAGCTGGTCGTTCCGGTCCGTGCGGACCGGGACCGGCCGGTGTCGACCGCACTTCGACGACCGGGAGGTCCATCATGCGCAAGAGGCTGAACAGGATGAGGCAGAAGGCCGGGGGCCAGGCGTCGACGGCCCCCGGCGTCCCCGGCAGCGAGACCGCCCCGCTCGCGGAGCCCACCACGCCCCGCCCGCCGCTGCCGCCCAAGCCGGACCAGGGCACGCCGGAGCCGGTGAGCCCCACGGGCCAGGACACCGGGATCGACCCGACCCTCAACGCCCAGGGCGGCGAGCACCTGACCACCGCCCACGGCTCCCGGCGCGCCGACACCGACCACTCCCTGAAGGCGGGCCGGCGCGGTCCCGTGCTCCTGCAGGACCACCACTTCCGGGAGAAGATCAGCCACTTCGACCACGAGCGCATCCCGGAGCGCGTGGTCCACGCTCGCGGCGCCGGCGCCCACGGCGTGTTCCGCTCCTACGGCACCGCGAGCAGGATCTCCTCCGCCGCCGTGTTCGGCAAGGACGTCGAGACCCCGGTCTTCGTGCGCTTCTCCACCGTCCTCGGCTCGCGCGGGTCCGCCGACCTCGCCCGGGACACCCGCGGCTTCGCCACGAAGTTCTACACCTCCGAGGGCACCTGGGACCTCGTGGGCAACAACATCCCCGTGTTCTTCATCCAGGACGCCATCAAGTTCCCGGACGTCATCCACGCGGGCAAGCCCCACCCCGACCGGGAGATCCCGCAGGCGCAGTCCGCCCACGACACCTTCTGGGACTTCGTCTCCCTGCACACCGAGGCGCAGCACCACACGATCTGGAACATGTCGGACCGCGGCATCCCCCGGTCCTACCGCACCATGGAGGGCTTCGGCGTCCACACGTTCCGGCTCGTCGACGACGCCGGCCGCAGCGTGCTCGTGAAGTTCCACTGGAAGCCGAAGCTCGGCGTGCACTCGGTGCTGTGGGAGGAGGCGCAGATCGCGATGGGCATGGACCCGGACGTGCACCGCCGGGACCTCGCGGACGCCATCGAGGCCGGCGCCCACCCCGAGTGGGAGCTCGGGGTGCAGGTCTTCGAGGACAACGAGGAGCAGGTCTTCGAGGGCATCGACCTGCTCGACCCCACGAAGATCGTCCCGGAGGAGCTCGCGCCCGTGGAGCCGGTCGGGCTGATGACGCTCAACCGCAACCCGTCCAACTACTTCGCCGAGACCGAGCAGGTCGCCTTCAACCCGAACAACCTGGTCCGCGGCATCGACGTCACCAACGACCCCTTGCTGCAGGGCCGGCTGTTCTCCTACCTGGACACCCAGCTCAGCCGGCTCGGCGGGCCCAACTGGACCCAGCTGCCGATCAACCGCCCGCACGCCCCGGTCAACGACATGCTCCGGGACGGGATGCACCAGACGGCCGTGCACAGCGGGGTGGCGCCCTACCACCCGAACTCGCTGGACGGGAACAACCCCTTCCCCGCCGACGAGCCGGCCCGCCCCTTCATCGACCACCCGGCCCCGGTCGCGGAGTCGGTCAAGGAGCGCGGCAACCCCGTGACCTTCGAGGACCACTACACCCAGACCCGCCTGTTCTGGCTGTCGATGAGCGACGTCGAGAAGGAGCACATCGCGCAGGCCTACACCTTCGAACTCGGCAAGTGCTGGGAGCAGGCGGTCAAGGAGCGCCAGCTGCAGGCCCTGGCCAACATCGACGAGAAGCTGTGCGCCGTGGTCGCCCAGGACCTGGGCCTTCCGGCGCCGAAGCCGACCGTCAAGCACGGGAGGATCAAGCCCAGCCCCGCGCTGTCCCAGGTCGGCGGGCAGTGGCCCCTCGACGGTCGGCAGGTGGGGATCGTGGTGGGCCCCGACCCCGACGAGAACGACCTCCTGGCCGTGGTCTCCGCGATCGACGACGCCGGGATGGTGCCACTGGTCATCGCCCCGCACGGCGGGCCGGTCGGGCGCGGCGGGAAGGTCGTGGCCCACCGGACCTACCTCACGGCGCGTTCCGTCGAGTTCGACTCGGTGCTCGTGGCCGGCGCCGTCCCGCCGGCCCCGGACGCCCGGCAGGGCCTCGACGCGAAGGCCGGAGCCGTCGCCCCCGGCGGCGTGGACCCGCGCGTGCACCTGCTGCTCGGCGAGGTGTTCCGCCAGGCCAAGGCCATCGGCACCTGGGGCGCCAAGGGCCAGGTGCTCGCCGCGGCCGGCCTGCCCGAGGGTGCGCCCGGCGTGGTCTCCGGCAAGGACGCCGCCGCCGTGGTCGAGCAGGTGGTCACGCTCATGAAGAGCCACCGCGCCTGGGAGCGGTTCCCGGTCTCCGGCCGCCTCTGACGGCCGTCCTGCCGCTGACCCACCACGTCGGCCCGGGCACACCGCGGATCCGCGGGGTGCCCGGGCCGACGTGGTGGTCTCGGCGGTGGTGGCGGGCGGTCGGCGGGGCCGGGGCGGGTCAGAAGCGGCCCAGCTCCTCCCGCAGCGCCGAGCCGAGGTCGGGGTGGCGGAACCGGTAGCCGCGGTCGATGGCCCGGTCCGCCGAGACCCGCTGGTCCGCGAGCGCCATCAGCTCGGCGCCCTCGGAGCCGAGCACGAGCTTCGGCCCGAACCCCGGGGTGGGCAGCAGAGCCGGCCGGCCGAGGACCTTGCCGAGGGTCCGGGCGTAGTCGCGGCCCGTCACCGGCATCGGGGCCACGGCGTTGACGGGCCCGTGCAGGCCGGGGGAGAGCACCGCGTGGGCGAACAGGCCCACCGTGTCGTCCAGCGAGATCCAGCTGAGCCACTGGTCCCCGGAGCCGAGCCGCCCGCCCAGCCCCGCGAGGAACAGGGGCAGCTGGGCCTTGAGGGCGCCGCCGGCGGGGCTCTGCACCACCCCGGTGCGCACCGTGACCACGCGGGTGCCGATGGCCTCGGCCTCCTGGGCGGCCTGCTCCCAGGCCGTGCAGACCTCGGCGAGGAAGTCGTCGCCCGGCGGGGACTTCTCCGTGACGCTCTCCCCGTGGGTGTCCGCCCCGTAGTAGCCGATCGCGGAGCCGTTGATCAGCGCGGCGGGGGCCTCGTCGCCGAGCGCGACGAAGGCGCGGACGAGCAGCCGGGTGCCGAGCACCCGCGAGTCGTGGATCTGCTCCTTCGCGGCGTCCGTGAGCCGCCCCCCGATGCTGCGCCCGGCCAGGTTCACCACGACGTCCACCCCCCGCAGCGCGGCGGGGTCCAGCTCCCCGGTCGCCGGGTCCCACGAGATCTCGAGGGGGGTGCGCGCCTCGCGGCGCACGAAGCGCAGGACCGTGTGGCCTCCGGTGCTCAGCAGCGCGGCCAGCTGCACGCCGATGGTGCCCGAGGCCCCCGTGACGGCGACGGTCAGGGGCCGGCCGGGATAGCGGCTGTGGAGGTCGAGGTCGGCGGCCAGCCGCCGGGCGCGGGCCTCGAACTGGCGGCCCAGCGCCGGGCTCATCAGCCGGTCCCCGAACGCCCTGCTGCCCGGCAGCGCCGCGTACTCCACGGTGTCGGTGACCACGGTACCGCCGTGCCCGTCGTCGTCGAACCGGTGGTGGTGCTCCCACGAGGCGAGCGGGCCCTTCACCATCCGGTCCCGGAACTCCCGCCCGGGGACGAAGCCGTGGTGCTCCGCGGTCCAGGGCACCGAGGCCAGCCCGTAGGAGCCCGGCACAGCCACCCGCAGCCGGGACCGCGTCCCGTCCTGCAGCGGGGGCGAGGACTCCTCCACCACGGAGCCCGTCCACGCGGGCGTGAGCCGGGTGAGCGCCCCCGGGCGGGCGTGCCAGGCGAAGACGTCCTCGACGGGGTGGGGCACGCGGGAGCTGAACGTGAAGGTGGTCATGCGTGCCACTCAACCCGCATTGCCCCGGTTCGTCCAGGACCTCGGGCCGCGGGCCGTCCGTGTCCTGGCCCGGTGGGCCGGCGGCGGCCGGGTGCGGTGCGGTGCCCGGGCCCCCGCGGACCGCGATTCCCGCCGTCCCGCTTGCCCCCCCGGCAGGCCGTCGCCCAGAGTGGGGGACGTGAACACCCCCGGACGCATCGTGCTCATCCGCCACGGCCAGACCGACTGGAACCTCGAGGAGAGGCTCCAGGGCGCCACGGACGTCCCGCTCAACGACGCCGGGCGGGAGCAGGCCCGGGTCGTCGCCCGCCACCTGCACGCCCAGGCCCTCGGCTGGGACGTCCTGGTGTCCTCGCCGCTCGGCCGGGCCGTGGAGACCGCCCGGATCATCGGCGAGGCCCTGGGCCTCGAGCTCGCGGCGACCTACGACGAGCTCGTGGAGCGCAGCTTCGGCCCGCTCGAGGGCTCGCGCCTGGCGGGCCTCGAGGGCGCCGCGCGGGAGCAGCTGCTCTCCGCCGGGGAGCCGGCGGAGGCGGTCGTCCGCCGCGGTCTGGCGGCGCTGCGCCGGATCCGTGCCGACCACCCCGGGCGCAGCGTGCTGGTGGTGGCGCACGGCTCGCTCATCCGCCTGACGGTCTCCGAGCTCAACGGGGAGGCCCATCCCCGGATCGGCAACTGCGAGGTGGTCCCCGTGCGGACGGAGGCCCTCGGTGCGGCGCGCCTGCGAGATGACGCGGCGGAGTCCACCGCACCCTGACAGCCCCGGCTTCGTTCAATAAGCTGGGACCCACCAGGGACGGTCCCACGAGGTGCCGTCCACCCCCTGGGGCGGCGAGGGCGGCGCACGGACCGTGCCCCCTGCTGTCCACGGCGACGAAGGCGTGATGCGGCTGTGGCCTCTGACCAGTACACGATCCCCGACGAGGACCGGACCGAGGCGCTGCAGGTGATCCCGCGGGCCCCCGAGTGGTCCGGGGAACGGGCGTGGATCAACGAGTACTACCGCCACGTGCCCCAGGAGGACCTGCTCGCGCACACCGAGGACCAGCTGCGCGAGCGGGCCGACCACCACCACGAGGTGGGACGGGTCCGCGCGCCCCGGGAGATCGCCGTGGGCGTGCGCCAGGAGGACTCGACCTCCGTGGTCTTCGTGGTCACCGAGGACGTCCCCTACCTCGTGAGCACCGTGTCCGCGGAGATCGCCGCCAAGTGGGGCGGTGCCCGCCTGCTCATCCACCCCGTGCTCGTCGCCGCCCGGGACGCCGGGACCCACGAGCTGCGCGAGCTCCAGCAGGTCCCGGACTTCTCGGCCACCTCCAGCGGCGACACCACCGCGCTGCCCAGCCTGGCCGGGTTCCGCTCGGACGGGGGCACCACGCACGTAGTGGAGTCCTGGATCTCCGTGGAGCTCTCCCGGCAGATCTCGGACGAGACCGCCCAGGAGCTCGTGGCCCGGCTCTCGAGCCTGCTCGAGGACGTCCAGCGGGTCGACGACGACCAGGTGGAGCTCAAGGAGCGCGTCGGACGGCTCGCGGACGAGCTCGACCGGCTGCGGCAGCTGGACCTGCCCGAGGGCGGGCACCCGCCGCTGATCGGACCGTCCCAGGAGTTCCTGCGCTGGCTGGTCCGGGGCAACTTCATCCTCATGGGCTTCAAGGAGTACGACCTCGAGGACTCCGGCGGCGGCCTCTCCCTGGTCAGCCGTCCCGGGACCGGCCTGGGCCTGCTCGTGGAGCACGACCGCAAGCCGCACCGGCAGGTCCTGACCGGGCTGGGCCGGGAGCACGCGCGCGAGGCCGGCACGCTGTTCATCACGAAGGCCAACCGCCGCTCCTCGATCCACCGCCGGGAGTACCTCGACTACATCGGCGTCGCGAAGTACGACGACGAGGGCCGGATCGTGGGCGAGTACCTCGTGCTGGGGCTGTTCACCCGCCGCGCCTACAACACGCCGGCCCGCGAGACGCCGCTGATCAAGGACAAGATGGCCGAGGTCGCCGAGCGGTTCGGCTTCCTCGAGGACTCGCACTCGGCCCGGGACCTCATGGGCAACATCGAGGACTACCCGCGCGACGAGCTGTTCCACATGACCGCGGACGAGCTCTACGACATCATGCGCGGCGTCATGGGCCTGGACGAGCGGCGGCAGACCCGGCTGTTCCTGCGCCAGGACCACTTCGGGCGGTTCATGTCCGCGGTCGTCTTCCTGCCCCGCGACCGGTACAACACGTCGGTGCGCGGGCGGATCGAGGCCGAGCTCAAGCGCACCTTCGACGCCGAGTCCATCGACTTCGACGCCCGGCTCACCTCCTCGACCCTCGCCCGCCTGTTCTTCCGCATCCGGCTGCCCTACACCGGTCAGGTGCAGTCCTTCGACCGCTCGGGCCTGGAGGCGCGGCTGCGGGCCGCGGTGCGGTCCTGGTCCGAGGCGCTGGTGCGCGCGATCCACCGGGACTTCTCGGAGGAGCTCGCGCGGACGCACGCCGAGAACTGGGCGGAGGCGTTCCCGGACGCCTACCGGGCGGACTACGAGATCGAGGAGGCGGTCGAGGACCTCCAGCGCTGCGAGGAGCTGTGGGGACGGGACCCGGACCTGCCCGCGGAGGTGCGCGTCGTCGACGACCCCGGGGGCGTGCGGCTGAACATCTACCTCACCCGCTCCCTGTCCCTGACCGAGCTGCTGCCGATGCTGCAGAACCTCGGCCTGACGGTCCTGGACCAGAAGCCGTACGAGGTCACCCCCGCCGACGGCCGCCACTTCCAGCTCTACGACTTCGGGGTGCGGCTGCCGGAGGGCGTGGACGCGACGGGTCCGGAGGACGCCAAGACCGAGGACCTCATCGAGGACACCCTGTGCGCGGTGCTGTCCGGGCGCTCCGAGTCGGACTCCCTGAACCGGCTGGTCCTGACGGAGCGCATGACGTGGCGGACCGTGGCCGTGCTGCGCTCCTACGTCCGGTACCTCCTGCAGCTGGGGCACCCGAACTCCTTCGACTACATCGCGGACACGCTCCTGGGCTTCCCGCGGGTCACCCGGGCGCTGGTCGACTTCTTCGACGCGAGCTTCAACCCGGCGCTCGACGACGTCGTGCGCGGCTCCCAGCGCGACGCCGCGCAGGGGCGGCTCACCGAGGCCCTGGACGAGGTGCCCACCCTGGACGCCGACAAGCTGCTGCGGGCGCTGGCCGAGTGCATGGCCGCCACGCTGCGCACCAACGTGTACCGGCACCGCCCCACCATGGCGTTCAAGCTGGACCCCCGGCGGATCAGCACGGCCCCGCTGCCGCACCCCATGTTCGAGGTCTGGGTGTGGTCCCCGCGGGTCGAGGGCACGCACCTGCGCTTCGGGCCCGTGGCCCGCGGCGGCCTGCGCTGGTCGGACCGCCGGGAGGACTTCCGCACCGAGGTCCTGGGCCTGGTGAAGGCGCAGATGGTCAAGAACTCGGTGATCGTCCCCAACGGGGCGAAGGGCGGGTTCTACCCCAAGCAGCTGCCCGAGCCGGCCGCGGACCGGGACGCCTGGGTGGCGGAGGGCCGGGAGGCGTACAAGCTGTTCATCGCCTCCCTGCTGGACATCACCGACAACCTCGTCCGGGACGGGTCCGGCCAGGACGTCGTCGTGCACCCCGAGAACGTGGTGCGCCGCGACGGCCAGGACTCCTACCTGGTGGTGGCCGCGGACAAGGGGACGGCGTCCTTCTCGGACACCGCCAACGCGATCTCCGCGGAGTACGGGTTCTGGCTCGGGGACGCCTTCGCCTCGGGCGGCTCGGTGGGCTACGACCACAAGGCCATGGGCATCACGGCCCGGGGGGCGTGGGAGTCGGTGAAGCGGCACTTCTTCGCGCTGGGCGTCGACACCCAGGCGGAGGACTTCACCGTGGTGGGCGTGGGGGACATGTCCGGTGACGTGTTCGGCAACGGCATGCTGCTGTCCGAGCACATCCGGCTGCTGGCCGCGTTCGACCACCGCGACATCTTCCTCGACCCCGACCCGGACCCGGCCGTCTCCTACGCCGAGCGCGAGCGGCTGTTCGGCCGCCCGCGGTCCTCGTGGCAGGACTACGACCCGGAGAAGATCTCGGCCGGCGGCGGCGTGTACTCGCGCACCGCGAAGTCCGTGCCGATCTCCCCGCAGGTCCGCGAGGCCCTCGACCTCGACGACGGCGTCGAGGAGCTCTCCCCGATCGAGCTGATGCGGGCGATCCTGACGGCGCCGGCCGACCTCCTGTACAACGGCGGGATCGGCACGTACGTGAAGTCGGCGCAGGAGACCTCCACGGACGTGGGGGACAAGGCCAACGACCCGATCCGCGTCGACGGCCGGGACCTCCGGGCCAAGGTCGTCGGCGAGGGCGGCAACCTGGGCTGCACCCAGCTCGGCCGCGTGGAGGCCGCGCTGAACGGGGTGCTGATCAACACGGACGCGATCGACAACTCCGGCGGCGTGGAGTCCTCCGACCGCGAGGTCAACATCAAGATCCTCGTGGACCGCATGGTCGTGGCGGGGGAGCTCTCCGCGGAGGAGCGCGCCGGCTTCATCGAGGCCATGACCGACGAGGTCGCCGGGCTGGTGCTCGAGACGAACGTGGCGCAGAACGTGCTGCTCACCACGGAGCGCTCGCGCGTGCGGGCCCTCAACGAGGCCTACATCCGGTTCCTGCACTGGCTCGAGGACGAGGCCGACCTCGACCGGGACATCGAGTTCCTGCCCTCCGACGAGCAGCTGCGCGAGCGGGTCCGCACCGGCCACGGGCTCACGTCCCCGGAGCTGTCCGTGCTGGCGGCCTACGCCAAGATCCAGCTCTCGGAGGCGCTGGTCGAGGGCGGTCTCGCCGAGGACCCGTGGTTCGAGGAGGTCCTGGAGGCCTACTTCCCGGAGCAGATCACCCAGCGCTTCGGCGAGCTCGTCGGCACCCACCCCCTGCGCGCCGAGATCATCTGCACCGTGGTGGCCAACCAGATGGTCAACTACGGCGGCATCCCGTTCGTCTACCGCGTGATGGAGGAGACCGGGTGCGGGCCCGTGGAGGTGGCCCGGGCCTTCGTGGCGGCCGTGCAGATCTACGAGATCGACCGCTACGCCCACCAGCACCGGGAGCTGCCCGCGGAGGTGCCCACCGAGGTGTGGGACCGGATGTTCCTGGACATGCGGCGCCTGCTGGACCGCGTGGTGCGCTGGCTCATCAACCGGGAGGAGACCGCCAACCCGGTGGCCGAGGTCATCGACCGCTACAAGCCCACCGTGGACATCCGGTTCCTCGAGGACCGGCTGCTCGGGGAGGACTCCCGGCAGCGGGTCGACTCGCGGGCGGAGGCAGCCGAGCGCCAGGGCGTCCCCGGGGCGCTGGCCACGGAGTGGTCCCAGCTGCTGGACGCGTTCGCGCTGCTCGACGTCGCCCGCCTCGCCCACGCCTCCGGCGAGGCGATCGCCGAGGACGGCGGCCTCGACGAGGAGCAGATCAAGACCATCGCCAAGGTCTACTTCCGGCTCTACGACCGCTACCGCATCGAGAGCCTGCTCAACCGCATCACCGGCCTGCCGCAGAGCACCCGCTGGGAGAACCTCGCGCGGATGTCCATGCGGGAGGACGTGTACGCGACCCTGGTGGCCCTCGCCGACCAGGCGCTCGAGGCCCCCGGCCGGGACGCGCGGGAGAAGGTGGAGTCCTGGGAGTCCAGCAACGAGTCCCGCCTGGGCCGGTTGCGCGAGGTGCTGGGGGAGATCGAGGCCGAGGACACGGGCGAGGCCTCCGCGGAGCTCGCGTCCCTGTCCGTGGCGCTGCGGACCATGCGCAGCGCCCTGGTCGGGTAGGACGGCCCGTGCAGGGGACGGCCGCGGTCGTCGGCTCGGGGCCCAACGGGCTCGCCGCGGCCGTGGTGCTGGCCCGCGCGGGGCTCGACGTCACGGTCCACGAGGCGGCGGGCTCGGCCGGCGGCGCGGCCCGCTCCGCGGCCGTGCTCGGCCCCGGCACCGTGGTGGACCTCGGCTCCGCCGTCCACCCCTTCGGCGTGGCCAGCCCGCTGTTCGCGCAGCTGGGCCTGCACCGGCACGGCCTGGAGTGGCTGCACCCGCCGGTCGTGGCCGCGCACCCGCTCGACGACGGCCCGCCGGGCCTGCTGCACCGCTCGCTCGAGCGCACGGCGGCGGGGCTGGGCCCGGACGGCCGGGCGTGGTCCCTGCTGCACCGCGGCGTGGTGGAGCGCTGGGAGGAGACGGTCGAGTCGGTGCTGGGCCCGCTCGTGCGCGTGCCCGAGCACCCGCGGGCCCTGGCGTCCTTCGGCCTGCGCGCGCCGTGGCCCGCCGCGGCCACGGCGCGGGTGCTGTTCCGCACCGAGCAGGCCCGGGGGCTCTTCGCCGGGTCCGCCGCCCACGCGGTGCTGCCCCCGCGGCACGCGCTGACCTCCGCCTTCGGGACGCTGTTCGGCGCTGCAGCCCACGCCACGGGGTGGCCGGTGGCCCGTGGCGGCACCCAGGCCGTCGTCGACGCCCTGGTGGCCGATCTCGAGGAGCACGGCGGGCGGGTGCTCGTCCACTCCCGGGTGACGGACCTCGCCCAGGTGCGGCCGGCCGACGTCGTCCTGCTGGACCTCACGCCCCGGCAGGTGCTGGGCCTGCGCGGGCTCGAGCTGCCGGACCGGTACCGGCGGGCGCTCGCCCGGTGGCGCTACGGCACGGCCTCCTACAAGGTGGACCTGCTGCTGGACGGCCCCGTGCCGTGGCGGGACCCGCGCGTGGCGGAGGCCGGGACCGTGCACGTGGGCGGGACGCTCGCCGAGATCGGCGCCGCGGAGCAGCAGGCCCGGGCCGGCCGGCTGCCGGAGCGCCCGTTCGTGCTCGTGGCCCAGCAGGGGGCCGCCGACCCCTCCCGGGCGCCCGCGGGCCGGGAGGTGCTGTGGGCCTACGCCCACGTCCCCCACGGGTGCGACGACCCCCGGGCGGGGGAGCGGGTGCTCCGGCAGCTCGAGCGCTTCGCCCCCGGGGTCCGCGACCGGATCCGCGAGCGCGTGGACACCTCCCCGGCCGAGCTGGAGGCGTGGAACGCGAACCTCGTGGGCGGGGACATCGGCGGCGGCTCCCTGGACGGGCTGCAGCAGGTGTTCCGGCCGGCCGTGCAGGCCGACCCCTACGCCACCGGCGTGCCGGGGGTCTGGCTGTGCTCGTCCTCGACGCCCCCGGGCGGGGGGGTGCACGGCATGGCCGGGTACCACGCGGCCCGCAGGGCGCTGCGGGGCCTCGCGAGGAGCTGGCGGCCCGCCGGCTGACGAGCACTCAGGCGCCGACCCCGGCGTACGTCGTGGCCGCGAGCTCGCGGATCTGCGCCACGTAGCCGCGGGTCTCCGCGAACGGGGGGATCCCGCCGTGCCGCAGGACCGCCGTGGGCCCGGCGTTGTAGGCGGCGAGCACCAGGTCGATCTCCTCCCGGGCCGAGGCGGGCGCCAGTCCCCGCACCATGCGCCGCAGGTCCTTGAGGTAGAGGCCCTGGGCCCGGATGGCGGCCCGCGGATCGAAGGGGTCGCCCCGGCCGTAGCGCTTCCACGTGTCCGGCATGAACTGGGCGAGGCCCTGCGCCCCGGCCGGGCTGACGGCCCGGGGGTCCCAGCGGCTCTCGACGTCCAGCTGGGCGGCGACGATCTCGGGCGGGAGCCCCGAGAGCTCGGCGGCGGCCAGGACGTCATCGCCCCACGGCTCCGGGACGGGCGCGGTGCGGATCGGCTCCTCGCCGAGGGACGCCCCGCAGCACCCGGGGGCGTTGGCGTGGAAGAGCCCGCCGGCGCCGATCAGGAGCAGCACCACGGAGGCCAGCAGGAACCACCGGGAACCGCGCGGGGCGAGTTCATCGGTGCCGGGGCGCGCGGGATCCAGGACGGTGGTGGCCATTTGTTCCAGGCTAGGGCGGCTTGCCCGCCCCGGTCTGCGGCCTCTTGGGGGGACAGCCCGCCCCAGCGCCTACGATGAGGGCGTGACTGCCGAGATCATCGCGACCCTCATCACCGCCGCCCTGCTCGTCGTCGGGTGCCTCGGCATCATCGTGCCGGTGCTGCCGGGCTCGATCCTGATCGTGGTCGGCCTGCTCGTCTGGGCCCTCACGGTCCAGGCGGTCGAGGGCTGGGCCGTGCTGGGGATCGGCTCCGCGCTGGCGATCGCCGGGATGGCCGCGAGCGCCGTGCTCACCGGGACCCGGCTCAAGCGCCGGCAGATCCCCAACCGCTCCCTCCTCTACGCCGCGGCCGGCGCCGTGGTGGGCCTGTTCGTGATCCCGGTGGTCGGGATCTTCGTGGGGTTCTTCGTGGGCCTGCTGCTGAGCGAGACCGCTCGCCAGCGGGACCTCCGGGCGGCGCTGGACTCCAGCTGGGCGGGTCTCAAGGCGGCGGGCCTGGGGATCGTCGTGGAGTTCGCGTGCGCACTCGCCGCCTCCACGGTGTTCGTGCTGGGCGCGCTGGTCCTCTTCACGACCGCCTGAGCCCGCGAAGCCCGGGACGCCGAGGGCCCGGACACCACTGGTGTCCGGGCCCTCGGCGTGCCGCGGCGCGTCAGCGCCAGGGCAGGGGGACCACCTCGACGTCCTGCCCGGCGGTCACGCCGCCCGGCGGGACCACGGCGATGACGTCCGCGTGGGCGAGCCCGCGGAGCATGTTCGCGCCGACCCGGTCCCGGGGCGCGACCGTCCCGTCCCGGAGGTAGGCGGGCACCAGGGCGGTGACCTTCTGGCCCGGCAGGTCCTCGGCCGCGGGCAGGGTGCGCGTGGCCGGGGGCCGGTCGCTGTGCAGCTTGGCGAGCAGGGGCTGGGCCACCGTGAAGATGCTGGTCATCGCGGCCAGCGGATTGCCGGGCAGGCCCACCACGAAGGGGCCGTCCTCGGGCAGCCGCGCCAGGAACGTGGGGTGGCCCGGGCGCTGGGCGAGGCCGTCGAGCAGGAAGACCGCCCCGAGCTCCTGGAGCGCCGACCGGACGTGGTCGGCGTCGGAGTGCCCGGTCCCGCCGGTGGTGATGACCACCTCGGTGCGGGCGTCGAGCACCGACGCCATGCCGGAGGGCGCCTCGGTCAGGGCGGAGAGCATCGCCTTCGCGGTGTCCTCGACGCGCCGGAGCTGGTCCACGGACCCGCCCAGCATCTCCACGAACGTGGGCAGCTGGGGGCCGAAGGCGTCCCGGACCTGGCCGGGCTCGGGGATCCCGTCCTCGACCACCTCGCTGCCGGTGAGCAGGATCGTCACGCGCGGACGGCGGCGGACCGGGAGCATGTCGTGGCCGCTGACGGCGGCGAAGGCGATGTGCGCCGGGTTGAGCAGGCAGTCGGCGTGCAGGATGACGTCCCCGGCCGCGACCTCCTCGCCGGTGCGGCGGATGTTCTGCCCGTAGGGGATGTCCTCGGCCGAGGGGGCGTGGGCCGCGATCGTGAGCACGGTGCCCTCCTCGGACAGGTGCGCGTACTCGTCGCGCAGCACGGCCCGGGCCCCGGCGGGGACGAGTCCGCCGGTGACGATGCGGGTGGCCTCGCCCGGCTCGAGGTTGAGCACCGGGCGGTAGAGCTCCCGCGGCGGGATGGTCAGCATCTTGCGGGGGTCGGTCTCCACGGGCTCGGGGAAGACCACCGTCCACGGCTGGGGGCCGGCCACGGCGTAACCGTCCATGGCGGAGGAGGCGTAGTGCGGGACCGGGATCGGGGCGGTGACGTCCTCGGCCAGGACCTCGCCGAGCGCCTCCTGCAGGGGCAGCCAGTGGCTGGGCAGCGCGGTGGCGATGTCGTAGGAGAACTGCCGGGCCCGGTGCCAGTCGGCGTCGTGGACGGTCTCGACCTCCTCGGGGGCGCTCTCGGGCGTGCCGCTGTCGTCCTCGATGACGGGCAGCGCGTGCGTGTAGGGGCTGTTGGTGTCGTGGGGCAGGGGCAGTCCGGACATCAGTTCTCCTCGGGGGTTCGGCGGGCGGCGGGGACGAGACCGTCGACGGTCTGCAGCGCGCGGTCCAGGACGCGGTGCTCGTCCTCGCCCGCGGCCGCGGCGCGGCCCACGTGGTAGCCGAGCAGGTAGGCGGTGGGCGGGACGGCGGGGCGCACGGTGCCGTGGGCGATCCTGCCGGTGAGGCCCAGCACGGCGTCCAGGGGGAGGTCGGCGTCGGGCACGTCCAGGGCCGCGCGCACGGCCTCGACCCACCGCTCCAGGATCTCGTGCTCGGACGGGCTCAGGTCCTTGGGCATGCGCCGCTCCTCCCGGGCGGTGGGGCCGCCCGCTCGTGGTCAGGTCAGGTGGTGCCTGTGCACATCGTCCCACGTATCGACGTCCGCGGTGGCGTCCTCGGGCACGGTGACGTCCCGGATCTGGAGCTGGCGCACGAACGAGAACACGGACCGGTCCGCGGCGTCCTGCCCCGCGAAGGCCCGGCGCAGCGCGTCGCTGCGGTAGAGGGCGGCGAGGGGCTGGCGGTGGCCGTCGGGCGGGACCGACACGTAGCCGGCGGCGCCGTCGCCGGTCCGGGCCGCCTCCAGCAGGAGGGGCACGGCCCGCGACACCCCGGGCATGTCGCACGCCAGGGTCAGGGTCCACTGCGCGGCGGGCAGGGCGTCGAGGGCGCGCAGCCCGGCGGCGATGCCCGCGGCCGGGCCGGAGAACGGCGGGTCCTCCCGGGTGCGCAGCACGTGCCCGGGGACGGCCGGGTCCGCCGGGCCGACGACGACGACGCCCGCCGCCTCCCGGACCGCCTCCAGCGTGAGCTCCAGCAGGGTGCGCCCGGCCCGCCGCAGACCGGCCTTGGGCCGGCCACCCAGGCGGGCGGAGCGGCCGCCCGCCAGGACCACGGCGTGGAAGACCGGGGCCGGTCCCGGCTCGCTCACGCGCTCACCCGCCGGAGAAGGGCGGCAGGACGTCGAGCACCGCCCCGGACGGGACCGGGGTGTCGGGATCGGGGCAGGCCACGCCGTCGAGCAGGAAGCTGGACCGGGCCAGCACCTGCGCCAGCGGCGGCTGCCCCGGCGGCGGCTCGGGGTGGGCCCGGGCCAGCAGGTTCTCCACGTCCCGGCGCGTGCAGGGCCGGTCGTCGGGGACCTCCAGGGTCTCGGCGTCGGTGCCGGCAGCGGCGCGGGCGGCCGCGAAGTAGCGGATCAGCATCCCGGCTCAGCCCCCGATCGCGCTCATGGGGCGTTCCGGTTGGACGTAGTCGGGGGAGTCCAGGCCGGTGTGGTCCA